>JALOON010000113.1 GCA_025454405.1 Oscillatoriaceae cyanobacterium Prado104 | reverse complement strand
TTTTATACCGGAGATATCGCCAGGGCGATCGCTCGCGATATGGCGAACAACGGAGGCATCATTACCCTCGAAGACCTGAAAAACTACACCCCGATCTGGCGAAATCCGATTTGCGGCCGCTTTCGCGTTTATGAAATCTGCGCGATGTCTCCTCCTTCGTCAGGAGGCGTTCATTTGTTACAAATCTTAAATCTTCTTCAAGATACGGAGATCGAGAAATGGGGAAGGCAAAGTGCAGACACCGTGCACTTACTGGCCGAAAGTATGAGAATTGCTTATGCTGACAGGGCCCAGTATTTAGGCGACCCGGATTTTGTCAGCGTTCCGGTGAAAGCTTTGACCGGCCCGAGCTATGCTAAATTCAGGCGATCGCAAATCCAAATGTCCCAGGCCGCACCCTCCAGCAAGGTAAAAGCTGTTGACCCTCAAACTTTGAACCGCTTGGTCTGGGAGTCTCCTGAAACTACGCACCTGACAGTAGTTGACAAAGAACGCAACGTGGTGAGTTTGACATTTACAGTCAACGGCGGTTTTGGGGCCGGGGTTGTGGCGGCGGGTACGGGAATTTTGCTCAACAACGAGATGGACGATTTTGCTGCTGCGCCGGGAGTGCCGAATTTATTTGGTTTGGTTGGTGGCGAGGCAAATGCGATCGCCCCTGGGAAAACTCCCCTATCAAGCATGACGCCGGTAATTGTCACGGAAAACGGCAGATTCCGCCTCGCTGCGGGAGCTCCCGGAGGCAGCACAATTATTACGACGGTATTGCAAATAGTGCTCAACGTATTGGTTTACGACATGAAAGTCGGCGATGCCGTATCCGCACCCCGAATTCACCATCAGTGGCAGCCCGATCGATTGTCAGTGGAACGCAAGGGTTTGCCGGTGGAAACGCTTGAAGAGTTGCGGCGGCGGGGACATCAGATTCAAGAACGCGAGGGCTGGGGAAATGCAAATGCGATCGTCCTGACTCCCGACGGTTGGTTGGAAGGGGCTGCCGATCCGCGCGGGGAAGGCACTGCAAGGGGTTTTTAAGAAATCATTCGATTTGAGATTGGGTAATTGGTAATTGCTAATTGGTTAACTGTCCTTTAGTCAACTATCAACTATCGACTCTGACTTCTTCCTTCTATTTGCCAGTTACAGATTGCCAATAATTACGGAATCAAAAATCAACAAATACCGTAAATATACTTATTTCTAAAGTGTCTGTAAAGCGATCCTAAAAGCACTGGACGTAACGATAGACAGAATGTGACAATATTACTATAGATGGAGTGCAACCTGCTATTTTAGCTAAAAAATATTATGATAACTTCTGGAAAAATAGCTGCTTTAACTGCTGCTTTAACTGCTGCCGCAAGCTGCCTGGCAGCACCGGCAATGGCATTTTCGATCGCGGCAACGAACAACACCGAAACTTTGAGAAATCAGTTTTTGGGAAAGCATACAACGGGTTTGAGTAATTTCTCAATTTCAGTTACGGGCAACAGTGCAGCGTTTGGAACTTTTAGCAATGACCCTTTTGGTTTGCAGTCAGGTATTGTGCTGAGCACGGGCAGAGTAACCAATATACCGGGCAGAAATACGAAAGATAATGACAAAATCAACGGCACCGATCTCAGCGCTGATTTTGGGCGCGAGGGGGAAGCGGGGGATTTGACAGAGTTAAATCTCAGCTTTTTTGCTGACAGTACGGCAGAAAAATTGTTTTTTGAATATGTATTTGCTTCAGAAGAGTTTCCCGAGTTCGGCGGTTCGGAATTTAATGACGACTTTGAGTTGCTGCTGAACGGTAATAATTTGGCAAGGTTGAGCGACCGCAAAACAGTTACAATTAACAATCTCGTTCCCGATCCAGAGAATCGATCGACCGACCATTCTGACTATATTAACAACCCAGCGGCGACAGGTCTTGCTGCTAACATTATCAAGATGGATGGTTTTACTAAAGTTTTAGGTTTTGAGGGTTTGCTGAAGCAAAATCAGACGAACGTTCTCAGCATCCGCGTTAAAGATGTGGGCGACGGCAAGTTAGATTCGGCTGTATTTATTAAAGGCGGTTCTTTGGGAACGGCACCGGTAGAAGCGGTTCCCGAACCGATGACTGTCGGCGGTTTGATGTTAGGAGGCGCGCTGCTGGCTGCTGCGAAAAAAAAGCGCGGGCGATAAGGGAGAGTTGACAGTTGACAGTTGACAGTTGACAGTTGATAATCGGAAATCTTCAATCCCAAATTTCCCATTTAAAATCGAAAATCTAAAATCGATTGACAGTTGTTGTTACCAATTGCCAACTGCAAACTGCTAACTTTCTCCGCTTTGCTTTGCCCACCGTTAATGTTTGCTGTCAACTCAAAATGACTGATAACTCTCCTCTAAAAAACAAATCATTTGCCTTTGCCGTCAGAATTATTGATCTGCATAAATATTTGTGTTCGCGCCAACAAGAATATATCATGTCAAAACAACTACTGCGGTCTGGAACTGCCATTGGTGCATTAGTCAGGGAAGCAGAACAAGCCGAAAGTAAGGCAGATTTTATTCACAAACTAGCGATCGCCCTCAAAGAAGCCAACGAAACCGAATATTGGATACTGCTACTGTGCGAAACCAATTATCTCACTCTACAACAAGGCGAATCAATCTTAAAAGATCTCAAAGAACTCCTCAAATTACTAACCACGATCGTTAAAACAACAAAACAAAAACTCAACGCAAAAATCTAACTTTTTACCCATCAACTGTCAAACGATTTTCGACTTGCGATTTTCGATTGAAGGATTGAATATTTTCGATTGTCCTAGGTCAACTGTTCACTGTCAACTGTCAACTGTCAACTGTCAACTATCAACTGTGAACAGTGCCATCGGGCAAAATTGTACCCGTCAATCTAGCGCCGGTAAGCTTGACCATCACTCGATCGCTGTAACCGATTTTAGCTCCTGTTAAATCCGCACCGCTCAAATCGGCTCCGCTAAAATCAGCTCCAATTAAGTTGGTTTCTCTCAAATTAGCATTGCTCAAACAAGCTCCTAATAAATTAGCGCGGAACAAGTTGGCTTTGTACAAATTCGCTCCAGTTAGGTTGACATTGTGCAGGAAAGAATCGCTTAAATCCGCGTGGCTGAGGTTAGCATTGCTCAAATTTCTACCAGAAAAATCCTTTTCCTTTAAAGAAGCCCCTTTAAAGTCCGAGCCACTTAAATCGGGACTTTGATTGACCGTTGTGCGGGCCGATGCAGTTGACTCTTCCGATTGGTAGCGCGGCCAACCAGAATAGGGTCCGGCATGGTTTCCCGAATAGTTGCCAGAATAATTTCCCGCATATTTACCAGCATAATTTCCTGTTTGCTGCTCGGAAGAAGAGCGGGATTCTTGCGCGTTTGGCGGTGATTGTTGGGGATTTCTGTACTGGTTGTTTTGGTATGGGTTGTTTGGTTGCTGAGTGGTTTGCTGGGGATTGTGCTGCTGGTTATTTTGATACTGGTTGTTTTGGTATGGGTTGTTTTGGTGCTGAGTAGTTTGCTGCTGGGGATTTTGCTGTTGCGGGTTCCTGTACTGGTTGTTTTGGTAATAAGTATTTGGTTGTTGAGTATTTTGTTGCTGAGTGGTTTGCTGCTGGGGATTTTGCTGCTGGGGGTTTCTGTACTGGTTGTTTTGATACTGGTTGTTTTGATACTGAGCGTTTTGTTGCTGAGTATTTTGTTGCTGCGTGTTTTGCTGCTGGGGGTTTCTGTACTGGTTGTTTTGATAATGGTTGTTTTGATACTGAGCATTTTGTTGCTGAGTATGTTGTTGCTGCGAGTTTCTATACTGGCTGTTTTGGTACGGGCTATTTTGGTACTGGTTGTTTTGATAATGAGAGTTTTGTTGGTGGTTGTGCTGTTGTTGCGAGTTTCTGTACTGGCTGTTTTGTTGGTAGGGATTTCTGTACTGTGAGTTTTGGTACTGAGTGTTTTGTTGGTGGGAGGTTTTGTGCTGGGTGTTGTGCCCGTGAGTTTTCCGCTGAATCGATCGCAATTGTTCGCGAGCTTGATTCAGCTCCTTAATCTTTTCTTCAGCTTTTTGCAGCAATCGGGGATTATCTTTCGGGATGCGATCGGGGTGCCAAATGAACGCTAAATCCTTGTATGCTTGGGTAATTTCTTCTGGGGAAGCTCCCGGCGGCAGTTCCAGCACTTTATAGTATTGGTCGAGGTCGTTCATAATACCACCTTGCGCCTTAATAAATAAGGAATTAAAAATTAAGATCGGAGCACGGGCTGCTTGAAAAGCTTGCCTCCCCGATCGTACATTAAATCAACAACAACTCACCTAAGCCGCTGCTGGCAAAAAGTCGCGGATGCGCTGCAAGTATGTGGCCGCATCCTCCAACATCGGAAAGTGAGCTGTCTTGGGAATTATAACAAATTCTACTTGTTCGCTGAGGGCAGCGGCTTGTTGCCCCATGATTGCGGGAATAATTCGATCGAATTCTCCTGCTACCAGCAGCGTAGGAACACTCAGGCGCGAAAATTCTCCGGGCATTTCCTCTGCTGCTTTTTTGCTGACAGCAGTTACCATTGTACCCATAGCGGCTTGACGGTCTGCCATTAAGAAATCCTGTAAAAATGCCAAACTCACATCTGACGGCAGGGATCGGTACAAAAACCTAGCCATAAACAGTCGATCGACTAAAGGAATAGATGCCAGCCAAGGCGGGCGAAATTTGACGACGTAGCCGCCGAATTTGTGAAAAGCTGCAAATGCTTTTTCATCGTATTCAAAAATACCGCTGCAAGTCAGAATTGCTTTTTCTACTTTTTCTGGATAAAGGTTGAGAAATAAAGTAGCAATTGATGCTCCTGTTGAGTGAGCGTTGACAAACACGCGATTTAAATTCAAAGCTGTTAGCAATCGGGCCAAGTCGCGCGCGTAGGTTTTCAATTCGTAACTCGATTCGATCGGCTCTTTTGGCAAGCGCGATCGGCCGAATCCTCTCATATCGTAAAGCAAACAGTCAAACTCACCAGAAAGAGCGCGTGCCGTACTTTCCCAATAGCGAGCAGAACCTGCCCATCCGTGCAAAAATACCATGACTGGTTTGCCCGTAGGTCGATCGCCATTGTCTGCCGTTATCCACTCGTAATAATGTTCTACACCGTTAATTGAAATGAAAGCCATGAGATTTAAGATTTAAGATTTGAGATTGAAGATTGTAACTCACGCATGGATTTTAGGTTTGAGATTTTAGATTATAACTCACGATCTGGGTTCTGCCACCACATTTGCCTCCCCAAGTCCTGCCTGAAAATGCAACTGAAATTAATTATATAGCGATCGTAAATGAGTCGTAAAGTTTTTTACCCCACCCCAACCCTCCCCTTACTAAGGGGAGGGAGTAAGATATTTACAAATGATTTACGATCGCTATATTATGAATTAGGGGGCGATCGGAACTCGGCTAGCAAAATTTGTATAATGTAAATAGTAAAAGATGCCAAGGTAATTTAACATGAAAGAATTAAATAAATTAGAATTTGATAGAATCAACCACATCGGAGCAGTTAAGTCTCAAGTAAAGCTGACAAACGCAATAGATGAAGCTCTCGTAAGTCGGGGATCGATCGCGCCTCGGCTGTTGCGTGAATGCGAAACAGAAGCTCTAGTAGATACAGGCTCAGTTCACTTAGTAATTTCAGCAGAAATGGTACAGCAGTTAGATTTGCGAATTATAGGACAACAGCTTGTTAAATATGCTGACGGTCGCCAGGAAACCGTAGGAGTAACAGAAGCTATATTAATTGAAATTGAGGGGCGCAGGACTACAGAAGATGCTCTGGTGACTGGTGATGAGGTGTTAATTGGTCAGGTGGTTTTGGAGAAATTAGATTTGCTTGTGGATTGCAGAAACCAGCAGTTAATTGCGAATCCAAATAATCCCAATGGTGCTGTGACTTATATAAAGTTAACAGGCGATCGCTAAGAAAATTGCACCATCAGATTCCCACTTTGTTTCAGAAGTCAAGAAGCTAAAAAAATCAGCGTACCCTGCGGGAAGGCTTCGCCTACATCCCCGTCCATCCGCCTGCATCTGCGGTTGCAAAACATCAAACAGCAGATGCTGCCAGCCAAAACAAACCATCCACCAAAAGAGTGCTCAAAACAGCCCCACTAAAAGCGCGCCAGTGCAATTGTCGATCGCGCAAACCCCACAATCCTACTATTAGCAGTACAGCAATTAAAACTAAAGCCGAAATTATCCCCCAAGAAGTTTCAATTTGGGCGATCGCACTTTGAAAAATCGGCATTGCCAACTCCGGTTCCGCTCGCATCACTTGCCGCCAATAGGGCATCAACCCAGTTAAATAAAAATATATATCGGTAATTGCAGTTCCAAATAGCGAACCCAAATAAAAATAGCTGCCAACTTTTCCCCAAGATTTGTTCAAGCACCAAATAGCCAAAGGCAAACCAATTGATTCTACGGGTAAGTGCCAAATTGGCTCCCATCTCATCCATCCCCAATAGATGGAACCTGCCAGCCAACTGCCTGTAAATCCCAACAATAAATCTCCCCAAACTTGCGTTTTGGGGCGGAAAATTAAAATTAAACTTATAGCTAGCCAGGGAATTGTTGAGAGCAAGCTAATTTCTGGATACAGCCGCACTAAAGGTGCTTGCACGAAAACTGGAACTGAAACTAAGAATGCTGATGCGCCAAATATCTGCCATTGTAGGAGGCTGTTTTTTATGCCTGAAGGTAGAGGATTTCGCAGTGCAGAAAAGGTGATGATAGGCGCGATCGCCGATGATAGCAAACCAAAATTAAACAACTAATTCAACTCCGTATTGTTTCAATAAATGAACTAAAAATGCTGCGGCGGTTGTTGGTTTTGCAGTTTCGGTGCCCGAGGCGGTGTGGCTGATGTGCCAGCCTTTTGCCGTTTGGGGCGATTGCCACAAATCCAAATGGGCTATTGGGGGATCTGCCCAAAAACTGTCTCCACCGCTGCCGAGAAGTGCCGAACTCCAGTGCGTAAAGCGATCGTGGCTGAGTCTGTGCGCGGGAAAATCCCCCCCTAAGGGCACTCCCCAGCCATCTAAGGCAAAAAATGCCCCCACTTTGCCGCCGAGTTGCTGCCACATCCAAGCCGCCCCGATCGCCCCGACTGTTCCCGCCGAAAAGCTGATGAATGCTAGACTTTCGCCTGTCAATTCCTGACTGCACAAAAAGTTAAATATGTCAATAGCTGAATAAGGCGGATGTTGGTGGGCGGGAAAAATTAGGGCGCGATCGAGTATTTTGCGGCAAGGGCGATCGACCGATTCGGATTCCCAAAACTCTGAAAGTCCTGCCAGGAAACAGTCTGTCAGGTGGCGATCGTGAACTCCGGGGCAAATTACCAATCTCATCGTTCGTCAACAAAAATTAATCCGCTTGGCAACATAAATTTACCTTACTGGAATCAAGTATATACTATCCGGGGGGATAGGATGTTAAAATCTTAACAGACTTGATTTTGAAGGGTATCCCCCAGCAAAAGCTGGAGACTTTCGATCGTCCGGGCTTGAGGGTTCCAGTGGGTTTGAGGGCGTGTTTTCAGTCCCTAGAGATCCCCCCCAGCCCCCCTTAAAAAGGGGGGAGCAAGAGTCCCAGCCCCTTTAAAAAGGGGGGAGCAAGAGTCTTCCTTCAAGTCCCCCTTCTTAAGGGGGATTTAGGGGGATCTGAATTTGAGGAGGAAACAGCATCTTTCTTCTTTCTTCAAGTCCCCCTTCTTAAGGGGGATTTAGGGGGATCTAAATTGATAGGTTCGGCAAAACAAGTCATAAAGTCCGCGCTGCAAACTCCACAATAATTTCAGGAGACTGATGCAGCTTTCAAAATCATTGCAATTGAGGAATAAAAAGTGGTTGCTTCTCCCGAAAAAATAGATTTAAAAACATCAGGCGCACCTGCAAAGAGCGATCGAGTTGCTGTTTTGTTGATGGGTTACGGCGAAGTTGAAAGCTACGATGATTTTGCCAACTACAACGAACAAGCTTTGAATTTACTGACGGCTAAATTTGCGCCAGTACCGACTTGGGTTTATCCGCCGCTGGCGAAGATTTTGGCAATTTTTGACTTGCATGAATGGAGCCACCAACACGGTAAATTCGTGTCGCCGCACAATGCAATTTTTGAACAGCAGCGGGCGGGGATTGAAAAGAATTTGCAGGAAACATGGGGCGACAAAGTAAAAGTGTTCAAAGCTTTTAACTTTTGCGCGCCGTTTTTGCCGGAGCAAGTAATCGCTCAAATTAAGTCGGAAGGATTCGATAAAATCCTGATTTATCCGCTGTTGGTAGTGGATTCGATTTTCACTAGCGGGATTGCAGTGGAACAGGTAAACAATGCTTTAGCTAAAACCTTTGATGGCAAAGAACATTGGGTAAAAGGACAGCGCTACATTCCTTCTTTTTACGACGAACCGGCTTACATTGATTTGATGGCGCGTTTGGTAGAAGAGGAAATTAAAAACGATTTAGCTGTAGCGCATTTGCCTTCTCAGATTGGCATCGTGTTGATGAATCACGGATGTCCGCACAAAGCAAAGGGATTTACTTCGGGAATTGTGGAAAGTCAAGCTTTGTACGATCGAGTGCGGGAACGTTTGATAAACCGCTATCCTTTGATTTCGGTGGGTTGGTTGAATCACGATACGCCGCTGATTGAATGGACGCAGCCGGATGCGAAATTAGCTGCGAAGAATTTGATCGATTTGGGTGCAACTGCGATCGTCTTTATGCCGATCGGATTTGCGACGGAAAATCACGAAACGCTGTTAGATGTAGACCACATTATAGAGAGTTTGCAGAAACAGCGGCAGGGAGTTACTTATCGGAAATTGGCTTGTGTAAATGACAATCCAGAGTTTCTAAAAATGGCGGCCGAGTGGGCAAATCCGCAGATTGAAGCGTTGTTGAGTGAAAGTGCGATCGCTGTTAATCCGAGTTTGGCTTCCGGGCACCAAGAGCACGGGCATTCTCACGGGCATTCTCACGGGGAACACGGTCATTCTCACGGGCATTCTCACGGTCACGGTCATTCTCATGGCGGTCACGGGCATTCTCATTAATTAAGAGTTCAGAAACCGGGTTTTTTGCGATAATACTGCGTCGCAGCGCGCAGATTCGGTAAAAAACCCGGTTTCTTTTGTCGGGGTGGGTAAGTCGAGATTAGATTAGGTGAAAGGTCGATCGGCCTTGGTTTTTTTGGAGAAAGGGCGATTTGCTTTATGGAAAGGACAAGTTCGCTGGCTGAATCAGTGGCGAAGCTAAATGTTGAACTCCTAACCCCTAGTTAAACAACGATGGAGCCTTCAGTTATTCCTCACCCTCAAGGAATTGTCGAGCCACACGTCCCCAATCAAAACGAGCCTCTTGTACACTTCGAGGCCGCTGCCCATCAGGTTGCTCATCCTCATACCGCGCCCAAGCCATCAGTAACAATTTCAAGCCTTCTAGAGAATTTGTTAGACGAGAGCGAAGCGTTTCAGTATCTACATCTTCTACCTCTTTTTCTAAAACTTCGACAAGCTTTTTGTAGGCCGGATGGTTGGTGTTCAAAGTTATTATAATTGCACCGCCTCCGGTTTTAACTGAAAAAAAAGCAGGGGTGTCCATATCTGCTTTTGCAAAAGTGTACTTCAATCCATCAGACACTGTTTTTGCCGCCAAATCTTCAGCTTTAGATTCCAGAACACCTGTATCTATTAAAGTGGTTTCAATAATTTCCTTTCGCTCCTCCGAAGGGAGTGACTCATCCTTGTCGCTTTGCCCTTGGTGTCCCTCTTTCTTCCTTTCATCTGTCACATTAGTTGCAACTTTCTCCGCAGAAGAGCCTTGATGCCGCTTTTGCCTGCTTTCAGAATCTGACATTTGTGCCTCAATTAAATTTCTGATAGACTTTATCGTTTTATCTATCTTTAGAGCAATTTCTATTAATGGTCCTCTGGGGTCTTCATCTTGGTTTAATTCTTCTTTTAGCTGACTAATTGTTTTTCCATCTTTTAGAAAAGAGTCGATATCTAGGCTGGCCATATCTGAAAAGTTACGGGCAGATTGCTTATTGTTTGTGACCCCGAACAAGTCGTCAAGTGCCGGAGGAAATTCTATCTCAACTCCCCACCATCGATCGGAAGATCTCTTATTTGTCCAAGACTCGTCTAGTTCCAATTCACGGCTTGCACGAACTACTGAAACGCCAACATTTTTCGCAGCGTGCTTTCCATGCGGAAGATTACCAGGATTCTTTCCTGGGCGGGCTTCTTTCTTTGCATAAGAAAAGCGAATTTTTACCTCGTGTTTCTGACCCCGAAACTCAATGGTAATGGTGACTTCATAGCTATCTTCTGCTGCCCAGGGTTGAAACATTGGCGTTTTGTCAAAGGGATGAGGGCAAACAGTTTCTGCCATGAGATAACCCGGATCGTTCGGCCTTGCAAATTTCTCTACCATAGTTTTGGTAGGTTCATCAAGATCGAATGTTGCCATGCGAATGACTACTTTTTTAGTATCTAAAAATTTTCTATACATTCGTCCAATCACGAACTCAGAATTTTCGATTATTGTCTTACCAGTCTTCCACACGCAACGATCGATATCTGACCATAATACTAATGTTCCTGTCCTCCCAAAACCTGTTATGACTTTCTCCCAAATCTCAGGGATGTTGCGCTTTTCAGGTTCAGGAACTTGAGTAAGCTGCTGTTTTTTGATTTGATTCAAATCTAGGTAGGTGTAAATTGCATTTTCTACACCGCTCTGCCAGGTCCAAACATCCACCCGTTTACACTGGGAAATTGAGGAGCATGGCAGCCCCATACCAAACCGCCCCATTCCTGTATGTTTATCTTCTGCTAGATAGGTGCCGTTACCGAACTGTAAAGCCATTCGCAAAACAGTAGAATCCATGCCAGTGCCATTATCCAAAACAGCAATTTGATGAATGCGAGAACGACGGCGCTGTTCTAGCTGAGTTTCTTTCTCAGCGCATAGAACTTCTACCTCAGTAGCTCCCGCTTGAATGGAATTATCTATGAGTTCTGCTAGTGCATGGGCTGCGTTTTTATAACCGTTGTCACGCATTGCCTGAACAACTAAATGTACTGGAACGATATCATGTTGTTTTGTCATTTTACTCTCCAAATGTCTTCCCAATTGTTAAAAGCATCAGCAACACTGCCAAAGCCAGGTAAATCTGTGTCCACTACTGTAACAATCTCAGCTTTTTCATTGCCCCCTGCTTTAATTCCACGAATAGCACGTCCAACCATCTGGCTATATAAAACAAGCGACTTGGTGGGACGAGCAATCACGGCGGCACTGGTTCGCGGGGCATCAAATCCCGTTGTAAGAACGCCATAATTACAGATAATCTTAGTTTCTGGATTGTCATCTTTAAACCTCGCAATGATTCGCTCTCTTTCTAAAGCAGGAGTCTTGGCAGTCACAGCCCATGCTTGCCAACTTCTAGCTTTCAGCACAGTGGCTAGAAGTTTTGAATGTTCTACAGATATGGCAAATACCAAAATACGCTTGTGATTCTTAGCTAAGTCTTCAATTTCCAAAATAATCCGGAGATTGCGCTGTTCGTTTTCAGCTAGACGAGTCAGGATATTTTTTGGTAACTCTAACTCGTCTTCAATGCGGTTCAAGTCTTTATCAGATAAATTCAATCCACTCTGATTTAGCAAAGAGCGGTATTTTACTCGTGCCAAATATTGCTCTGACACTAGGTAGTCTACTGGATTGTCGTAACCAGCCACCTCCAAAGTAACCTTGCACTGTGCAAAGAACTCCGCTAATTCTTCGTCAGCACTAATGTCTGCCCAAGTACGGCCTGGTGTAGCTGTTAACCCAAGCAGTGATGTGTTTTCGTAGGGTAAAACGAGAGCATCTAAGACTAGCTTGTAAGTTTCTGCTATTGCTTGATGGGCTTCATCAATAATGACAAGAGAAGAACGAGAGCCTAATTTGTTAATGAATTGGATGCTACGTTTAGCACGACTGTAAAGCTTGGAAAGACCTGCAACTACTAAGCCATCCCGCACTTCATCAAGATCGAGTTCGTGGTTTCCCCAGAAACGATAGATGGATAAATCTCGATCGCCCAAGTATTTCCAGGCACGTTGAAACTCGGCGGTGGCTTGTTCGCAAAGTTCTTCACTGTATGCCAGCCAGACGACTAAAGTAGGCTCTTGCGAGCGCAGGCGATCGGCGATAATGTGCATTGCCGTGCGTGTTTTTCCCGCTCCGGTGGGCATATGAAGCAGAACACGCCGGGGCTCTTTTTGGAGGTACAGTTTGACTTTGCCCGCAGCACTGCGTTGATGAGCAAACAAAGCATATTGAGGCGCAGCCCGATCTGATGAAGGTGTTTCTTCAGATTCTTCAATTGATGGCATAACCAGTTCAAAAAAGTCGAAAAGGGCACGTTCGCGCTCAGAGCCACGACGTATTTTGACTTCTTTCAGTGCTTGAAAGACATCTTCATAGTCTGAAGCTGACAAAATTGTAGCGAGAATTTCAGCCTGTTCAGGTCGTAATAATTTAAATAGGATAGTGCGGCTGTCTTTCGATAAAAGCAGGCTTTCACGAGAATAAATACTCACCAAAACTTCACGCAGATTAGTGGGAGTGGCTAGGCGACTGTCTAACAGCTTCAATAAGCGGAAAGCTGAACTACCAAATAGAGTTTGTAGCGTTTCTTCATCTGCTCGTGACAGTAGATTATCAAGATTCAACGGATGCACCCCTCGTACATATAATCGTTTGACTGCTGGAAACAAAAACGAATCGATCTTGTTGGGGGCGTTCGGCAGAACTCACACCAGATCCATTCTCATTTTCCGGTAAACCTAAGACGAGAAATCCCTCTCTCTTATTATCCCATTTCAAGTTATTTTTAATCTGACAAATGCAGTCACTAACATTCTGTTGGTACAGGCTATCTATGCGATCGCAGTGCCATTCAAATATTACAACCCATTGAGGTTGCTCGGTCAAAATCGCTTTGATAAAATCATCAAAACTTTTGCCTTCCCAATCTATCTCCGATCCATTCACCTCGGATTCTAACAAGTCCAATCCTTTCCCTTGCACCGAAAAGTTCAGCCATTCCATATTTCCATACGCCGCAGGCAAAAGCTTGAGTATATGGGACTGGATTTCTCGCTCTACTAATTTTATATATTTGCCCCAAAGGTAATATTTTTCACCTTGAGGATATTCTACTCCACCCCAAGTAAAAGTTTCCTGATGGCATTCTAAATATTCAAGAGTCTGTCTTGTGGACAGCAATATTTCAAAACAGGCATCCATAATTTTTCCTTTAGTTAATCAACATTTCTGGGATACCACCAAAATTTAGGCAATCCAGATTCCCATCTTTTCTGTTCCCAATTATAGCGAAATTCGTGGATATGCGGGTTTGGATGGTCTGATGGGCGATCGTGGTCTGTCCAATCCACTCTACCCCAAGGCACATCATAGCCATTAGCTTTCGGCCAAGTTGACTGGGGAAAGGTGGCTGACTGGCGGTAACAAATACGATCGCTTCCCTCCCTTCTTCCCAGTGTTGTATGGGGTAGTCCTTCTGCTAGCGGATCTGGTAAGGGAATATCCTCTCCATGTATTGTTTGTTGTGCCAGAGAGAATTCTGGTATGTAATACTCGCTGTTTATTGACAGAATCTTCTCCTTTGGCGATCGAGCCAATGCTGGCGATCGAGCCAATGCTGGCGATCGAATAATGACAGAAAACATCAAGACATCGATCGAAAATGAAATCTTATTCTCTTGACTTGCGTCAAAAAATAATTA
>JALOON010000112.1 GCA_025454405.1 Oscillatoriaceae cyanobacterium Prado104 | reverse complement strand
TGCCAGGTTATGGCATAGAGATGGTCAAAACCACAGCACTGTTTCCTTTGTGTGGTGTGTCTAATTCCCGACTCGAAACGGAGAAAAACTATGCCCTATCCCCTATGCCCTATGCCCTATGCCCTATGCCCCCCTCACCAAAAGACTTATTCAGCAAGCCCTACATACTCTCTTGCGATCGAGAGATCGGATCTGATATGGGATTATGCGATGCAGTTAAAATGACAATTGCTGTTATTATGCGATCGAATTGCATGGGCGATGGACAATCACAAACAACTACTCCTTAAAAATACTTTGCCAAGCGCGAAGCAAGATAATTATCAGGATGCAGCCACAGCACGTTCTCTGTCATCCGATCCCCTGCTATTTTAGTTAATTGCAGTTGATGCCACAATCCAGAGCGTTTCGTAAAGATATTAACAGGTTGATAGCCGTAGCTTTCCATAAGTTCGCGCAGTTCTTCCACACTGGAACCACCCCTTTCTAGATGTTGCGGAACTACTTCCGTCAGTATTACTGGATGCAAGCGTTTGATGGTGCGATCGAGCCCTCGAATGACCAGCGGTTCAAACCCTTCTACGTCAATTTTAATAAAAGTTGTTCCCGGCAAATCTTCAGGCAAAATGTCATCTCCGCGATACACTGGTAATTGATACTGCTTGGAAATTAGCGGTCGATCTTGTTCGGGAATTTCCGTAAAAGTTCCCATTCCCACTTCATCATTAACTACAGTCAGCGTCAGTTCGGTTTGTTTGTCGCCGAGACCGCAATTGTGCAGGGTAACTTGCTGCAATTCATTGTCTGTTACGTTTTTTTGCAAGCGCTTAAAAACTAAAGGATTTGGTTCAAAGGAATGTACTCTTCCTGTGGGAGTCACGCACCTTGCGGCTATTAGGGTAATCATGCCTAAATTAGCTCCGATATCGATGAAAGTATCTCCCGGTTTGATGGCTTCCATCACGAATAGCTGCATTTCTAATTCGTAATAGCGACCGAGAAAATATGTCATGCGTTCGTGCCAGCATGAAAGTTCGAGAGTCATCAAATATTGGTGAAACTTGCCCCGGATAGTGCGAGTAGGAGCATTTTGCCATAACTCACTTTGATACCCGCCTAAGTTCTCAAATAATTTGCCCCATCCCGGAAGTTCTTGGCGGATGTATGGCAGAATCATATACAGCAATTTCGCAGATTTCATCTCGATCGTCCTCTATTTAAGTAAGTAAAAGTTGAGAGTTTATCGTTGAGAGTCGATAGTTGATAGTTGTTAGTGCGAGCGTCCCCCGCTGCGAACCTTTGATAGTTGATAGTTAAGAGAATGCAGATTGATAGTTGACAGTTGACAGCAAACAGTTGGCGGTTGATAGTTGAGAGTTATTTAACCTTCCATATTTCAATAGAGCGCGATTTTTTTAAATTACACTAACTGATGCTGTTTCGCGGACAAACTGAAGAAATTGAACGATTTCCTGCATAATTGAGGACGAGCGCAAAATCTCAATATCTTCATCAGTTAAGCGATCGATTATCTGAGATATGTCTTGAATTTTGTCAGATTGAGAAATCAATTTTTCTAAAGCTTTTTTGGGTTGAATCAGGGCGCGATCGAGCAGATCTTGAGGAGGTACGTATCCTAGCAACCGCGAAAGCAAAGAGACATCTTGAAAAAAGATTATTTCAATTTCGGGAATGGCAGGCACCACTTTAACTGGTGTCTTACCGGCTCTCGATAAAACTATTTCCTCAATATCTTGTCGGCGCAGTTCAACTAACTCCGGTACTGGTGAACCTACATCAAATACGATAAGAACTGGTACTTGCCGGCGCACAATTAAAGACATAGCTAGTGACTTGATATTATATACCTTACCACCCACAACAACTCCCACATCAGTGAGTAAATTTGCTGGCAGCACAGTTTTAAGTAATTGTGCATCAAAAAGTTCTTCACAAAGAATGTAGGCAATCATTGGATATCTCCCTCTATAACGTTGTAATTAGGCAATCCATCTTTTACACAGGCACGGTATTTTAAAGTTAATAGTTCGCAGATTTTTTCCCGCTCTAACGCATATCTTATTTCTGGTCCATTCCACAAAAGAATTGCTTGGGGCAGTGAAAAGTATGAAAGGTTAATCGCCGGATTTGTAAACCCAGTGCGACTAAAAACTATTCCTAGCGTACCTGCGGGACGGCGTAACAGTTGATTGCGAATTTTAGCGATCGGAGCAATATCAACTGTTTTGTCTGCAAAGTCTTTACTTTCAACCAAACAAGAAAGTCCCGAACAATAGACAACACCGTCAATTTGTTCGACTACCTCATCAAAAAGTGTCACGCTGTAAGGCCATTTTACCAGCGCACAATCAAGTTGAAATGCTCGGATAACCAAGTATTCAAAGGCTTGGCCCGCATCCCATCCTGGGGTGCTGCGATTCTCGATATTGTCCCACAGAGCGCGCAACCCATCCCATCCGAGCGATCGAATCATCCTCTCGCAATCTTGCGGTGCAACCAACTATCATGCCTCCTCTCCAATAATCTAACAGCTATTGTGGATTCTGCCCGATCGCTCTTCTGTTATCCCTCTTTTTCATAATTATTTCATTTTTACGCGATACCGTGGTAAATTAAGGATAATGAAAATATTATGAAAAGGCATGAATCATCAGGTTATCTGCAGCAAATATCGGATGGTTGGATTGGCGCTGTTGCTGGGAGCTTGGCTCAGCAGTTGCAACACTCAGACGGCGGGACTTCAAACCGATCGCAATCGAGCTTCTAGCCCGACTGCTACCGATTTGACCCGAAAAGATCGAAAAGTCATTCTCACCACCTTCACGGTGCTGGCAGACATGGCTCAGAACGTTGCCGGAGACAAGGCAACAGTCGAATCGATTACCAAACCGGGGGCGGAAATTCACGGTTACGAACCTACACCCAGCGATTTAAAACGGGGGCAAGGTGCTGCTTTGATTTTGGACAACGGATTGAATTTGGAACGCTGGGCAATTCGATTTTATAACAGTTTTCCCAAAGTTCCCCGGATTACTTTGAGCGAAGGAGTTGGACCGATCGATATTGCGGAGGACGCCTATCGGGGCAAACCGAATCCCCACGCTTGGATGTCGCCCAAAAATGCTTTGATTTACGTGGAAAACATTCGCAAAGCATTAGTAAATCTCGCTCCGGCTAACGCTGCAACTTACGATGCGAATGCGGCAAAATACAGTGAGGAAATCAGGGCGATCGATGCCAAACTCAAACAAGCAATATCAGCCATTCCTCCCGACAAACGCTACATAGTAAGCTGCGAAGGTGCTTTCTCTTACATTGCGCGCGATTACGGACTAAAAGAAGTTTACATCTGGCCGGTCAATGCCGAACAGCAAGCCACGCCGAAACAAGTTGAGCGAGTGATTAATACGGTCAAGACAAACAAGATACCTGCTGTATTTTGCGAGAGCACAGTCAGCAACGAACCGCAACTTCAGGTAGCCAAGGAAACAGGCGCAAAATTTGCCGGAGTATTTTATGTCGATTCCCTATCTCCTCCGGATGGCCCGGCATCAACCTATCTTAAGTTACTTGAGTACAACGTGAATACTTTGATAAAAGGTTTAAAGGGGAATGGCTAATTAGTATCAGACGCTAAGCCCAAAAAAAACCGGTTTCTACGAGAATATTGGCTTTAGCAACAAGGATCTAAGAAAAAACCGGGTTTTTAGCCCCGCGCGCAAATTTTGTAGGTAATTTTTAAGTTGGAGAAACTGGAATGGATAGAATCAGTATCGATATTGAAAATGTGACGGTGGCGTATCACGGCAAAGTAGCTTTGCACAGTGCCTCGCTGCAACTGAAAGCAGGAACGATTTGCGGTTTGGTGGGCATGAATGGTGCGGGAAAGTCAACGCTTTTTAAGGCAATGATGGGGCTGGTAAAGCCAGTTTCCGGGCGAATTTTGATGAATGGCTTGCCACTGCGCAAAGTGCAAAAAAGCAATTTAGTAGCTTACGTGCCTCAGTCGGAAGACGTAGATTGGAATTTTCCCATCAATGTTTATGATGTTGTGATGATGGGACGTTACGGCTACATGAATCTGTTGCGAATTCCGCGAATATGCGATAAGAAAGCGGTGCAAGAAAGTTTGGAAAGGGTGGAAATGTGGCCGATGCGCAACAAGCAAATCGGCGAGTTATCGGGAGGGCAAAAGAAACGTACTTTTTTTGCGCGGGCTTTGGCGCAACAGGGAACGGTTTTGCTGCTAGATGAACCTTTTGCGGGAGTTGATATTAAAACTGAGAAAACAACGATCGACTTGTTGATGGAACTGCGTCAAGCAGGGCATACGATTCTCGTTTCAACTCACAATTTAGAGTCGATTACCACGTTTTGCGATCGAGTAGTATTAATTAATCGCAGCATTCTCGCCTACGGCAATACTTCTGAAGTGTTTACACAGGAAAATCTTTCCCGCACTTTTGGCGGTTCTGTTGGCAATTTATCCTTTAATAAAAATCGGTTAACCTGAGATATTGCATCATTCTCAACAGCAAAAATAAACCGGGTTTCTGACCGATAAATTTAGGTTTAGATGCAAAGTTTTTGCTAGAAACCCGGTTTCTGAAAACCGCGCAATAAGCCAAAATAAACCGGGTTTCTAACGAAATATCTAGGTTTAGATGCAAAGTTTTTGCTAGAAAACCGGTTTCTGACACCCGCACAATAAGCCAAAATAAACCGGGTTTCTGACCGATAAATTTAGGTTTAGATGCAAAGTCTTTGCCAGAAAACCGGCTTCTGAAAACCGCGCAATGTTTCAGTTAACTAAAGTCGATCGGGAGTAAAGATAATGGATTTAATTGATTGGTTGGCCGCACCGTTACAGCATGAATTTATGGTGAAGGCAATTTTAGTCAGTGCTTTAGTAGGGCTTGTTTGTTCTGCCCTTTCTTGCTACATGACTTTGAAAGGTTGGGCCTTGATGGGCGATGCGGTTTCCCATGCGGTAATGCCCGGAGTTGTAATTGCTTACGTGTTAAATATTCCCTTAGCGGTGGGTGCATTTGTGTTTGGCGTGGGATCGGTAACTGCGATCGGCTTTATCAAATCAAAAACTCGGGTTAAAGAAGATACCGTAATCGGTTTAGTTTTTACCGGATTTTTTGCTTTGGGTTTGGTGTTGGTGTCGAAAATCAGAAGTTCGATCGACCTGACGCATATTTTGTTTGGCAATGTTTTGGGAATTTCGGATGCTGATATCGTGCAAACTGTAATTATTAGTGTCATTACTCTTGTGACGCTGGCAATTTTGCGCAAGGATTTAATCTTGTTTTGTTTTGATTCAACTCACGCACGATCGATCGGTTTAAATATTACGTTTCTCTATTACTTGCTGCTGTCTTTGCTATCGCTGACAGCAGTTGCGGGATTGCAAACAGTCGGGATTATTTTAGTAGTGGCAATGTTGGTGACTCCGGGTGCAACGGCATATTTGTTGAGCGATAACTTCGATCGCATGATGTTAATTGCGATGGCTTCGGGCGTATTTTCGAGCGTGATGGGAACTTATATCAGCTATCACATTGACGGTTCGACGGGCGGATGTATTGTCGTGCTGCAAACGCTGTTGTTCGTGTTGGCAATGGTGTTTGCGCCGAAATACGGTTTGTTAGTTCGATCGAGGAATTCAGGGGCGATCGAGTAATTGGTTTGTAGTGAGGACTTCAGTCCTCTCTAATTGCCAACAAAGCCAGCAAGTGCGATCGCACATTTACATACCCCCTTTATCGCTGTCCGATCGAATTAAATCGCCAGCAGGTGGATGTCGTTTTATTGCTTTGTCAGCGGCCCGAATATTAATGACTCTCTCTCTATTTAAGACTAATGCTGTAACTGTAGCTCGTCCAATTGAAGTCAAACCAACTATTGATAATCCATCCGCCGACCAAATAAAATGTTCGTTCCAACTATCTTGTCTGGGGTTAAACAATGGTACTTCTATCTCTGACTCAGGGTCTATTGCTCTAGTTTTATCCGATTTTTTCCGGTTGCAGTGAAAGCAAGCTAGTGCCAAATTGTCAATATCGTTAGTTCCCTTTTTAGTTAAGGGAATGATGTGTTCGATCGTAAACTCTACGTACTGCCATTGTTCGGAGGCATGACAATATTCGCACAGACAGTTGGCTCTCTGGCGAACTCGATCTTGGATATTTTCAGGGATGGGACGGCGAGCGGACATTTCTATGCAGTAGGCTGAATTTGGTCCAAGAAAAGATTGCGGACAGTCCGATTGACAAAGCTGAGGTAATCATCGATTTCTTCATAAAGATCGAGTTCTTGTTCTTCATCAGGATTGAGAGGCAAAGTTTGCTGTTTCTCCAGCAGTTCTTCTATGCGATTTTTGATAGTTGTGGAGGCTCTAAAAATGGGTATACCTTCGACTAATTCTATGCGAACAGCTCCTTCTATGGGAAGAGTATAGCGCAGGTTTTCCAGTTTTGGCAGGGTTAGCATAGTTTTGGATTTTATGGATTTCCGTCTCAATTATATCGCGATCGCCCTTTTCTAAGTTGTTCAAATCTCTATTGTTTGGCTAACAAGGACTTTAGTCCTTACGACAAACCAGTTGTTCGTAGTGAGGACTAAAGTCCTCTATCTATTGTTTAATTGAAAGTAGGGTGACCGCGACAATTCTTGCCAATTGCACGAGCTCGTAGCGACGCACCCTACCGCAGTTAAATTGCCTTGAAATTAACCGCCGCCACCGCCGCCACCGCCGCCGCCACCGCCACCACCGCCGCCACCGCCACCGCCACCACCGCCACCGCCACCATCACTGCTAGGATCTACGTAAGTCGTCACAACTGTTTTTTCATGGTGATAACCGCAATTATTACAGTGACGGATAACTTTATCTTTCCCTTTAGTCTTTGGGGTAGCTGTACAGATTACTTCTCTATTGGTGTCTAGCGTGAACTTTTTACATCTAAAACAGAATGTTATAAAATAGACGTAGATCGTTACTAATATTAAGTAAAGCACACCTATCCATATCGGCGATGTCATCATTGCTATGAATAAGAAAATCATTATGCAGAGGTCTACGAAAAAGTTTCCTAATCCCGAAGAAGATTGAGATTGGTTCCCAGTTTGTTGCCAACGAGGTTGAGGTACATTCAGAATTTGCTGGGGAAATGCCACCTGTACTTCTAATTCTTGTCCTGGTTGAACGGGTTGAGCTGCTACAAATTCAAGCGTTCGTTGTTGTAGTCGGCTGTGAATACATATTTTTGTGTTTCCGTGACTAACATATCGCCGTTGGTTTGAACCTCGATCGCGACGTTAATATTATCCCAGTAAAATGGTAGTTGTTGGGCGGCTGCACGAGTTACTGCGATCGTAAATACGGTCAATGCAGTCATGAGGAAAACAACTATTCTTTTAACCTGCCGTTGATTCATCATATCATCGATACCTTAATCCTATTAAGTACAATTATTGAATAGGTTTATTGGTATTTCAATTCATATAAGTAATTAATTAAGCTCATAAAAGTCATGCATTCACTCATTCAGTAAGGCAGGGGTTTAAATCCCTGCGTCTAACGCTTAAGTCTTCTTCAGACGACTGAGAGCGAGACTTTTAAACTTAGGATTTTTCCTGGCTTACGAAGTTAATACTAGGGCGATGAACCCACTACAAGTAAGTGAACTCGAATTTGGTAAATTTATGTGTTAAAGTCATATCTTAGAATACAAATGGTGTTTCCCAACTACAGATGGACTCTGGCTGGAGAGGGCAAGTTTTGGGAGCGATCGGATTTTCGGCGAGGTTGAGTACACCCAGGTTAGTTAATGATTGCAAGGGTGTGGTGTCACTAATTTGATTGGAACTGAGGAAAAGCCAAGTCAGTTTAGTCAGAGATTGCAATGGTTTGATGTCACGAATTTGATTGTTGTTGAGCAGGAGCGAATTCATATTAGTTAATGATGCTAGCGGTTTGATGTCGCCGATCAGATTGTTGTTGAGTTCGAGTTCAGTCAGGTTAATTAAGGATTCTAGCGGTTTGATGTCGCTGATTTGATTTGTGCCGAGATTGAGATCGGTCAGATTAGTCAAAGATTGCAAGGGTTTAATATCGCTGATTTGATTGTATCTGAGGTCTAGTTCGGTCAGTTTAGTCAAGGATTGCAACGGTTTTATGTTGCTAATTTTATTGTTGCTTAAGGAGAGACTCGTCAGGTTAGTCAAAGATTGCAACGGTTTGATGTCACCGATCTGATTGTTGAAGAGACCGAGCGAAGTCAGCTTAGTCAAAGATTCTAGCGGTTTAATGTCAATAATTTGATTGTAGCCGAGACTGAGTTCAGTTAGGTTAGTTAAAGATTGAAATGGTGTGACATCGCTGATTTGATTGTTGCTGAGGTCGAGTTCAGTGAGACTCGAAAGTATTTGATTAGCCGCATCGCACTCATCAATGTCAGCTTGCTTCAAAAGTACCTCAATAGTATGTTGAGCTGCTGGACTCAAAGAAGCTTTTTCACGACACCAATCACCAAATGTTTTTCCACTGTTTTCTGGTTGCTTTTGGGCGACTGATGGGGAAGATATATTTCTAGATAGTCCTAGAAGGGGAACCGCATTTCCGCGCAGATCGATCTCCATCAGGTTAGTCAAAGATTCCAATGGTTTGATATCGCTGATTTGATTTTTGCTGAGGTCAAGCAGAGTTAGGTTAGTCAAAGATTCCAATGGTTTGATGTCAATAATTTGATTGTTCTCAAGGCCGAGCAGAGTTAGATTAGTCAAGAATTGTAATGGTTTGATGTCACTAATTTTATTGTCGTCCAGGAAGAGTACAATCAGGTTAGTTAAAGATTGCAATGGTTTGATGTCAATAATTTGATTGTGATTGAGTGCAAGCACAGTCAGGTTAGTCAATGATTGCAATGGTTTGATATCGCTAACTTGATTTCCACTGAGGTAGAGCTCTGTCAGGTTGGTCAAGAATTGCAAGGATTGAATGTCGCTGATTTTATTGGTGGCGAGATTGAGCGCAGTCAGTTTAGTCAAGGATTGCAATGGTTTGATGTCGCTGATTTCATTTTCTCTGAGGTCTAGTTCCGCGATACTGGAAAGTATCTGATTAGCTGCATCGCACTCAGTAGTATCAGCTTCCTTCAAAAGTACCTCAACAGTATATTTGGTTTCAGGAGTCAAAGAAGCTTTTTCGCGACACCAATCACCAAATGTTTTGTTTGCCGATCGCGTTTCTGCCGCGATCGCAGATAGTCCGTTTCCCGATAATGCGGCAGCAATGAGTGTACCGCAAGTAATTGCGATCGCCTTTTGTAAATTCATGTATTTTTGTCCAACTATAAATGTCATAATTTTGTCCCTCTAATTTTCAGAAATGTCAATTTTTTGGATTTAATGATAATTCAAAGGTGTCCAAATACAGATAGACTCCTCCTGGAAAGGGCAAGTTTTGGGAGAAATCGGATTTCCGCTAAGGTAGAGATAACGGAGGTCACTCAAAGATTGTAATGGTTTGATGTCGCTAATTTTATTGTCGTTGAGGTTGAGCACAGTCAATTTAGTCAAGGATTGCAATGGTTTGATGTCACCGATCTGATTGTTGCTCATGTAAAGATTAATCAGTTTAATCAATGGCTGCAATGCTTGGATGTCACCGATCTGATTGTTGTCCAGATTAAGCGTAAATACCTTGGTTAAGGATTGCAAAGGTTTAAGATCTGTCAGTTGATTGTCGTTGAGGTAAATCTCAGTCAGGTTAGTCAAGGATGCCAAAGAGTTAATATCGCTGATTTGATTGTTGCTGAGGTTGAGATGAGTCAGCTTATTCAAGAATTGCAATGATTGGATGTTACTGATTTTATTGCTATTGAGAACTAGATGAGTTAGGTTGGTCAAGGATGCCAAAGATTTAATATCGCTGATTTGATTGTTGCTGAGCTTGAGATTAGTCAGCTCAGTCAAAGATTGCAATGATTGGATATCGCTGATTTTATTGTCGTTGAGGTTGAGATTGGTCAGTTTAGTCAAGGATTGCAATGGTTTGATGTCGTTGATTTGATTGTTGCTGAGGTCGAGCTTTGTCAGTTTGGTCAAAGATTGTAATGGTTTGATGTTGCTGATTTGATTAGTATCTAGGTTGAGTTGAGTCAGGTTGGCGAAAGATTGTAAGGGTTGGATATCGGTAATTCGATTGTTTTTTAGTTCGAGCCGAACGATTTTAGTTAACGATTGCAAGGGTTTAATATCGGTGATTTGATTTTCGCTGAGGTCGAGCCAAGTCAGTCTAGTCAAAGATTGTAATGGCTTGACATCAGTGATTTCACTACTGCTAAGGGCGAGATATGCGAAACTCGAAAGTTTCCGATCGGCCTCATTGCACTCAGTAGTCCCTGCTTCCTTCAACAGCGCTTCAACAGTAAGTCTAGCTTCTGGATTCAAAGAAGCATACTCGCGACACCAATCACCAAATGTTTTGTTTGCCGATCGCGTTTCTGCCCCGATCGCTCTTAGTTCATTTCCAGATAATCCTAGAACGATCGCACTCAAAGTAACTGCGATCGACTTTGGTAAGTTCATTTGTTTTCGTGCAACTATAAGTGTCACAATCTTATACCACTAATTTTCTGAATAGTAAAGTTTTAGCATTGACTTAAAAGCTGTAAGAGAGGACTTCAGCCCTCTCTCCCAACACAGCTTAACTCATACATTGTCAGGCTATTTACCAAATAGCAGATCGACATCAGTTTCAGCAACATCCTCAGACTTAGCAACTGGTGAATTAATAGGAAACTCCGGTGATTTGGGCAACTTCACCGACTGCGCCGAATGCACTTTTGCTGCTGGCGTTTTTGCAGGATTTTCCACAACAGCAACATCAGATTTCTGTAAATTAAGTACAGGTAATATGCCGCCATTTTCTACATTTTTGCTAGTTTGATTCCACATCATCAATCCCATCAAACCATCAAACAAACTCCCACTATTGCCGCTACCGTTGACTGCAACATCGGGAACGACGCGAACGCTGCCATCTGAAATCGCCTGCATCAATTGCAGCAGCGTATAACTTTGGGTGCCGAGAGCTTTAACACCAACTTGATAAGCATCGGCTTTTGCTTGTCCCATCAGCCGAATTCCTTCTGCTTGACCGTTGGCATGTTCGATCGCAGCACTTGCATTTAATTGGGCAATTTTTACCCCTTCTTCTGCCGCTACTACCTGATTTTGAATGTCCGCGAGTGCAGTTTCACGGACTAATTCTTGACGCTGCGATTCCGAACTGCGCTGCGCTGCGTAAGTTTTTTCCTGTTCCTGAGCAATTTTGCGATCGGTCAATGTTTGCATTAATTCCGGTGGCGGCGAAATCATACCGATTAGCGTGTCTACAGCTTGCACGTCGTAAGCCCGCAATGCTTGACGGACATGTTCTGCCGCCTCTGCTTGACGATCGCTGCGGGCGATTAGAAAATCGAGAATCGTGTATTCTTGAGCGGAATTGCGAAAATAATTGACCACAATTGGACGCAGCACTTGGTTGATGAGATTCTGCATCGAACCTTGGCGCGAAATCACTCTCGGTGCATCTAAAGTACCGATATGAATGATCTGAAACACTTCTAGATCGAAGGTAAAGCCATCAAAAGAAAGCAATTTCAAAGCCGTTAAATTTGAGTCGTAGCCGTGTTCTCCTTTGATGCGCCCTGTGAAGTTCAAAACTACATCGGTAGTAGGAACCAGTTCGACTTTCATCACTTTTGTATTGATCGGATGTTTCCCCGGATAAAGCGGTTCTACCCACACACCTTTATCGCCTTTATTGACAATATTTCCGTGGGTAAAAGCTCCACCGCTGATGTCTTGGTGCGATCGCCCGACATAGGAAATTACAACGCCGACATAGCCGATCGGTACTTCAGTCATTTCTACCTGTTCCACTTGCACGAACCAGGGATTGAGGTTCCACGAACCCGATAAAATCACCTGTTCTTGCAAGCCCCTGCGCCCGCCATTCTTGATGAAAGATTGCGCTTTTTGGAAATTGTTGTGATCGGGAATTACTGGCCCGGCAATTTCACCTTCATCAATCGGAACCCCGTCAAGTATGGTAGCAATTCCCACGCAATCTGGAGCAACTTTATATACTTCAAATTCCCACGGCTCCATCCCCTTGGCAGTGGCATTGGCTGAAGTAATGACTTCAAATAAAGCCGTATTGATCCGATAAGTACCCGTAGTGAGTATGGCTAACTGCCGCCCTTTTTCGCCACCTGCTGTGAGAAACTTCCGGGCATTTTGAAAATTGTCGCAATCGACAACTTTACCTAAAATGCGATCGGGAGGTATAGTAGCTCCGTCATTGGCAATAATTAAACCAATTTCATCTTGAGAAACTACAACAACTGGTTCTTTGCGAATGCTATATTGCCAAGGAAAATAACCAAAATGCCAACCGGGAGGAAGGGTATCTGCTTGCAAACCTGCCTCGCCATTGAGGGCAATTAATCTATCGGATGGCAAATTTTTGCTGGAAAATTTCTTGGTAATAATTCCTACTTCTCGTTCGCCGATCGCAATTAATCCCAAAGTCCAGCCAATCCTAGGTAAAAAGATGAAAATTAGGACAGTTCCTCCTAGGGGATAGATCCAAATTGGGATGCTCGTTGCTTCAAATTGAGCTAGTTGAACTTCTTGAGATTCGGGAGGTGGCGGATTGCTTTGAGCTAAGGTTGACGGGGCGATCGATCCTGCTGCTGCGATCGCGGTTGTTAAAGATATTACCAAGGGTAAAAGTTGGCGAAAGAAACATAATTTAGTCATAATTATCAACCTGCTTTTATCTTAAATGTGCTGAGAAGTTGTTTGCTACAACTTAGTAATCAATAGATTGCTTGCCCGGTCAATTCATATAATTCATTGATTGACTTCATAAAAGTCATATAAAAGTTATAATCAATCTAAGTTTTGAGGAAAGACGCCATGTTAGATTACAAATTTCCGAGCCACTGGCCCTCAGCCGACGAACTGCCCGACTCAGATGAAACACCTGTGGATAACGAACTGCAAGAACTAATACCGGGATTGCTCAAAGCAATATTGCTCCTACTTTGGGCCGATCGCATGGACTGGTTTTTCGGCATAGATATGGCTGTATTCTATCACCCAGACAAGCCCCCGATCGTCCCTGATGCTTTCTTAAGTTTGGGTGTAGAAAGGTTTTACGATGAAGAATTGCGCCCCAGTTACGTGCTGTGGGAAGAAAATGCGATACCCAGTTTGGTACTTGAAGTAGTTTCCCAAAATTATCGTAAAGAATACACCGAGAAACTGGAAGAATATCAAAATTTAGGCATACTTTATTACGTCATTTATTCTTCCCGCCGCCGTCGCAAACCCCGTTTGGAAATACACAAGTTAGTTAATGGCAAGTATGAGTTGCAGTCAGAAAATCCGCTGTGGATGCCAGAGATTGCTTTGGGAATTGGTTGCGAACGGGGCAATTATTCTGGGGTGACGAGGGAGTGGTTGTATTGGTACGATGCAACTGGAAAACGCTATCCGACACCTGAAGAATGGGTGAAACAGGAAGCCCAACGCGCCCAACAGGAAGCCCAACGCGCCCAACAGGAAGCCCAACGCGCCCAACAGGAAGCCCAACGCGCCGAGAGACTGGCCCAACGTTCCGAACAATTAGCTCAATTATTGCGAGAATTGGGGGTAGATCCGGATAATGTAAATTGATGGCAATCGGTAATTAGGGCGATCGACTTTGAGGATTTTGTAGGATCGATCGCCTAGTGTTTGCCACTAATTTTATTTCCCCATACTGCTCCAAAATATGCTTTTTTAGTTAGGGCAAGGAATTCAGCTTTTGCTTTTTGTGAATTCACTCGTGAGGTAAGGACACGGCAGTGCGGTGTCCCTACAAATGGGATAATAAATATTATTGGTAGGGACACAATACTGTTGTGTCCTTTGACTGTGGAATGCGCGATTTTTTATAAAAATGCTAGATAATTTTAATATTTGTCTCAGACATCGATCGCCCCTTCACTTTCACCAAACTCAATACTTTCATATAAATCAGCGATGGAGATTTCGACAGGAATCGAAGTTACCGATATTGGTCGATTAATAAATACTCTTGAAAACTGGGAATACTTCGGTAAGCAGCAAACTTTTCATCGCGATCGTAAGCTTTGGTACTTTTAGACAGCACTTCTGCAATTAACAGGGGATTAGTAATTGTATCCGTCCGTCCGGGTTGGAGTTCGATCGGTTTCGCTACTACCATTACATCCGGGTAAGTATAATTCTTAAACTGCGGCACCCACAGCCTTTGATCCGAACCAAAAATACTGTAAGGTTTACCCTTGAGGCTCACCCTCAAAATGGCATTTAAGATGCTCGTAATTTCATTATGATTTGGTGTACCGCCACTCATCAGAACAATCTCTCCGTTGATAAATTCATGCCTCTCCTGAGAATTGACTTCAAATTCTAGATATTCCTCAGCCGTGTAGGTTTTGGTTTCAACTTGCGCGATCATAGATTGCAATCTCCTTTAATCGACTCCTTATATTGTATCCAACAAACGATCGATCCTACCGAACGCACTCAATCTATCTGTGGAACGCTCGATCGACCTTATTCTGCTTCGTCAAATGATGGCGGCCAAATTTCCGAGATAGCAAGTTCCCAACCGGGCAATAATTCGGGGATGGTTAAAGTATTTTCATTAGTAAGGACGATCGGCTCGCTATTAGCACGATACACAGTTACAGTAAAGTTTTTTGGATCTACCAAAATACCCACTTGGCTGCCCAACTCAATAAATCTTTGCAGCTTTTCTACCAAGGGTTTAATGTTATCTGATACCGACCTGACTTCGATAGTTAAGTCGGGTACAAGTTCTGCAAAAGCACGGGGCGCTTGACGCATTTTGCTTGCGGGTACAAAAGAAACGTCGGGCCCGCGCAAATTGCCGTCAGGTAGGCGAAAACCTGCGCCAGAACCTGTTACATAACCTAAAGATCTCGGTATTACCCAGTTTTGCAAGAAAAATGTTAATCGGGCAATAATAACTTCGGAAACGTAGTCTGATAATCCCATGATGATAATTTGGCCATCAACTAATTCGGTTCTATAGTCTAGATGAGCATTTGTTAATTGTGTTTGGACTTTTTCTAAGTCTTCTACCGTCAGAAACATATCTATTATCTCCTTTGCTATGCGAGACTGTTGGTTTATGATTCTTTCTAGCTTCCGAAATTACTGGAAATCTGCTTATTCTGCTTCGTCAAATGATGGCGGCCAAATTTCCGAGATAGCAAGTTCCCAGCCCGGTAATAATTCGGGGATAGTTAAAGTATCTTCATTAGTCAGGACGATCGGCTCGCGATCGGCACGATACACGGTTACAGTGAAGTTTTTCGGATCTACTAAAATACCAACTTGGCTGCCCAACTCAATAAATCTTTGCAGCTTTTCTACCAAGGGTTTAATGTTGTCTGATACCGACCTGACTTCGATAGTTAAATCCGGTACAAGTTCTGCAAAAGCACGGGGAGATTGACGCATTTTATGGGCGGGGACAAAGGAAACATCAGGTCCGCGCAAATTGCCGTCAGGTAGGCGGAAACCTGCTGAAGAACCTGTAATTCTGCCTAATTTACGGGGCAGTACCCACAAATTGAGAAATGTTATTAATCGGGCAATAATTTCTTCGGAAACGTAGTCTGATAATCCCATGATGATAATTTTACCATCCACTAATTCCGTTCTATAGTCCAGATGGGCATTTGTTAATTGTGTTTGGACTTTTTCTAAGTCTTCAACCGTCAGAGACATAACTGTTATCTCCATTGCTATGCGAGACTGTTGATTTATTATAGCAAAAATATTTGAGTAAGGGCGATCGAATTAGTTCGTAATTAGTTCTTAGTGAGGACTTTAGTCCTTTCAATTGCGGACTGAAGTCCTCACTACAAACCGTCTCAATTCTGCTGCGGGCACTTCGGATGAAAGCCTCCTTGCAAGCAAATATAAGCAATTTGATTGCTCTCTAAATTCTTAGCATCTGCAAAATCAACTCCTTGGAAACGACCGGATTTAACACCGGGCTGGCTTTGAATAAATTTATCGGCAGCTTCTTTCCCTACAAACACCGCCCCTTGAAAGTTTGCGCCCGAGACATTCGCACCGCGCAAATCCACAGAATTTAAGTCTGCATTCCGCAAATTAGCATCTTGCAATCTCGCATTTTTTAAATTGGCGTTGGCGAGTTTAGCAGAACTCAAATCGGCTTTTTGTAAATTCGCGCCGTTCAAATCCGCACCCGACAAATCCGCACTTTGCCATTCCGATCGCGCCAAATTTGCGAACGATAATTGAGCGCCTTGAGCCTTGACTTTCCCCAGCCGCGCGCTTTCCAAATTCGCATTTGTTAAATTCGCACTGCCGATATCTGCCCCGGTAAAACTGGCATTTTTTAACATTGCTTGCTGCAAATTTGATCCAATTAACAGCGCGCTGCTAAAATTAGCTGAATTCAAATTGCTGCTTGACAAATTAGCCTTATTCAGAACCGATCGCACAAAACTCGTGCGATTCATAACAGCGCTGTTCAAAGCAGCTTCGGTCAAATTTGCTCCTTCAAAATTAGCGCTGCTCAAGTCAGCAATCCAATCATCAAAAGTACCCGGACGCCTGTCTTCTCCAGTGCCGTAAAAGCGCGTTCCCTGCAAGCTGGCATTAGTTAAATTGGCGTTTCTCAGCTTAATTCCTGACAAGTCAGCTTTGTCTAAAACTAATGTAAATTGACCGGGACCCGCTGCGCTTTGAGCTAAATCCGTGCGACTTAAATCTGCGCCGTTCAATTGGCTGCTATATACTGTGAGAATTTTGCCGATCGCCCTTTGGACGGTGCGCTGGCGGGAAGCAGCTAACTCGCGTTCGGCGGCTTTACCGCCGAAGCGCAAAGAATCGAGATCGTTGCTGAGGGCTTGATTCAACTGCCGCAATCGGGGCAAAGCTTTCGGCCCGGTACTGACTAAAGCTTGCTGGATAGCATCTAGCATCGCGCGGTTTTCTTCTTGGGCTAACAAATCAGCTAGCAGCGGTATGGCGCGGGAATCTTCCACCGTTCCCAAAGCCAAAATAGCCGATCGCCTCCCAGCAGCAGCGTTGGGCGCAGTCGGAGACAATTTACTCACTAAAGCTACAAACAATTCATCGTTTCGCTGTCGGGAATCCCGCAAATTTGCTTGACTTTGAATGTAGATTTGAGTGCCGACAAACAAAATTAAAATCAATCCCGCACTGCCGATCGTTACTGTTAGTAAAATCGCCCCCGGATGTTGGCGCATCCAATTCCACAGAGTGGGATTTTCGCCCTCGTCTGTTTTCGGAGTCACCACCAAAGATGCGATCGCGGCATCTTCTTGAGTCCACTCTGGAGTTGTCACCGGATTGACAGGCGCTTGGGCGGGCATATCGTTCACAACCAAGGTATTCGCAATCCGATCGTGCCCGGTTTGTCGCTTGTAACGAAATGCGACAGCCCCGTCCGCTAGCAGCGCCAAGCCGCTCAATCCTCCTAAAATTACCAAATCTGGAAACGCGCCGCTCAACCGCCAAATGCCGTAAGCGACTCCCAAAGGCACTCCCCAACGCCCCAAACTTTCGCGAATCAGAGCCCGTACCAACCCCGGAGGATTGCCCGATTTGCTGACAACCTTGACGGCAAACCAGCGTTTGGGCAGAGTTTGACCGGTTCTAGCAAGCAAAAATATTTGCCAAGCCGCCAAAACTGCCGGCGCGATCGCAGCGCCGGACCAGAATAGATTAGTTAGAGGCGCGACTCTGGGATTGCGATCGCGCGCGGGGATGCCTAAAGTACGGGAAACTGTTTCCGACATCGCTGCGACAGTTGAATTTAACGGCACAGTTTGAGTTTCTCCGTTTACCAATGCCCCGATGCTGTAGGGAACTAGGGCGCTAGCAGCGAGTAATGAAATTTCAACTGCCCAAGCGCCGCATCTGCGAACCAGCAGCGGCATTTGCTTGGATTTTGCTTGCCAAGAAGGATCGGGTCGATCGAGATCGCCTGGTGCGGTTGGGTTAGCCATATTTATAATTTCCTGTTGTTAATCGTTTTTTTTGGAGGAATCAGGGGAAATTGCTAATTTATATCCTATGTAGATTAGCACTCCGAGAACTGCCAGAGTAATCATTGCCGAAATTAGCTGCACGACTGTATTGAAAACTGTCAACAGCACGATCGCCCCTACGGCAAAAACTGCTACTTGACCGGGTTTGGGCAGTTTTTGAAACTTGTCCAGCAACCGATTGTATGAGGTTTTGACCGTTTGATAGCTATCTGCATTCAAGTTGATGAGTTGCGATCGCTCTAATTTAGCTTTGAGTTCTCCGAAAGCTTGCTGCCAGTTAAAGTTATTTTGAGAATTCATAATTTGAAGGAAGAATGAGGAATTTTGAGTTTTGAGTTTTGAGTTTTGAGTTTTGAGTTACCAGTTGAGAGTTGAGAGGGAGTGCGTGAGTCACCAGTTGAGAGTTGAGAGTTGAGAGTTGTCAATTGTCAGAAGGAGGTAAGAGGGAAGAAGGAAGAAGGATGAGGGAAGGGGGAAGAAGGATGAGGGAAGAAGGAAAGGGGAAGAAGGAAAGGGGAAGAAAGCTTTAGTTATTCGTCATTCGTACCGCAGGTTTAATTAGGTGGACTTACCGAGCAAAAATATGCGAGTTACTTTAGTGGCATATTTGTCTTTTGAGGACGGTCACATTGATAACAGTCACATTAGCGCATTTGGAACTGCCGATCGTCCTCTACCTTTAAAGCAAGCGAACTTGCGGCTATCGCGTTCGGAAACATCAGCTTGACAAGCAATATGAACATACACTACAGGCTCGATCGCGACAGACTTTGGTTAAGTTCGATCGGCGCTCTAGCCTCGGCAATGATTTTAGCGGATGCGGGCGCTCTTCGGAGCCAACCGCTACAACTTGCTCCGGGATTTCCCGAACCCCTGACTGTTTCCGGAGTTTCCGGTGGCCCTAACAACAGCGGCGACTGCGGTTTTGTCGCCCCGGCACCCAGTCACGTCATCGAAATCGCGCAAGATTTGCCTTACTGGCGGATTTCCTTACAAACCGCAGGAGCTCCGAGTTTGATGGTTCAAGGGCCGAGGGGTCGTTTTTGCGTGCTTCCCGCGAGTGCTGCTGCGGGAAATGTCGAATTTTCCGGTTATGGAGACAAGGGGACTTATGTAATTTTTGTGGGCGATCGAGCTGGCGGTCAACATCCTTATGCTCTCTCGATTTCTCAACAGCGGAATTAATGTTTTAGCGAGCAGTCAACAGCCCGATGGTGTCCGGAAGATTGCCAGTTTGTAGTGCGGACCAAAGTCCGCAGACTAACTCAGTTTGTAGTGTGGACTTGAGTCCGCAGATTAACTCGATCGCTTAGCAAACAGCATCTCAGATTCCAGAAAACTATCGATCGCAAATATCAATTTTGCCCCAAGATTCAACAGGCATCAAGAAATCGTAGCCTCAGACTTTTAGCAGAGACTCAAAACTCCCGAGAAACTCAAAACTCAAAACTCAAAACTCCTTGTTCTTCCTTCGATTCACTACTTCATCGGTATAAAATCGTAACCCGTACCCGATCGAGACCGATCGACTCGATTCACCTTCACAAGTTGCACCGGCATATTCCTCACTCCCGAAGACAAAAACCGAATCTCCCCCGCCGCCCCCCGCGCCACAAAATCCGAAGCCCCAAGCACCTCTTGAATCCCTTGGCGAGTTGGACTGCGTTCGATCGCGGCGATCGCGGCCTTTGTCGCATCGTAAGCCATCGCCGTCACCCAGCCCACATCCGCCTTCCACAATCCCCGCGAACGTTTGGTAAACTCAGAAGTTCGATCGCCCTCAATGTGCCACGCCACAGCCATTACCATTCCCACAGCCGACGCCCCGCCAACCTCCAAAGTCGTCTTGCTGTACATCGTCCCCATATCTCCCAACACAAACAGCCGCCTGTTATTCACCGTCAGCACCTGCAAAGCCTTATCCAAAGCCTCGTAATCGGGACTCAACATAATAGCTTGAGCTCCGCGATCGATCGCTTCTTCGATACTTGCAGCCGGGCTGAAAGCCGGATTTGACAAGTCAAATTCAGCCACAACTTGCCCGCCGCCCAGAGAAATAGCAGCCACAAACTCCGACTTCAAAGACTCGCTGTAAGCACTTTTCGGAGTGAAAAAAACCGCCACATTTCGCCTGTTCAATCTAGTTAACATATAATCTGCCAAAGCCCTCCCGCCCACGTAAGCAGTAGGAACAGTCCGAAAGAAATAGCGGCTCAAATTAGTTGGTTTCACAGCAGTGCTCGTTGCCGAAATCAGCGGCAATTTCCCCAAATCGTAAATCGGCAAAGCCGCCAAAGTTGCCGTACTCGTGTGGTGTCCCACCACAGCCAAAACCTCCCGACTTTTCACCAAAGCCGAAGCAACTTGTTTCGCCACAGCCGGACGATCGTCATCGTTAGCAATCTTTACTCTCAGCGGCACGCCGTTAATTCCCCCAGCTTGATTCACCTCCGATTGAGCCTGGGCCACACCCCGCAAGATATCTAAAGCAGCATTCGGCTGGCTTCCTGTCGGCGCTACCACCGCGATCGTGTGTGCTTTGCCATTGCCGATGCGAGCATTATTCAAATAAATCCTCGTTTCGGGTGCATTGTAGCAAGACCTCAGCGCCAGTTGAAAATAATTGACTGCTTGCTTGTAGTTGCCCGCAGCCATTGCTTCAATTCCTCGATTTTTTGCCTCTCTAAATTCCGGTCTTTCTAAATTTACATCTTCTTTTTCGATCAGTTTAATTTCCCCCGTACCGATCCGCTTCTTGACATCAAAGCTAAAATCTCTCGGATATTGAAACGTGTTTTCTCCCGAACTCCTGTAAATATTAAAATCTGTATGGGGTGGAAAACCTGCTTTTTCCAACAACCACAAAACCACCGCACTTAAAAAACCTGCTAGCGCTATAGAAATCAACAGCCAAAGAGTTTCATTTTTATCGCGCATAAGTTGTTTCTCAATCAAATCACTTCGTTAATCAGTTTTCTTAAAAGTGGTAAAATGAATCTGTAAGCAAGTCGCGCTACTCCCATTAAAATGTACGACAGCAAAATGGCTAAAACAGTCAGCAGCCCGACGATAACCCAGCCTTGAATTCCCAATTGAAACGGATTTAAAATCGACCAAGCCGGAAACAACGTGAAAATTATTGCGTTAGTAACGACCAAAGTAATAAAAAAATAAAACTTTTGTCTCAGCGGGCGGTATTGAGAAAAAATTACGCCTCCCAAAACTAGCAGCCACATCAAAATGCCCAGCCAAACCGCACCCAAAAAGCTAGCAAAAGCGATCGCCAGCAACCAACTAGCAGAACCCGAGATCGCCGCTCGAGAGCACAATTCCCTAATATTAAGTTCTTGAAAACCCGATGCATCCTCTGTTTCCTCCACCAAATTAGCCGCCAAATCGGCGGACAAATTAACCGCATCGCTGCGGTCATCAATTTTAACCGGATCTGCTACTAGATCGATCGCGCCCCCAACCGCAGGTGCGATCGCCCCTGTGGGCATTTCCCCCGACAAAGCAGCCAAAACATCCGTCGCAGAAGCAAATCGATCGCCCGGAGCAGGCATCACCATCCGATCTAAAATAGCAGTCAAGCGATCGCTCGCCGTCGCCCAAACCCGCCAATTCCAGCGCCGCGTCGCAGATTCCACCAACTCTTGAGGCTTTTTCCCCGTCAGCAAATACAAGCAAGTCACGCCCAAAGCGTACAAATCCGTTGACGGGTAAACCGGTTCGCCAGAAACCTGTTCCGGCGGCGCGTAGCCCTGAGTGCCAAAGACGATCGAACTTTGAGCCGAAACCCCTGCCGCCGCCTGTTTCACCGCCCCAAAATCGATCAAAAACAACTTGCCAGAAGCGCGATCGCGCACGATATTATCGGGTTTGATATCCCGGTGAATCGCGCCGTTATCGTGAACGAACTGCAACACGGGCAAAATTTGCCGCAACACATCCACCACATCCGCCTCGGAAAACCTGCCCCGCCTCGCGATTTCCTGGCGCAAATCTTCACCGTCTACAAATTCCTGGACCACATAAAAGAACTCCTGCACTGGCTGCGGAGTTAATTCGCAGGCAATATCCTCGCTAGCTGCATTTTGTCCCGCCACCGCCACCTCCAACTCGCAGTAAGCGTACAAAGCCGGAATTTGCGGGTGCCTGTCTCCCAGCCTGTCCAAAACATCAGCCTCCCGCCGAAAAGCCCTCATCACGCCTTCAAGCTGAGAAGAATTGAGGTGAACCGGCGGCTGCAAGCGCTTGACGACGCACTGCCGCTTCACCGGGGAACGCATAATTGCGCCCTGAAAAGTTGCTCCAAAAGCCCCCCGCGACAGCGGGCGCACGGGCAAAAAGCGCCTGTCCAAAATTAAGGGCATCCCGCAAGCAGCACAATACTTTTGCTCTGTTTCCTCAAGGCTGGTGCTTTCATCGATATCGGGAATAGAGTTAACGGGACTCAGACAGCCCGGACGGGTGCAGTAAATTTCCATCTCTGATGCGATTTTTGCGGGCAACTCCCTACAAAAATACCTTAAGAAATCGCAAAATAGCGCGCGATCGACAGAAATAGGTGATGCGTCCCAGAAATTGACAGCGCGTCCAGCTAATTTTTGGGGATCTTCCTCACGCTCGAATAACTGTAATTTTTTGACCCACCCCAACCCTCCTGCTTATTAAGGGAAGGTAGTAAGAAATTCACAAATGATTTACGATCGCGATATTCGACTATGTACTTCTTTCTTCTTCTTCTTCTTCTTCTTCTTCTCTTTGTGTCCTACCCTACGGGAAGGCTTCGCCTACTGCGCCTTCGCGGTTCGTTTATGATACGTTGTTAATTGCTAGTAATTGTGCTCAATAGGCCTCAGAATACTGAAAATAGTTAAGCATCTTTATAAAACTTTTAATTCACCAGCTATTTTTGAAAAAAACTTTATATATATCTTATCAAAAAACTGTTAGTCTTGTTACAAAAGATAGTTCAACCTCAATTTATTACAGAGAAATCCTGTTTTTTGCCAAGAAAGTATTGAGAGATTTTCGGCCGCAAGTCGCGAAATCTGGTGGAGAGTTATTGTATTTGTGAAACTACAAGCAGGTGTGTGATGCCGGACTTAAATATTTCAGGTTCAGTAAAGTCGATCGCCTTTATCGATTCGCAAGTAGAGGATTATCAAAGTTTAGTTGCCGGGGTGAAACCGGGGACGGAAGTAGTTGTTTTGGATGCGGGGCGGGATGCGATCGAACAAATTACGGAAATTTTGGGCGATCGGACTAATATTGAGAGCATTCACATCATTTCTCACGGCAGTCCGGGAAGTTTGCAAATTGGGAAAACAGAGTTTTCGTCAGATAATTTAGAAACATATTCGCAGCAATTGCGGCAGTGGCGCGATGCTTTTAAAGATAGTGCGGATATTCTAATTTACGGTTGTAATGTGGCAGCGGGATCTCGCGCTTGCCCGACAGTCCGCCGGGGGGTTAAACCCCCGTCTCATAGCGAAAGTCGGTTGAAACCGACTGGGGATAATTCATTTATTCAGTCCTCGACCGAGGACTTGCGCTATGAGACGGGGAATTCATTCCCCGGCGGTATTGCGGCACAAACGAGAGATTTAAATGTACATCTAGATTTAGATGGTTACGCCTTCATCCAGCGCATCGCCCAACTCACAAATACCAATGTTGCCGCTTCCAAAAACCTCACCGGCAGCGTGGCAAAAGGTGGCGACTGGAAACTCGAAGCAACAACCGGGGAAATTAAAACACCGCTGGTATTTGAACCAGAAGTATTAGCGGGCTATGAATATGTTTTGAACAGTTTTAGTGCGGCAACTAACTTTCCTGTGGGGACAAATCCCTACGGTATTGCGACAGGACTTTTCAATGCCGATAGTTTCCCAGACTTGGTAGTAACAAACCAGAATGATGACAACATTTCAATTTTGTTGGGAAATGGCACTGGCAGTTTTGGGACAGCTACCAACTTCGCTGTAGGTTTCAATCCGGTTTCCGTCACAACAGGCAATTTTAACGCCGATAGTTTCCCCGACTTAGCAGTAGTAAACACTACCGCCAATGTCGGTAGTGTTTCAATTCTGTTAGGAAACGGTATCGGTGGCTTTGGTGCAGCTACCAACTTTAATGTCGGGTTCGCACCCGTTTCGATCGCAACAGGCAACTTTAACGCCGACAATTTCCTCGATTTAGCAGTGGTGAATGCTGACCCTGTTCGCCCTTCTGGTAGCGTCTCAATTCTCTTAGGAACTGGTACTGGCAGCTTTGGCGCTGCCACTAATTTCAATGTCGGTGCGATTCCTGCTGCCGTTGTTGCTGGCAACTTTAACGCTGACAATTTCCTCGATTTAGCCGTAGCGAACAGCCAGTCTAACAATATCTCAATTTTGTTAGGGAACGGTGCCGGCGGATTTGGTACAGCTACTAATTTTGCTGCAGCAATTGAAAATCCTAATTCGCTAGCTGTAGGAGACTTTAACGGAGATAACAGACCAGATATAGCTGTACCTAGCAGCCAATTTAACAGTTTCTCAATTCTATTTGGAAATGGCACGGGAGGTTTCAGCGAACCCGCAAGTTTTAGCGCTGAAGGAGGTGTCGTTGCTACAAGTGATTTTAATAGTGACGGCAAGATCGATTTAGCATTACAAGGCATCAGCACTTCAATTTTAATCGGAAATGGTATCGGCAATTTTAGCACCCCCATCAAATTTGCTGGCACATATACTGGGGGTAACTATCCAACTTCTATTGTGGCAAGGGATTTGAACGGTGATTTTTTTCCTGATTTAGCAATAGCAAACAACGCTTCAAACAATATTTCAGTCCTCCTCAATACACCCAATACAGTTAATTTCGGTGCGGCAACTTACAGCGCTACTGAAGGAACAACAGACACTGTAGTTAATATTCCCGTCACCCTCAGCGGCGGCATTCCCATTAGTGATGTAGTTGTACCAATTGTTATCAACCTCAGCAGCACAGCTACCCAAAATTCAGACTACACTATTTCACCTACCTCGATTACATTCCCTGCAGGTGCAACAGGTGCGGAACTCACCAAGAATGTTGCAGTTACTATCAAACCCGACAACATAGCTGAAAATACCGAAACCGCAATTCTTGGCTTTGGCGCAATTACAGGCGGGGTTGCGGGTACAAGCAATCAAACTACACTAACTATTGCAGCTAACGGTACTGTTTCTTACGCGATCGCCGCCGATAATCCCAGCATTCCCGAAGGCAACACCGGCACAACTCCCCTAACTTTTACCGTGACTCGCAGCGGTGGCACCGGTGTAGCGAGTAGCATCAATTATACAATTGCGGGAACTGCTACTAACGCCAGCGACTATAACAGCATCGGTGGCACTTCTGGGGCAACTAATATTAGCGGCACGATCGACTTCGCGGCAGCAGAAACATCGAAGACTATCACTTTAAATGTGTTAGGCGATGGATTAGTTGAACCTGACGAAACGATCGCAATTACGCTATCGAATCCTGTTGCACCGGGTGGCGCGCCGACAATTAATACTGCAACTGCGACAACTACGATCGCAAATGATGACACTGCCGGCTTCACCGTTGCACCTACGAACATCACTGCTACAGAAGGCGGCGCAACTGGCAGTTACAAAATCAAGCTAACTTCGCCACCTTCTGCACCAGTTAATATTAGCTTTAATACTGGCAATGCAATTAGCCCGATCGCCCAAATTACTTTTGACAGCACTGATTGGAATGTTGAGAAGACTGTGACTGTCACTGCGATCGACGATAATTTAGCACAAGGAACCCACAGCGGCACGATCGCTCACACAGTTACGAGTACCGATGCGAGTTATAACGCCAAAGTGATTCCCGATGTGACGGCATCGATTACAGATAACGATAGTGCGGCTGTGTCGATTATCCAATCAGTCGGCGGCACAAATACTGCTGAAGGCGGTGCAACGGCTACCTATGGCGTGGTTCTGACTAGCGCACCTACCGCACCTGTGACGATTAATTTTGACGCAGGTACTCAAATTAGTGCGATCGCACCTTTGACTTTCACGCCGAATAATTGGAATGTTGTTCAAAATGTGACTGTGAGTGCGATCGATGACAGCATAGTCGAAGGAACCCACAGCAGCACGATCGCTCACACTTCTTCCAGTAACGATACTAAGTATAATGGGCTGACGATTTCTCCTGTGACTGCCACGATTGCTGACGACGATACAGCAGGCGTGACTATTTCACCGACGAGTACAACTGCTACAGAAGGCGGTGCCAACGGCAGTTACACTGTAGTCCTGAAATCGCAGCCAACTGCTGATGTTACCGTCAATCTCACAACTGGCAATCAGATCGAGCCGATCGCCCCTCTCACATTCACCGCAGCCGATTGGAATATCGCTAAAACCGTTACGGTAAAAGCTGTTGACGATGCGATCGTCGAAGG
>JALOON010000042.1 GCA_025454405.1 Oscillatoriaceae cyanobacterium Prado104 | reverse complement strand
TCAAAACTCAAAACTCCTTACTCTCTTTAACTCAAAACTCAAAATTCAAAACTCAAAACTCCTTACTCTCTTTAACTCAAAACTCAAAATTCAAAACTCCTTACTCTCTTCAACTCAAAACTCAAAATTCAGAACTCAAAACTCTTCCTTCTTCCTTCTTCCTTCGCCTTTTAAATTCCGAAAAGAACTTGAATGCGCTTCCGAATTTTCAGGAAAGGAGTTTGTTCTAGATAATCGCCCTCTAACAATCCCAAATCCCTCAAAGCTTGTTGGCGTTCCGACAATTTTTGAGCAATCTGATCTGCTAAGTTGGGCTGTTCTACTAAAAGTTTTTGCAAGTCGTGGCGTTCCACCACAAATAAAATTGAATCTTCCATCGTCCGAACTGTCGCCGTTCTCGGAGTCCCCAACAGCAAAGATATTTCTCCAAAAAATTCGCCTTCGTGCAGGGTAGCAATATATTGGTCTGCTTTTTGATAAAGAACTTCTACGGCACCCGAAAGAATAATATAAAAAGAATCGCCGGGGTCATTTTCTTTACAGATAATTTGTCCCCCCGGAAACAGTTGTCGGTAGCCGTATTCGATTAACTGCCGCAGTTCTAAATCAGTACACTGTTCAAAATAAGCTACCCGCCGCAACAAATCTCGCAGCGTCCAATTATTGGGCGATTTCGATCCTGACTTTTTAGTTTCAGAAACGCTGCTGTTTGACTTAGATTCTACTGAGTGTTTGTTGGCATTTTGCGGAAAAACTTTGCCATTGGAAATATCGGTATCTTTACTTGGTAGGTGAAATAGTTTCGTTACCTCTTGCGGGTTGCGCAGCCACAAATCTTGCTGGGGGAATGGAATTTCGATGCCGCGGTGGCGCAATTCGTAATCGATCGAAAAATTAACGGCACTTTTAATTGCATCGCTTTCCTGCGGCTGGTCGATCCAAACTAAAAGTTCAAAATTTAAAGCGTTATCTCCAAATCCGCGAAACCATACTTTCGGAGAAGGGTGAGATAAAACATTCGGTGACATTCTGGCCGCAACTAACAGTGCTTCGGTAACTATTGTCGGATCGGTCCCGTAAGCAACGCCAACGGGAATGCGGAGGCGACTTTTAGGATCTCGGTAACTCCAGTTAATAATGTTGGTTTCCACAAACCGAATGTTGGGTATGATAACAAACAAGCCGTCAATTGTTTTGATAATTGTGGAACGGATGGAAATATTTTCTACAGTTCCCAACAAACTGTCGATTTCAATAAAGTCTCCGACTCGAATTTGCTGCTCGAACAGCATGGTGATGCCGCTGATAAAGTTGCTGGCTAGATTTTGCAATCCGAAGCCGAAACCGATACCGACAACGCCAGCTAAAACAGTGAGAGAAGTCAGGTTAATGCCGGCAGCTTGCATGACGACTATGCAGCCAATTGTTGCTAAGATATAGCTAATTATGGTGGATATTGCTTCTCGGCTGCCCCGATCGAGCCCCATCCGCACTAGCAGGCTGCGTTTGATACCTTCACTGAGAACGCGCGAGATAATGAAGGCTAATATAGCGAATAAGATTAATTTGAAGATCGCGCTGATGGAAAGATGAGCGTCCCCGAGATAAAATAGCGGGGTTGTGAGTACTGAGGATAAATTATCCAAGAATCGATCGGCCCCTGATGTAATCCAATTCATTAATATTCGGTGATGGGTAATTGGTGATAGGTGATTGGTAATTTTCTAGCATCTGTCGCCGTAGGGGATTGCTCGATATGAGAGTTCGATCGAGCCCCGCCTATTACCAAGCTGCAGAAAATTAATAACAATTCATGGGTGGCACCCTCGAAATATTTGAAAATTCCTGCTGGAATTAGTTTATCCTTAGTAAAGTAAGCCCTTTACAGAACTTAACAAGCTTACCCTACTTGACTTTTATGCAGTGCATCATCAATCGTCGGGCGCAGTTTTCGGCGAGTCACCGGTACTGGCTGCCGGAGTTGAGCGAAGCCGAGAACTTTGAGCGTTTTGGCCCTACTGCCCGCGCACCGGGACACGGGCACAATTACGTCCTGTACGTTTCTATGGTAGGGGAGGTTGACGAGTATGGCATGGTACTCAACTTGTCTGATGTCAAGCATGTCATCAAGCGGGAAGTGACCGATGCTCTCGATTTTTCCTATCTCAACGAAGCGTGGCCGGAATTTGAGCATACCCTGCCCACTACGGAAAACATAGCACGGCAAATTTGGTTGCGGCTAGCTCCCCATTTGCCTTTGACCGAAATTCAATTGTTTGAACACCCAGAACTTTGGGCCCAATATTTAGGAAACGGAATGGAAGCTTATCTGACTCTCAGCACTCATTTTAGCGCCGCCCACCGGTTGGCTCGTCCCGATTTAAGTTTTGAAGAAAACTCGGAGATTTACGGCAAGTGCGCTCGCCCTCACGGTCACGGTCACAATTATCATTTAGAAGTGACTGTTAAGGGTGAAATTGATGCGCGAACAGGCATGCTCGTGGATTTGGGCGCTTTGCAAAAGTTGGTTGATGATTTGGTTGTCGAGCCTTTAGACCACACTTTTTTAAATAAGGATATTGCTTATTTTGAAAAGGTTGTGCCGACGGCGGAGAATATTGCGGCTTATATCGGTCAATTGTTGCGATCGCCCGTGCGGGAATTGGGCGCGCAGTTGCACAAGATTAAACTGTTTGAAAGTCCGAATAATTCTTGCGAAGTTTACGGCGTTGATTTGGATGCTGCGGCAAATTTCAACGAGCAACGAGAAGCTGTTTTGACAGGAGTTTAAAGTGCTGTTTGACAGTTCGACAATCCGACAGGGGATTTAGCGCGTGTTTTTAAACTTTTTAGATCCCCCCCAGCCCCCCTTAAAAAGGGGGGAGCAAGAAGCTCGAACTTAAAAAGGGGGGAGCAAGAAGCTCGAAGTCCCCCTTTTTAAGGGGGATTTAGGGGGATCTGGATCTGAAGGAGGAGTTAGAAAACACAGTCAAGTATGTGGATTTTTAATCCCCCGACAATTGCTGGTTTTCAGAAACCGCAGAACCAATCAAACCCTGTGCCGTGTTAAATAAATTTATCGGGTTTTTCCCATCAGTAATTAACACGCTTTGAATTCCCAGCGACTGCAAAAGTTTGGCTTGCATTTCCGGTCCGGCTTGTGCCATTGCTTTCAAAGTTTCAGGCCCGATCGCCTCTACTTTTTCCCGGAATTCCGCACTGGTAATTTCGGCCATCCGCTGGGCTTTTTCAATTTCCAAGTTGCTCAACGCTTGTTTGTGAGCGAATTCTGCCTCCTGTCTCGCCCTCATTTGCGCTAATTCTCCCTCGGCGCGAATCCTTGCCGCCTCCGCTTCTTGCTGCGCCAAATTCACTGCTAGTTCGCCTTGAATTCGCGCTGCTTCTGCTTTCGCTCTCGCTTCTGCCGTCGCGTGTCCGGTAGTTTCGATCGCTGCGTTTTCTGCTTGCAATTCTAACAGATTTTTGCGCTCGGATTCCGCCGCACCTTTATCTACAATTGCCTGCCTTTCCAATCGGGCTTTTGCCTCTTGTTCGATCCGCGCTGCATCGTGCTTCGCGGCGGCTTCTTGAGCGTCGGTGGTAATTTGAATGGCAATTTGTACCGATTTTTGCAAACTTTTTAACGTTGCTTCATCGATCGGTTCTACTGACTGAATGTCAATGTTATTGATAACTAAATTGTTGGCTTTAAACCGGAATTCTTCGCCAACGCGCCCTTCTTCACCGATACCAAATACTGCCTGACGGATAATTCGCGCCGAATTTCTGTGGAATTCATCAAATTTTTCGCCCGCAACTGCACCCCTTACCCGAGAGGCAATGGCTTTGCAAGCATCTCCTACAAAATCCGGCACTTGAAACAGTTTTGCCGTCGCTTGTTCGTCGTGGCGATCGACATCAAAATACCAGTTATAAGATAGCTTGATTTGCAGTCGAGCGTGGTCTGATGTTTCCACAGTAAATACATCGGTCATGAAATCCGGCCCTAACAATAATGCCAAAGCTTTAATTGTATTCGGCTTTTTGGGTTTCCCTGCTGATAAGCGGAGAACTGTAAATGCTTCGTCGGGTCCAAGCATCACTAAATCCGGCCCGAATATCGTGCGGGCAGTGCGATTTTTGTAGTCGTGAATTTGCACTACAGAATTTTGCGGGACGTAATATACAACTGCTCTAGTGCGATCGCGATCTTCAAACTCTGTTGCTTGTATTTCTTCAGCGCGCGCCAAACCTCGATCGAACATTCGATCTCTCTTTTGTGCTAGCAATTCTTCTACAATCGGCGGCAATTCTTTTTCCCAAAGTTCTTCGTAGGGAGTTAGCATATACGCTTGCGGACCGCTGACTAATTTGAGTTCTCCTGTCTGGATGTCCCGCACGTAAATGCCCTCATTCTTATCCAAAGGAATTGCTTTGCGCTTCTCGACAACTTCAACTTCGATGCGGGGAATGTAATCGCGAGGCCCGGAAATCATCCACAAATCACCCGGCTGGTGCGAGATTAAATTGTCGCCTTCCCCTTCGTTAAAAGCTTCCCTGGCTCTCAATAATAGCGCTTCTTGTTCGCTGAGAACGTAAACTTTTTGAATGCCTCCTTCTAAGGATTCGCCCGGATGCAGGAAAAAAGAAGTTCTTCCCTGACGGACTTCTTTGAATCCCAATTGCGGTTTGCCTTCAGGATCGATCGGATCTAAAACTATACACCATTCGCGATCGGTCAAAGTTGTGATTTCTACTTCTCCAACTACTTCTTCATGCACGTCAGGAATGTGAATTTCGGCATCTTCAATTGTCACCAACCATTCATCTCCCGCTTTGCGTTGCCGTCCGAAAATATCTGAAAAAGTTCGCTTGGCTTTTAATTGCAAAGCTTTCTTTTCTGTTAAGACGCAAGCGTTAATAATGCCGACAACTTCTTCATCAACTCCCGGCAAATAAGCGCCTTCTTCTCTCACCAACCATTCCTCGCCAGCGCGGCGGCGATTGCCCTGCCTGTCGGTACAAGATTGCGGCGCTATCAACCGCAAAGCTTGATTGGGTTTGATAATTTTGGCTTTAACTGTTTCTACAACCTCAACTTCTACGCGGGGCAGATAAGTTCCCGGTCCTTCAAACAGCCATTCATCGCCTGCTAAACGTCTAATTGTTTGAGTTTGAACGTCTCCTTGTTCTCCCCTGACGGCAGCGGTATCGACAAAATCGCGAATTGCTTTGAGGCGCAGTGCTTGATTGCTTTCAACTACTTGCAGGCGGGTAACATCTCCTATCAATTCTTCGCCGTAATACAGCGGAAAAGGTTCTTGAGAAAAGCGAATTTCTCGATCGCCGTAACGCAGTTTAACTTGTCCGTGAGGGTCAACAATCGGTTGATTTTCTTCATCTCGCAACACCGGATTTGCCACAATGCAACAGTAGCGCGGCGGCACGACAATCATCGTTTCCGGTTTTAAAATCAAGCGTTCGTGGTCGCGCAATGTAATGGTTTGTGGCCCGACTTCCAATCTGGTAACGCCTGTGTTGTTGTCGAGAACGTGAATGAATTGCTGGGGTTTGAGGCGAATTACGCCGCCAGAAATCCCGGAATTTTCTGCTTTAATTTCCCGTTTGAGTTCGCTGGCATTCATGATTTTAATAGTTGAGAGTTGAGAGTTGACAGTTGACAGTTGACAGTTAAGGAAAGTTTTGAGTTTTGAGTTTTGAGTTAAAGACATTTCTTAATTGAAAACTCAAAACTGCCGATAGTTGATAGTTGACAGTCGATCGTGGATGATACCAAATCTGGGTTAATTATCTCCGATTGTAGGGACACGGCAGTGCCGTGTCCCTACGTTTGTTGATTAAGATAAAGGGGGTCTCAACCCTCCGCTTCGCTCCGCCCGGATTCGGTATGAGTAGTTTTTAGAAACAGCAAATTTTAGGTTTATGAAATACACTCCTCTTTTTGGTAAGAGGGGGTACGGGGGGCAAAGCGTGTCAACATAAGAGAAAAATTTGCTGAGTCTTTTGTTTTTAGCCTAGTTGAGATGCACCTGTAGTGGCGAATGTAATTGAGATTAGTAGGGTGCGCACTGCGCGACAAAGTGTGTCATGTTCAAAGAAAACTTTTCTAAATACCTCGTTTTTTCCGAAGTTTCGATCCCCCTAAATCCCCCTTAAGAAGGGGGACTTTGAAATGACACTCTTGCTTTTTTCCTGAAGTTTCGATCCCCCTAAATCCCCCTTAAGAAGGGGGACTTTGAAATGACGCTCTTGCTCCCCCCTTGTTAAGGGGGGCTGGGGGGGATCGGATTTTAAAACGCACCTAGAGGCCGGCAAATCGTGGTGCGCAGTGCGCACCTTACCCAACAAATAGCAGCTCAAATTACTTGAGTAAGTTTTGTGTAAGTTCTATTGTGTCGATCGTAATCTCTCTCTACTGAGAGTTACAAACTTGTAACAAATCTACAAAATGTTGCGCTAAAAAAGTGAAGCTGCTGCCAAAAATTAAAGCAAAAAAATCGGGTTTTTTACTGAATCTGTCGCGAGATCGCGAATTTTTCCCGTAAAAAAACCCAGTTCCTAGATAGCGGTCAATCCCGCGATCGAATAACCGCTAACTGCTGATACAGATCGACAGTTAATAGATTATTCCTCTTCAGGTTCGCCCTCAAAAGTTTCCTCAAATCCGGCTAAAAAATCATCCAATGCTTCAGCAGAAATTGCCAAATTAATACTGTCGGCTTCTTCCCAGCCCCAGGTATTCACGCCTACCACTTGACCGGCCCTATTAATTAACGGACCGCCTGAATTTCCCGGATTGATTGCCGCATCAGTTTGCAATACTTTCACTTCTGCAATATCGCTGTCTTCTTCTCCTTCTTCATACTCATCGGGTTCGCGAATTGCGCTAATAATTCCCTGCGTTACAGTTGCAGCAAACTCGCCTAATGGATTTCCCACCGCAATTACTGGATCGCCGACTCTGACCTCAAAAGACAATTCTAAGGGAGCATATTCTTGAGGAGATTCCAATTGTTCTCCGGTTTCCGGGTCGATGATAAAATCCGTAACTAATAGCAAAGCTAAATCTTCTTCTGCATTGCCTGTAAAAACTACTTCGGCCAGCCGCATTTCTCCATCGTAAGTTTCCACTAATACCAGTTCTACTTCATCTTCTTCATAGAAATAATCTTCCTCGGCAATATCTGCGATGACGTGATAGTTAGTTACAATGATGTCGGGGGACACAAAGAAGCCGCTGCCGGAGGCAATTTCTTCTTCTAAATCCCAATCCATAACATACACTGAAACTACGGATGGCAAAACTCGATCGACTATATCAGCCAAGTTTCCCGACTGAGTTTTGAGTTCGTTAACTTGCTGTTGCAAAAGGTTGCGATCGGCCTCCATTTTGCGGTAAAGTTGCTTAACTTTTGCCACTTCTAATTTTAATGTACTTTCCAGATCGCTCATATTTAGTCTTTCCCCGATTTAGATAAATTGCTGGTTGCTTTGGGATTTTTAATTGCAGATTTTGGCTGAAAATCAATAGAAATCAGCAGTATAATGAGGTAAGCTGGACGATTGGTAATTGGTAATCGATCGCCAGGGAACCTCACTTTACTTGAGAACCGCTATCTTGCAGCAGCATTTAAGAATCGATGCTTTCAGTATCTAAGAACCGCGCTGAACTTCGATAAAAATTTCCTCCAAAATTTCCTGAGCTCCTTGTTTCCGCAAGCGGTGAGCGAGGTCAATTCCCAGCATTTCGGCGGTTTCGGCAGCACCAGTTACGGTATCTTTTACTAACCGCTTGCCGTCGAGACTGGCTACCATGCCAGTTAAAGTTAATTGACCGTTTTCTATTTTAGTATTGACGCCGATCGGAACTTGACAGCCGCCTTCCAATTCCCGCAAAAACGCGCGTTCGGCATAGCATCGCTGGGCGGTTTCCTGGTGTTCCAAAGCTTTAATTACTTGCAGGATTTCTGGATCTCCAGCGCGGCATTCAATGCCCAAAGCGCCTTGTCCGACGGCGTGCAAGGAGATTTCGGGAGCGATAATTTGATGGATGCGATCGCTCATGCCCAATCTTTCCAATCCCGCAACTGCTAAAATAATCGCATCGTAACCGCCCTCGTCCAATTTGGCGAGTCTAGTGTTGAGATTGCCGCGAATATCTTTAAATTCAAAATGGGGGAAATGATGCCGCAATTGGGCTAGCCGGCGCAGGGAAGAAGTGCCGATTACAGCACCGGCAGGTAGGGTGTCAAGTTGCTTGTCTTTGTGTTTTTCGTGAACTACGAGGGCGTCAGCCGGATTTTCCCGTTCGGTAACGCATCCTAAAATTAAACCTTCGGGCAAATTGGTAGGCAAATCTTTGAGGGAATGTACGGCAAAGTCCGTTTCATTGTTCAGCATTCCCGTTTCTAATTCTTTAGTAAAAAGTCCTTTATCGCCAATTTTGGCGAGGGCGACATCGAGAATTTTGTCGCCTTGCGTGGCCATCGTGTGGACTTCAAAAGTGCGGTCGGGAAAGTGTTGCTGAAGCTGTGCTTGCACCCAGTGAGTTTGCACGAGGGCGAGTTGGCTTTTGCGGGAACCGATGCGGACGGTTCTGGAGGGGGCAGATGTAATAGGAGACATAGGAGCGATGCTTGTTTAGGAGCCGATATATTCACCCGATCTAGCCTACCGCAGGTGGGGACTTCGATCGGCGGTTGGCGCAATTTGGGTAATAAAAATAGAGATATCAGATTTTGTGTGCGTTGGTGCGGACGGAATAGAGGTTGTCGGTGAGAGTTCGAGGTTGTCTGCCACCGCACAACTTCACCGTTAGGCTAGCACTGAACAGAGATTCTTCAGTCGCGTTGAACCCTGACACTAGCTGGTTTTAGCACGATCGTGGGGAATGCGATCGACCCCAAAGCAAGACACTGAGCGAGTCTAGAATTTGAGCCAAAGTTAAAAGTTCTGAAACATTTTCGTCTTGAGTGAAAGGTTGAGTATACTTGTGGTGTCGGTGGGGAGTTGGGAGTGCCGAGAAGTAGGGGCGATCGCCCAAGCAGGCTGGTCTAACAACTCAAATGCAGGTGGATGGTCAAAAGTCGTTGGTACTGAGTTCGAGTTTACTAGCCGCCGCTGATTTGAGAGGTTATGTTAAGGGGTTGCCACTGTTCGCAATATTTTACCAAAAGGTAGCAAAATCAATGATTGCAGTTGGTGTCGCAGTAGCGTTTTTTATTGCAACGATTGTATTGGCTCACTTTCTGGCTCCTAGCGATTACAATTGGAAGGTAAATACTGTCAGTGATTTAGGTTCTCAGCAGTATAAAAATGCATGGCTAATGCGAACAGGCTTTATTGGATTTGGAGTGTTGTTAAGCACTACTCTTTTATTGTCATTTATTTACGTTGAGGAGAAGAACTACTCTGACATTTTGATTGTAATTTATGCATTAAATGTATTAATGACTGGAGTTTTTAGTGCTGCTCCCTTTACTCATTCTTTAAAATTCTCTGTTGCCGAAGATAAATTACACTCTTTGTTTGCTCAAACTGCTGGCATTGCATTTAGCTTTGGAATTCTTTGGCATTCGTCTGTCTACTCCGATCCGAATCAGAAGACAACTAATTTTGTACTTTTCACATTAATAATTGGCTTTTCTGCTTTAATTGGATTATCGAAAAAGAGTCTAATCAAAATTGGTTTAGGGCTATTGCAGAGAGGGTTGTATCTTGTCAGTTTCATATGGCTTCTATTTCGATACATATAAGGAAATACATAAGAGGTAGCGTAAATGCAGCTATTGCAGTTCTTTAAATTGGGAAAAAAAAAAGAAAGTGGTTTTTCCAAGTTGTACTGGTTGTTTTTTTGTCTCTTAATGCGTTGTCTTACGTTGGCGCTTATGCTCTGACGCACTTTAATTCCCCTGGTCGTTGGGGGTTAGGACTTCCTAGACCTACTAGCTCCAAACTCCCCAGTGATGTCGGGCTTGAATATGTCACACAACGTATCCCTATCAAAAAAACTGAGTGGCTAGAGACCTGGTTCATCCCCGCTCAACGTCCTGTATCTAGCGGTACTGTTCTGCTATTTCCTGGTAATGCAGGTAATAAAGCTAAACAACTTCTAGCCCCAACCGAGGTGTTTCATCGTTTGGGCTATGATACCTTACTTGTTGATTTCCGAGGTGTAGGAGGTTCTAGCGGCAATACAACAACTCTAGGTATGCGGGAAGCTAAAGACGTTGCTCTGGCACTGGGTTATGCCCAACGTTCAAATTTTCAGCGTCCATTTATCCTCTATGGTGTGTCAATGGGGAGTGCAGCGATCTTAAAAGCAGTAGCCCGCGAAAAAATTAATCCTGATGCTGTGATTCTTGAACTTCCCTTTGCACGACTTTTAGATTCTGTTAGAAGTCGATTGAGAGCTATCAGGGTTCCGACATTTCCAATAGCTGAGATGGTTGTCTTTTGGGGAAGTATTCAGCATAGAGTCAATGGTTTTACGCATAATCCAGTAACTTATGCTAAGAAAGTTAAATGCCCTGCTTTGTTATTGCATGGCAGACTTGATAAGTGGACTACTGTAGTGGAGATCGATCGAATCTTTAAAAATTTGCAAGGTTCTAAGCAACTAACTATTTTCCCCAATACGGGTCATAGTTTGCTCGTTACGGTTGATGAGGAATACTGGCAGCAAAGTGTTGACCAATTTTTAACAGGAGTTTAGATAAAAAATTATTACAGTGTGGAGCGATCTGGCGGCATAATTAAACTCAGTATAAAAACACTCTCAGGCGATGTGCGATCGCATGGGCGTTTGGAATATCCTCCGTACCATTTAGTTTGTAAACCCGACCCGATCGCAGCTTAATCACCAAGGTTGCAGTTTTAGGTCCATCGTGGTCGTCGTCCTCTCTAACTTCAATCTTTTGAATCTCGCTGAGGTGATGTTCCTGAATGCGTGTTCCCAGCAGTGTGTGTACTACATGGGTGTAGCGATTGTTTGTTTTATCGAGAATGACTATCTGGGAACGCAGGCTCAAATAAAGGACCAGTGCTGCGATCGAAGGCAGGATACTCAAGAACAGGGAGAACCCAATTCCTTGTTGTAAATTGCTGTCTAACACGAGAGTGATGGACGGAGATTGGGAATTGATGAAAGTTTGAATTTGAGATGCGATCGCTTCCATCTTTTTCGCTTGAGAAATATCTCCTGACGCTTGATTGTATAAATCCTCAATAATTTTAGTTTCCCCGGCATAAGTTCTAAGCGATAGCCAGCTTCTCACCATTCTATCGCCATCATTTTCGAGAATTTCTTTGGTTTTGAATTCTGCTTGCAAGACGGGTGCGATCGATTCAGAAGACCCAGAGATGATACCAAAATATCGCGATCTTGACTTCTTACATTCAATTTGCGTCGGCTCAATACGTTGGCAGGCAAGACTGGTCGTGCCAGTGTCCGGACTCACCCATACTAGCACCGAAAATATGGGAATTCCTGCAAAGCCACAGGCCCAGTATAGGAGAAAAATTTTCAAAGCAAGCGGAAACTCAGCTTTGAGTTCTAGCTCTGTAGTGTTTTCCCGAATGATGGTCAACATAACATTGATTGTTTTTCCTATTAATTCTAATTAGGATTTTAACAAACACGCCCGCAGCAATATCATAAGTTTGAAAAAGAGTCTCAAAGTCCCCCTTTTTAAGGGGGATTTAGGGGGATCTGAATTTTGAAAATAAGTTGGAGAATCTGCCCCCACATATTTCTCTAACTAACAGCGGCTGCGCCCAATTCTGCGATCGCGACCTCAGGTCCGACTAATGAAATATACGGTTCGATGAAGTATTTCTGAGCAGCTTCCCGCGCTTGGAAGGTAGTTACCGCTGCAATTTCTTCTTGAAACTCTCGATCGAACTCGATTCCCAATCCTAAGGTTTCGTACCAACCTAAAACTTGCGCGATTTGCGAATTAGTTTGTTTTCCTAAGGCATATTGACCGAGCATTTTATTCTTGCAAGCTTGCAATTCTGCTTCATCTAATTGAATGCTAGCCAGTCGATCGACCTCTGTACGCAATCCTTCAAAAGCAGTCACTGTATTCTCCGGTGCCGTACCCATGTACGTGACAAATTGCGCCTCATCCAAGCGCGTCGCGTACAGTGCGGAAACGTCGTAAGCTAAGCCCCGCTTTTCCCGCAATTCCACAAACAACCGACTCGACAAACCGTTGCCGAGATAGGTGTTGAGCAACTTCATCGCTGCGTAGTCGGGCTGTTTTACTGCTGGTGCCAGGTAGCCCAGCATAATCACCGATTGCTGCGTTTCTTGAGGCGTTACGGTCGATCGCGGTTGGGTGAAGATGAGGGGTACGCTTAAAGTTGGCAGGGGCGTAGCGGGCGCTTTCCAGTCGCCAAACACGCGCTCGATTTCGGCGATCGCATCTTCGGGTGCAATCCGACCGGCAACAGAAATAACTACATTATCTGGGCGAAAATAGGTTTTGTGAAACTGTTCGAGATCGGCTCTAGTAAGTTGCGACATGGTAGCTTCCGAACCCAGGGGTGAGAAAGCGTAGGGATGTTCGCCGTACATGGCGTGTCGCAGTTGCTCGAAAGCGATGGCAAACGGCTGTTCTCGCTGCGATCGAATTGCCGATAGGGCAATTCGGCGTTCGAGTTCGACTTCGGCTTCGGGAAATGTGGGCGATCGCAGCAATTCCCCTGCTAGTGCCAAAATATCGGTAAAGTCGGCGGAAACTGTTTTTAAACTTACTAAAAAATAGTCGGTTGTCGTGTCTGCACTCAGCCTCGCTCCTACCGATTCTACGCGCTCGGCAATTTCTAAAGAAGACAGCCGATCGGTTCCTTTTGTAATTACAGCCGACAGCAAGTGGCACAATCCTGCTTGTTCCGGCTGCACCCAGCGGCTGCCAGCGCGGAGAAATATTCTAGCTGCAATAATATCTGCTGCGGGATTTTCTGATGCCAAGACAACGATACCGTTGTCTAAAACTGTGCGGCGGATTTCATGTTTCATTGCTTAGTTCGATCGGTAATTTAGTAATCGGCAATCAATAATTGAGAATAGGAAATCGGTAATATCGCTTCCAGTTGTATCATCGACAGTGCGAGCGTCCCCGCTCGCGGCTTTGTGGGAATGTCTGAAATTGCAAGCGTCCCCGCTCGCGATCTTGTAGGAATACATGAGAGTGCGAGCGTCCCCGCTCGCGACCTTTGAATAAATTAGAGCTTGCCAATTTTGCATCAATAGAGCTTGCCAATTTTGCATCAATAGATCTTGCCGATTTTGCATCAATTCGAGCTTTTGAATAAATTGGATACTTACTGTCACCTAATTAGATTAGTTTTAGGCTGGTTTCAACACCACCGCGGCGTAGCGTTGGGGAGAAAGATACTGTTGAGTTAAGCGCTGCAAGTCCGAGGGCTGGAATGACTTAATTCTGCTCGGATAGGCCATTCCCAATTCAGCACTGGCGATCGTATTGTAGTACCCGTAAAGACCGGCCAGTTGTCCGGGGGTTTCGATCGAAAATGCAAAATCGTTGCACAGCAAGCGCTGGGAACGGTGCAATTCTGCCTCGGAAATTGGCTGTGACTGCAATTGGCACAGCAAATCGCAAATTCGAGCTTCTACTTCTGCGAGGTGCTGCGGTTCCAAGACAGCACTGATAGTAAACAAACTCGACTCCCGCTGCAGCGAGAAAGAGCTGCCGATCGCCTCTACTAATTGTAATTCTTCCCGCAGTTCTCTGACCAAGCGCGAAGTCCGCCCGTCTGCGAGCAATACCGAGAGCAAATCCAAGCCGCAAGCACTTTGCAAGTGTTCTACTCCCGGCCCAGTCCAAGCCATCAGCAGTCTGGCTTGTTCCAATCTCGGGAGGTAGATTTCTTGACGGCGAATTTCTACCAGCGGCGGTTCGGCTTCTATTTCCATTTTCGGGCAGTCCCACCTGTCGAAAAACGGATCGAAAGCCTCGAAGGCTAAGTCCATTGCTTGTTGTTCGCCAATGCCGCCGACGATTACCACAGTCATATTTTCCGGCTGATAGTGCTCTCGGTGGAAGCAGCGCATTTCGTGGGGAGATCGCGACAGCAGCAATTCTTCGGTGCCCAATACCGAACGCCTGTAAGGATGGTGTTCGTAAACTGTTTCCATCAGCGCCTGAAAAGCGATCCAGTCTGGATTATCCTGAGCTTGGCGGATTTCTTCGAGTACGACATGTCGCTCGCGATCGAATTCTGCATCGGGAATCGCAGCGCGCAGCAGCAATTGGGCCAGCGGTTTCGCTGTTTCTGCTAAATAGTCGGCGGCGGCTGTGACAAAAAAATGTGCGTAATCGTGGCTGGTAGCTGCGTTGGCGATGCCGCCGCCATTTTCTACGATCCAATCAAATTCTCCAGGGGCGATCGTGTCAGTCCCTTTAAATATCATGTGTTCTAGAAAGTGAGCCATTCCCGACCACGAATCTGGCTCTAGCGTTGCGCCAGCTTTTACCCACACATCAAGCGCGACCACCGGTGTGGCCGAAACACGCTGGTGAATGACTGTTAACCCGTTGTTAAGCTTCCAGACATTGGCTGGGAACTCTAAAGCAGTGAGGAGTTGAGACAAGCTACTTAATTCTTAAACTATAGTTAATTTCGATTCCAACTATGTTAGCGCTTTAGTGCTCGACGATCGGGGTAAGTTGATACCGTTTTTGATTTGGGATTTGGGATTTGGGATTTTCGATTTTTGATGGGGTCAGGATTGGAAGCTTGCCTGCCGTTGGATTGTTTTTGGTCTGTGCTAGCGGTGCTGAGCAGTTTCAAACGATCGCGATCGCGCTTCCTGTCTCAACAGTTTGCTGTCAAACTGTTTGCTGTCAACTGTCAACCGTCAACTCTTCCAACTTCAGCCCTGTCAACTGTCAACTGTTAGCTATCAATTGTTCTGTACCATTTTTAGTTTAAAAAGTCAATAGTTTTTGCGAGATATTGACGGAGGGGTCGGGAGAAAGAAAATGTTATTTGAGTATTTCAATACATTAAAAATTTCCGTAGCTTTGTTTATCTATTCACTAGAGAAGTTGTATTATTTTCACAGCCAGCAGCGATCGGGCTTAATGGCAAAACTGTAACTCCCGCCATGAGTTTATTTTAAATATCCTGTTCGTGGTCCCCCTCTATATTAGGAGATTTCCCTGGAATGAAACTTGCAAATTCGTTGTTAGCGATGGCAGCGGCGATCGCCTCTTGCGGTATTACTGATATTGCTTTAGCAGACACGGTGAATGCCCGTTGTGACCTGTATCCAAAAGGGGAAGATCGCGCCACGTCTTCAAGTCCCTGTACCTTTTCGCAAAGACAGGGTGCCGTTAGCATCCAACTGAAAAATGGCAAACGCTATGAATTAACTCCGGCGGGCGATCGACCGGGCAATTATCGCGACCAAAATGGTCGTGAGGCCTACCGGCAAGAAGGACTCGGCGACAGAGGGCAAATTTATCGCCTCGCCAATGAATCGATCTATGTTTACTGGAGTAACGCTGCTGCTTCTAATCAGTCCAGTCAACCTTCATCCAGCCAAGCATCAAAGATTCCATCAACGAAAATGACTGCCCGCAATGCCAACCAAATAGAGGTGCAAATTACAGAAGGAGAGTTCAATTTCTCTGGTGTTTTAACGCGCACTTCGGGCAATAAATTTAGTGGTTCCGACGGACGGGTGCGGGTCATGTACGATCGAGAAAAGGCACGAGTAGTCATCATTAACGAGGCGACTGGAACGGAGTTTTACAACTATCAATACACCGACGTGAATGAAGGTAATTTGTAACGCAGGAATCTAAATCAAACCTATTTTGGCTAAGCACTCCGATAGTTTTATAGCGTCGCGAACGTGAGGTGCACGCTAATTCTGTAAATTTCAGGATTTTTGAGGTTGTTTCTGTACCTCATATGGTTTCCGGTTGATTCGGAATTATATAGTTTGATACTGCTCTTTGAAGCGTGCCTAACATCTCATACCGATGCAACAGGAATTGATATCACCTACCACCAAGCTATATATCTATATCGTCAGAGTGCTGAAATTTAGATTTTGCGTTCGGAGCAACTTTTTGAGGAGCCAATATTTGATGAAATTAAATAGTTTGATTGGGGCGAGTTTGCTAATAATAGGCGCGATCGCCCCAATTACACCAACTGCAGCCCAACAGAGCGCCCCTGTTCCGGGTCTTCCGCAGCAAAACGACCGCCGATCGCCCGTTGCCCAAATTAATCCCAGCAAACCGATCCAGATTCGTGTTGCGAATCAGTCGAGCGTAGATATCCAGGTCGTGTTGGTAGAACCAACCTCACGCGAACGCAGCGTAAAGCCCCAGCAGTCGGTGACCTTTGGCGCGCTCCATACCAGCTATTTGCCACCCCCCATTGATTTGACTATTTATACCAATGTCAAAGATACAAATTTACGCGCCGACATTGCGGTCGTAAATAACGAACTCATTGTAACCGTCACCTCCAAACCAGGAACCTACGGCCTCACGCGCTCCCTTGAAGTGAATTCAGGCGGTGCGATCTATATCTACTAGATCCTTTGCCCTCTGTCCTATAGGAACTGCTCTAGATCGATCGATAAGGAAAATTAACCATGCAAACTTCCGTTACGCGCTTTTGTAAACTAACCGTTCTCACCGCAGCCTTTGTCGCCGCCAGCAGTGGCGTTGCCAATACCACGACAGCGAACCGCGCCCAATTTGGTGCGGCGTGGAAGTCAGTTGACTGCAAGACCTTTGGCGTTCCTGCCTTAGCTGCTGCGTTGTCGGACTGTGGCTATGTCACAGTACCCGAACGACACAGCAAACAAGACGGTAGGACGATCGAACTAGCAGTTGTCAGAACTCGCAGCATTGGCAATAACCCTGCCCCAGACCCGCTCTTTGTGGAACAGGGCGGTCCCGGTTCAACGACGATCGGTGTCTTCGTCAATCAAGCATTGCCCAGTTATACTGAACTGCCAGCCCTGTTGCAGAGTCGCGATCTGATATTTGTTGAAGAGCGAGGCACTGAGCATTCTAAACCCTTCCTGTCTTGCCCGGAGTTAAACGCTCACAATATTGCCGTTGCCAAAGGGGAACGCGATCCGAAGGATCTCGGTTGGATCGAGGCTTGTAACAAACGCTCGATCGCACAGGGAATTAATACGAGTGCCTTTAACACCAGAGAAAACGCGGCTGATATCTATTTTGTGGCCCAAGTACTGGGCTACGACGAGTTTAATTACTACGGAGTGTCCTACGGGACGCTGCTGGGGCAATACGTGCTTGCGCAAGCAGACGAACACAAACCCAAACTGCGGAGCGTACTCATTGATGGTGTGGTCAGACCTGATATTGACTTTAACCTGGCTATCGGACACACGATGAGTTACGCCCTGCGCAACCTGTTCGCCGACTGTGCCAAAGACCTAAAGTGCAATCGAGCCTATCCCGATCTGGAAAAGAAATTTCTTTCGTTGGTCGATCGACTCAACCAGCAACCGATTCCCATCACTCTGACGATTCCATCCAGCCAGAAAACCATTGCGTCCAAGCTGGATGGCGACAAATTTTTGGTGAGCATTTTACCTTACCTGTACAAATCGGCACTCAGCCGCTTTTTGCCCAGCCGGATCGATGCAGCAACCAAAGGGAATATTCGTTGGGTCGAGGAGAATCTTTCTGGTGGCTTAGAAGACAAGGACGCAAAGGAGATGTACCATACAGTTCTTTGCGCCCGCACGAGTTCGATCCGGGTTAAGCCGTCCTCTTTGTTTCCGCCTCCCTACCCGCAACTAATCGTCCTCGCGGAGGAAGGGAACGAACAAATCTGCAAGATTCTTCAGGTTGAGCAACAGAAACCCTTTGCCTACAAGAATACTGAAATTCCCACACTGGTGTTCAACGGCACCTACGATCCGGTTACGCCGCAGCCCTATGGGGAAGCGGTTGCCAGTAACTTGAAAAATGCCTATGTCTACACCTTCCCTGGGGTGGGTCATGGTGCTTTATTTTCTCCGCCAGATATGCCTGCAGCCGACTGTGCGACTCAAATCGCCCGAGATTTTCTGACGAACCCCAAGCAAAAGCCGGACAGTAGTTGCCTCAGCAAAGTCAAACCGATTTTTGTGACGGATTAAGTTTTTGCCACGATCGCACGCTAAGGCATTTTCAAGAAACAGCTTCTCTTTTGCGGGACTTTAATGTTTTACGCTTTAACCGGGCAGTTTTCTCAATCTCATATCGCAAATCCCAAATCTAAATAATTTATCTGAGGTTTTCATGTCACTCAATGCTCGAGGTCGCGTTCTGTACGGTTCTCCGCTGAGTAGCCCCAAAATTGCTAAACTCGTCGCGATCGCGCTGGCGGTGCTGGTAGTCATTAGCACGTCCGCACTGATGCGCGGCTTTTTTTCACAACTGTCTCCCGCGGCTTTCCAAGTATTTTTAATTGGTTTGGCAGGAAGCCTGTTAATGGCAATCCTTCCCCTCGCTATTTTGCGGTTTCTCGATCGTCGGGAACCTGAATCCCGGTGGCTGTACGCGATCGCGCTATTGTGGGGAGCGCTGATTGCCACCGGATTGGCTCTGCCCATCAATGGCGCGATCTTCGCAAATATCGGCAATTTTGTGAAACTGCATCCTGAGGTGCAGGCGCTTTTCGGTCCCCAGGCTCAGTCGATCCTGGGAGCGCCCTTATCGGGACCTCCCGTGGAAGAAATCACCAAAGGGGCAGGAATTTTGCTCTTGTTTTGGTTGCTGAAAGCAGAGTTTGATGGCGTTCGAGATGGTTTTATCTACGGTGCGCTGGTTGGGATTGGCTTTAACCTGCTGGAAGCCCCTTTGTACGTAACCCACGGATTTCTCGAAAAAGGGGATGTGCCGCTTTATTTTCAGATGGCCGATCGCTTTTCCTTGTTTGGGTTTGGGGGTCATGCGCTGTTTTCGGGGCTGTTTGGCATGGGTTTGGGACTCGCCCGCCAAACCACCCGCCACTGGTTGCGCTATGCTGCTCCGGTGGGAGCTTGGTTGCTGGGGTTTTCGGCTCACTTTCTCAACAATGCCGTGGGGATGTTGCTGTTTTTGTTTTTCTTTTTAAGCGGCAAACCGTTGCCCGAGGAATCTGTGGCGAAAGCAGTACCGGAGGTTGCGGTGCAACCTTTTCTGACGCAATGGCTGCAGCATAGCGGTTTGCGATTGGTGGGCTTTTTGCCTTTTTTTCTGATTGCGGGGGCGATGCTTTGGCAGAGCGGCCTTTGGGAACGCCAAGTAATTGTCGAAGCATTGGCGGATGAGGTCGAACCTGCGATTACTCCAGAGGAGTATCAAGCGGTGAAGGGCGATCGAATTTTCAGAACCCGTCACATTCAGGATACCGACCGGCGCACCTCAGGGGCGATCGTCCGGGCGCAAAATAAACTGGCAATTCGCAAATGGCGGGTGAAGCAGATGGGTCAGGCTGCGGACAAAGATCCGATTGTCGCCTCCTGGCGAGACGAACTGGTGCGCTTGCGCAACGCTAAAATGCCGCTCCATCCAGACAAAGAAGGGTAAGCGAATCTCATTTTCGATTTTTGATTTTCGATTTTCTTCTATTTTTAATGTTTGATGTGGTCAGGGTTTGAAACTTGCTTGCCGTTGCATTGTTTTTGGTCTGCGCTACCGATACTCAGCAGTTTCATGCGATCGCGATCGCGCTTCCTGTCTCAACAGTTTGCTGTCAACTGTCAAACGATTTTCGATTTTCGAGTTTCCATTGGGCACTCGCGTTGTGGAGGGGAAGCGCAGCCCAGAGGAACCGTAGCGGAGGGATTGAAGATTGTCAACTGTCTGCTATCAACTGTTTATTACCATTTTTAGTTTGAAACGTCAATAGCTTTTACGAGAGATTGACGGATCGGTCGGGAGAAAGAGGATGTTATCTGAGTATTTCAATACATTAAAAGATGTCAGAACACAAAACACATTGAGAGGAGAAACGACAGATGGTAGCTACTCTAGAAGATACCAAGCGCCAAGCGATCGCGATGAAATTGGCAGACATGAAAGCTTTGCAAAAGCTGCTGATCGCCAACGAGGAAATGTTCATCAACTCCTGCAACGATTCCGAACTGTCCCAGCGCTTCCGCGATATGCTTGAGGACGATCGGAAAAACATGGGAGTATTGGAAACTACGATCGTCCAATACGGCATTCAAGTCGAACCCAAAGAAACAGTCACAAAAATGATTGAAGAAGCTCAGAAACTGATGCAAGGTTCTGAACTTACTTTGTTTGAAAAAGTCGGCCAGCACGAACTGCTCAAACACAAACAAACAATGACCGGTTTGTTAATTCACAAAGCTGCTCAAGTCGTCGGCGCTGACATCGAAGCTGCGATTACTCCCCTCAACACAGTTAACTTTGAAAACCGCGCTCACCAAGAACAACTCAAGGGAGTTCTGGAAATTTTGGGCGTGCGCGAACTCACAGGAAAAGACCCCGACCAAGGCGTTTGGGCTCGCGTGCAAGATGCGATGGCTGCCATGACCGGCATCATCGGCGGTGCTGTTACCCGCAGCAAAGATGAGATGAATATTACCGAAATCATCTCAATGGATCACCGCAAAGTCGATACCCTATTTATGGAAATCGAAAAAACCGACGATCCGCAAAAACTGCAAGAATTCTTCGGTCAGCTTTACAAAGACCTAAGCGTTCACTCCGAAGCGGAAGAACAAATTGTTTATCCTGCAGTGCGCAGCTACTACGGCGATACGCAAGAACTGTACGACGAGCAAGCGCAAATGAAGCAAATGCTCGCCCAAATTAAGTCTCTGAACCCCACTTCTTCTAATTTCAAAGGTCAAATTCAACAGCTCAAACAAGCAGTTCAAGACCACGTTCGTCAAGAAGAAAACGATATGTTCCCTCAAATTCGCCGCAATCTCAGCGAAGCGCAAATGGAACAAATGGCTACTCAATTCAAGTCAGCGAAGAGCCAAATCCAGCAAGAAATGTCTGGCATGAGCTAATCTAGCAGCGAGTTATAGCAGAAGGAAGAAGGAAGAAGGAAGCAGGTAAATGCAGTAACAGCAATGTTTTCAACCTCCCTTGAATTTCCTAAGCGTCTGGGCGATTGCTAGAATTGCCCTTCTAGCAAAATTAGAGCATAACAAAACTGCAACCTATAAATCCCGCTACTTTGGTAGCGGGATTACTGTTTTGTCGCGGTTTTGTCGCGATCTGCTGGTTTTAGTTCAAAGCAAGTCTTAAGTTTTGAAGGCTTTGAAAAGGCTGTTTGTTAATGGCGTTTGGTATTGTTCCAAATTACTCTTGACCCGATCGATCGTCGTGCATCAAGCCGTAACGCGAGAAGCGATCGTAATTGACGGTTATGGAGTTGCTTAACTGATTTAATTCTCTTGGTGTCATAGATTGGATGTCTTCCAAGAAGAACCTTCTTTGACCGGAAAGCGAATACTTAAAACGAATTTTTCCTGTGTCTGCCCACTTCCTCAATGTTGTAGTTGAAATTCCTAGCTGTTTGGCTGCATCTCCGATGCTGATAGTTTTTTCTGATGCTTCCATATTCGGTTAACGATCTAGACTATACCTCATAGTTGCCCATTCGGGGAATAATGTCAAGAATTGGCGAGAATCTTGCAGTTTGAAGGATTCCGCGATATTTAAAATGCTCGTTTGTGTAGATTAAATGTTTAAATGAGAATGTTTAAATGAGTAAGATAGCAATCCTTGCAGGAGTCGTAAAATTTTTGACCCCACCCCAACCCTCCCCTTATTAAGGGGAGGGAGTAAGAAATTCACAAATGATTTACGATCGCTATATTATATTCGTTCGATCGACCTCGATCGTGATTTTATTTAAAATCTATAATCTAAAATCTAAAATCTAAAATCGACAGGCTTTCCGGCGGAACGGCGACGCGCACGTTATCGCCTGTTTGGTGTTGCTGCAAGTTATCTCGGTGCAAGTTTTGCCTGCGAATTGCGATCGAGCTTTTGGCAGTCAACCGCACTGTATAGCGGGTATCGGTGCCGGTATAAACTGCTTCTTCGATCGTTGCGGGCCAGCTATTTTCAACTGCTGAATCGCCCGGATAAATTGCGGCTTTTTCCGGTCGCAAGACGAGAGTAACAATTTGACCGATCGGTACATCTTCTGCTGTTGCAACTAACACGGGCAATTGTTCGTCAACTACTACTATTATATTACTATTTTGCTTTTCGGCAACTCGCCCGGTCAAAAAATTGCTGTCGCCAATAAATTCTGCTACAAACCGATTTTTAGGATGTTCGTACATCTCGATCGGGCTGCCAACTTGCTGCAATTGTCCCCGATCCATCACTGCAATTCTGTCGGACATCGTGAGGGCTTCTTCGCGATCGTGCGTGACGTAAATAAAGGTAATTCCCAGCTTGCGCTGCATTTTTTTTAATTCTAATTGCATCTCTTTGCGCAATTTAAAATCTAGCGCGCCTAAAGGTTCATCTAACAGCAAAACCGACGGTTGTTTGACTAAAGCCCTCGCCAGCGCTACCCGCTGTTGCTGCCCTCCCGAGAGTTGGCGGGGATAGCGTTTTGCTAAATCTGTTAACTGTACTAATGCTAAAACTTCTGCAGCGCGATCGCGAATTTTTTGAGCAGGTAAATTCTCCATTTCTAACCCAAATGCGACGTTTTGTGCTACGGTCATGTGGGGAAATAAAGCATAGTTTTGAAATACTGTATTTACCGGGCGGTGAAATGGCGGGCGGTTGTGCATGGGTTGCCCGTGAATGTAAATTTCGCCGGCTGTGGGGTTTTCAAAACCTGCAATCGTTCGCAAGGTTGTGGTTTTGCCGCAGCCGGAAGGGCCGAGTAAAGAAAAGAATTCTCGATCGTAAATTTGCAGGTTGAGGTTATCTACAGCTAGGAAATCTTGGCCGCGGTTAGTTTGATATATTTTGGAAAAGTTGGTGAGTTCGATCGAGTGCATTTTTGAAGGAAGAAGGAAGAAGGAAGAAGGAAGAAGGAAGAAGGAATAGGGAACAGGGAACAGAGAACAGGGAACAGAGAACAGGGAACAGGGAAGAAGGAAGAAGGAAGAAGGGAAATTCTGAGTTTTAAGTTTTGAGTTGTGAACTTCAGAACTGTCTTTAACTCAAAACTCAAAATTCAAAACTCAAAACTCCTTACCAATTGTCAACTATTTTCCGGCTGCTGCTTTGACTTCTGTCCAGGCTCGATCGTACAGTGTAGTAGCTTGCCCGACATCTTGCAAGAATTTCATTTTAGCGAATACTTCAGCAGGCGGGTAAATTTGAGGGTTTTTAAAGTCTTTGGGGTCGATTAAGCCTCGGTCAATTGCTGCTTTGTTGGGCGATCCGAAGTGGATAAAGTTGGATATTTTTGCGCCTATTTCTGGCTGCAAAATGAAGTTAATAAATTTCTCAGCTAATTCTTTATTCGGCGCACCTTTGGGAATCGCCATGTTGTCGGTAAAGATGATGGTTCCTTCTTTGGGAATAGCATAGCGGATATTAGGATTTTCTTTCATTACTTGAAAGATATCGCCACTCCATTCTAATGTCAAATTGACTTCTCCTCGATCGAGCAAGTCTTGACCGGTATCGGGAACAAAAGCTGCGATGATGCTTTTGTTTTTAACTAGCAAATCTCGGGCTTTGTTAATTTCTTCGGGGTTGGTTGTATTGGGGTCGAATCCTAAATACATTAAAGCGGCGGCAAAGGTGTATCTGCTGTCGTCTTGCCACGCGATTTTTCCTGTATATTTCGGATCGAACATCGCCGTCAAACTGTTGATTTCGTCTTTGGTTGCTTTCAAGTTGTAGCCAATTCCCATCGTTCCCCATTGGTAGGGCAGGGAATATTTATTGCCGGGGTCAAAAGATTGATTGAGGAATTTAGGTTCGAGGTTTTTTTGGTTAGGAATGTTGTTGAGATTCAAGGGTTCAATTATATTTTCTGTCGCCATGATTTTTACCATGTAGTCGGCGGGAAAGATTAAATCGTAACCCGGATTTCCCTGTTTGAGTTTGGCATAAAGTGCCTCGCTGTTCTCGAAGTTGTCGTATTGAATTTTAACGTTGTTTTCTTTCTCGAATTGGGCGATCGCTTCTGGGGCGATGTAAGTGGCATAATTGTAAATGCTGAGAACTTGTTGTTGGTTGCTGGTGTTGCTGCTACAGCCGAGAGGCAGTATGGCGCTAATCGCAAACAAAAGTAGGAAGGTCAACAGGCGTTTCATAATTTTTCTTGCTTGTCTGCGACACTTATTATGGCACATAATTGTCAACTGTCTGGGGCGGGTTTATGAGATCGATCGTCAAATTTACAGATTGTTGGTGAAAGAACCCCTACAACTCAACGGTTTGCTGTCAATTGTCAACTGTCAACTGTCAACTGTTTTCCGAACTGTTAGGGACGATACAACTAGCAATAAAGATGCTAGCAACATCAAAGTTGAGATCGCATTAATTGCTGGTGTCACGGCAAATTTAATTTGACCGTAAACGAACAGCGGCAGTGTCATCGTACCGACGCCGGTAGTAAAAAATGTGATGACAAAATCATCGAGGGACAGTGTAAAAGCTAGCAGGGCTGCGCTGAAAATTCCGGGCCAAATTAAGGGAAAAGTAATTCGCCAAAAAGTCCGCCATTCGTTAGCGCCCAAGTCAAAAGCTGCTTGTTCTAAGGTGCGATCGAGTTCTGCCAAACGGGCGCGGACGGTTATAGTAACAAAGGAGATGCTGAAGGCAACGTGACCGATAATTACTGTTGTCAATCCGAGGTTGAGGCGAATGCCGGTGAGATTTTCAATTATCCGAAATAGCAGGGTAAAAAAAACTAGCAGCGAAATGCCGATCGTAATTTCTGGCATGATTACTGGCAAAAATAGCAAGGTTTCTATTGCTTTGCGCCCTGGGAAATGAAAGCGTTCTAAAGCAAGGGCGATCGCGGTGCCGAAAATTGTTGCTAGGATGGTAGAAATAGTTGCAATTAATAAACTGTTGTTGAGTGCGGGCAAGATGCCGGCGCTGCTGCTGGTAGCAAGTGTTGCCGTTGAAGGGACAAATAAACTGCGATACCAATCGAGGGTAAAACCGCGCCAAATTGCGTTAAATCTGGAAATATTGAAGGAGTAAACAATCAGGATCAGAATTGGCAAGTAGAGAAAGGTAAATGCCAGTACGGCTTGAATCCACAGTAATTTGTTGGCGTGCGATCGAACGAATAAATCTAGTTTAGTCATTAGTTATCAGTCATTAGTCATTAGTCATTAGTCATTAGTCATTAGTAACTCGCTTTACTAATAACTGCGGGGTGCGCAGTGCGCACCTTACTTACCATCAAAACATAGGGCTTTAACAACTATAGTTCAGAACAGTCTTTAACTCAAAACTCAAAATTCAAAACTCAAAACTCCTTACTAACTGTCAACTGTTTCATCCGAGATGCGGAAGTAAATTAAGACGGGAATTAATACGATTAAAGTCAACAATACGGATAGGGCGGAACCAAAGGGCCAGTCTCGGGCTTTTAAAAACTGATTTTGAATCAAATTGCCTACCATAATTGTTTTAGCGCCTCCCAAGATATCCGGTGTAATGAAAGCGCCTACTGACGGAACAAAAACGAGGATGGAACCTGCAACTATTCCCTTGGTTGTTAGCGGCAAAAATACGCGCCAAAAAGTTCTGATGTCATTTGCCCCTAAATCTTGCGCGGCTTCAACTAAGGAAAAATTGAAGCGTTCTATGCTAGAATATAATGGCAAAACCATAAACGGTAAATAGCCGTAAATCAGCCCGATCGCCACTGCAAAAGGTGTAAACAGCAAATTTAAAGGTTCGCTAATTACTTGCAGGATTTGCAGGGCTGTGTTGACGACTCCTTGAGTTTGCAGCAAAATCATCCAAGCGTAGGTTCTGACTAAAAAGTTCGTCCAAAATGGGATAATTACTAGCAATAATAAAGCATTGCGCCAGCGCGGGGGACGGGTGGCGATGAAGAATGCTAGGGGATAGCCAACTAACAAGCAAGCGACTGTTGTTAAGAAAGCCAACCAGATCGATCGCCCTATTACTCCTAAAAAAATTTCGTTGAACAAACGCTGGTAGTTGCTGATGGTAAATACTGCCGTCACGCCGCCGTAAGTCCCGCGTTCGAGGAAGCTGTATGCGAGGATAATTAGCAGCGGCAAAACGAAGAAAATTATCAGCCACGCGGTAGCGGGAGATAATAGCAATAACAAGTTAATTCGCTGGCGGTTTTTGACACTCATTATTTAGTAGGGACAACTTTAGCGCTATTGGTGTCAACTTAAAACTAAAACCCACAAGAAATCTCATTTTTGCCCGAGTCTCGACCCCCCTAAATCCCCCTTAAAAAGGGGGACTTTGAATACTTCGAGTCCACCATTAAAAAGGGGGGACTTTGAATACTTCAAGTTTCCCTTGAAAAACGAGGACTTTGAATACTTCGAGTTTCCCTTGAAAAAACGGGACTTTGAATACTTCGAGTCTACTCTAAAAAAGGGAGACTTTAAATACTTCCGGTCCCCCCCTTCTTAAGGGGGGTTAGGGGGGATCGATCTCTCGCTGTTAAACAACAGTCTGCGATCGAGTTTGAGCTTAAGTTGACAGCTATACTTTAGCAAACAATTCCCGACATTTTATACCAAACTCCGTACAAACTCAATTTTTTGATGGCAACGGGCGATTTAAATCTACGTTCGCATTCAAGTTTTCGCGGCGGAATTGAAAGCGGAAAACCACTTTTCGATCGACCGCTACATCGCGAGTTCGATCGCCATCTAATTCTCCCCGCCCCGAAACTAATACTTTCTGCTGCAACTTAGCTTTTTGAGGAAAATTCACCTCCTTAGAAAACATATAATTAGAAACAGCTAATGCCCTGCGCAAACTCAGTTCTAAATTTCTTTGTTCGGAACCTGCGGAACTGGTATGTCCTTCGACAACGACGCGGGCAATTTGATCTTCCAACTCTTTGTTGGCAAAAATTACTTGGCTGTATAGCGGAATGAAGGCTTGCAAAAACTTTTTACCTTCCGGTTTCAAGACGGAACTATTATTATCAAATAGGATGCGATCGCGAATGCTGACATCTCCCGTTATTGGATCGACAGTAAAGATATCTTTGCCTCCAATTTTCCCCTCCAAAGTATTGACAATAATCTCGGGCAGCGCTTCAAAGGCTTTTTGATATTGCTGCAATTCCTGTCGCAGTTTTTCCACCTGAAGGATTTTTTGATCCAGCAGTTTAACCTTTTCGCTGAGTTGAATTTGGACTGTGATAAACAGGAGGGCGAATAACATCAGCAAACCCGACATTAAATCGCCGATCGACAGCAAGACGCTGGAGTCTTCCTCTTCTTCAATTTCCGGTGAATTGTCTAAATCTGATAAATCTCTCATTTTTATATGCGATCGAATTGTCTTTAATTGAGGCAGAAACCGGGTTTTTATGTTAAACATTGCATCCCACCTTAAAGTCCGATAAAAACCAGGTTTCTTAGATATAAGTGTACAGTCATTACCGAACAATAAGGCTAACTTACTTCTGATTTCTGATTTCGCGATAACTGTCAACTGATATATCATTTCTTCGTCCCCAAATTATCTGCAGCCGCCACCAAATAATGCGCAACCTGCATCAAACCGTCGGAACTTTCTTGCAACCCGCTGCACACTTTCGCCATCGAATTATCGGCTTCTTCAAAAAACTTGTGCTGCGATGAAGTAGTTCTTTCCAAATAGCCAATCAATCTCTCATTCCCCAATTCCAAAGCCCGATCGAACTGATTTGTCATGTTTTGATACGCACTCTCAACCCGCCTCACTTGTTCTTGTTCCGCTTGCAAAGCTGCATTTAATTGAGTCACCAAGTTGGTATAAGTAGTTTGCAATCTTTCCCCCTCTGTATTGAATTGATTCGCCATTTTTTCGTAAACGCTTTCTACCCGCAATACTTCCTGTCCCGTTAATTTAGCTAGTTCCTGCAATTGCGCCAACCGCTGGCTGGAATTCAACCCCACAGAGTTGGCAAACTGACTCACTTCTGCCGCTGTTGTCAAAATTTTCTCCATGCTTTCGTCAACTTGCTGCGACATCAATTTGCGCTTCTCGGATTCTTCTTGAAATACTTTTTGCAAACCCAGAACTACCTGCGCTAAACCTTTTTGCTGTTTGCCTAACGTTCCTTCCAGCAAGTTGTTTTGTTCGGTAAAAAACTGCTGGAGTGACGCTTGATATGTCACCCGGAATTTATCTAGTTCTTGTTGCACCGTAACGCGAGTTTTTTGCAGCATTCCGTCAACATTCTGCAAGCTACCAACCAAATTTTCTCGCGCTTTATCCATCAATCCCGAAGCTTCATCGCCTACTGCTTTAATCGTATCTGACTGCGTTTGAAAAGCAGAGTGAGTCGCATTTAAAATGTTGGTCATTCTGGCTTCCACACCTTCTAGCATTGCCTTTTCTTGTTCTGCTTGAGTGTGGAGTGATGCTTGCAAGTTGTCCTGAATTCCTCTAAAAGTATTGGCTGCTTCTTGGGCGCTTTCTTGGAAGGCTGTTCTTTGGGCTTTCATGCCTTCAATACTTTCGCCAACGCCCGATCGAATTTCGGTTGCCATTTCTTGCAATACGTCGTGGGTGTCGGTTTGAAACTGTTTTAAAATTTGCTGCAAGTTGTTGGCAAATTCTTGCAACTGTACTAATGTATCTTGTTGGAATGTTTGAATTGTCAGGATAGATTGCGCTAAACTTGCAGAAATTCCGCCCAATTCGTTCTTTAATTCTCTGACAGCTTCGGATGCTTCGTGAGTGAGTTGGGCGCTGCTATCCAACCGCGCAACTACGGGTTCGATTACTTGGACGCACAGGCCTGAAAGCAAGTTGTTTAATATCTCTTCTCCTTGGTCTGCTTTAATCTGTTGGAGTGTCGATAATTCCTGGCGGATTTCTTGAAAAACTGGCGTCATTGCTACACCGATTTGCTGCCCGATCGCCTGCGAGTTAACATTACTTTGAGCCTCGATAACTTGCAGGAATCCTGCTTGCATTGTTTCGGTAGCAAGGGCAATCGCGCCGACTATATCGCTGCTGGAATTGGCAACCGCAAGCAGTTGTTCTGGTGTTTGCAATTTGGCGATTCGATCGAATTTGGCGCGCAAGTTGGATTGGTATGCAACGCGCGCGCGATCGCCCCAAGCTAAAACAATTGTAAATACGCTAGACGCACCCAAACCCATCAAGGAAGTTGAAAAAGCTGTTTTCATTCCTTCCAGTAAAGTGTCGATCGATGGCAGCAATTCTTTAGTATCTTGCAGCCCGCCCAAACTAACATTTTGCAACCCGGTTTGAATGCCGTAAAATGTACCTAAAACCCCCAGCGCTACTAAAATGCTGGGTACGAACCGCCACTGACTCCGAGGGGCCGATCGAGTTAATATAGCCGGATATTGAAACAACACGAACCGCCCGGATCTAACCTGAGTTTTGTAAGCATCGCCGCCTGCAATTGTTTCTCCTGCCAAATGTTCGCTAAACCAATCTAAAAGCAGCGTCCAAGTATCTGCTGGAGTTTCCCACTGTCGCAGTTCCATCGCCCCGATCGTACCGCTTTCTAACTTAGAACTTAAATAACCGATCGCCTCAGCAGTCGATCGGCTTTTTGCTTTAACATAATCCTGATACTGCTTCACTGCAGCATACTCGCCCCAAACAGCAACGCCCAGCAAAATTAGCGCCACCCAGTGAAAAACACTATTCTGCCAAATTACGCCGAAAACAGAAGTCAAATAATTAATTAACTGCATATTGACAACAAGTTCGATTTGTGTATTTTACTTTAATCTCAATGCTGGGAAAAACTCACCTTAATGTTTTAATATAACAGATATCGCCGTCAAAAAAACTGTCTAACTTTTTAGCCAATTAATCGCATATTGGCTTAAGTTAATTAATTGTGCGATGATTAAAAAACGAGCGAGAGCTAAGTAAGCCCAGCGAATAAATGCCAGATTCCCATAGCCCGAAAGCTTCCTGATTCACTATCAAACGATTTTAGATTTTCGATCGGAAGATTTTCGATTGTCAACTGTCAACTGTCAACTGTCAACTCTTCCTTTTAAGCAATGCCAGCAGAATCGCCAACTCCAAAAATAGTAGTCGTCGGTGCCGGATGGGCTGGCTTAGGCGCTACCTATCACCTAGCCCAGCAAGGCTATGATGTCACTTTATTAGAAGCCGGCCCCTATCCGGGAGGCTTAGTCGCGGGGTGGAAAACCGCCGGCGGGCGTTCCGTAGAAGCAGGGATTCACGGCTTTTGGTATCCTTATCAAAATATCTTTTCATTAGTTAAGGAATTAGAACTCGATCCTTTCACGCCTTGGACTCGATCGAGTCAGTATTCCCCGGCAGGATTGGAAGTAGAATCGCCGATTTTTCAAGAAGAACCGCGATTGCCTACACCCTTGGGAACGTTTCTTTATCCCAAATTTCAAAGACTGCCATTAATCGATCGACTGTCAGCTTTGCCCTTGCTTTATTCACTCTTGGATTTCGACAATTCCGACGCTGCTTGGCGCAGGTACGATCGCGTCACCGCCCGCGAATTGTTCAAACAATTTGGCGTGTCTGCGAGGCTGTACCGCGATGCTTTCGAGCCGATGTTATTGGTAGGTTTATTTGCACCCGGAGAACAGTGTTCCGCTGCTGCCGCCTTGGGAATGCTGTATTATTTCATATTAGCACACCAACCGGATTTTGATGTAGTTTGGTGTCGCGGTACAGTCGGTGAAAAAATCTTTCGTCCTTGGGTCGATCGCATTGAAAAAGTCGGCGGCAAAGTATTGACTAATCGCCGAGTTACCAATATAATAACCGACGGCAACAATCGCGCAACGGGCGTAGTTTGCGGGGACGAAACCTTCGATGCAGGTGCGGTAATTTTTGCAGTCGGCGTCACGGGAATGCAGAAAATTATTAGCAGCAGTCCCGCCTTACAAAACCGGAAAGAATTTCGAGATGTGATGAATTTAGGCGCGGTTGATGTATTGGCAACTCGCCTGTGGTTTGACAAAAAAATTGACATCCCGCTGCCTTCTAATGCCTGTTTTGGATTTAGTTCGACTACGGGTTGGACGTTTTTCGACTTGAACGCTTTGCACGACGAATTCCGCAACGAACCGGGAACAGTTGTCGAAGCAGATTTTTATCACGCCAATCAATTAATCCCGTTGCAAAACGAGGAAATAGTGCAGTTAGTGCAGCGGGATTTAGCTACTTGCATTCCCGCCTTTGGGGAAGCAAAAGTAATCGACAGCAGCGCGATCCGGCTGCCGCGTGCCGTGACGCATTTTGCACCGGGAAGCTATCAGTATTTGCTGCCCGCAGTTACAAGTTACGAGAATGTATTTATGAGCGGCGATTGGGTGGTAAACCGTCACGGTTCTTGGTCGCAGGAAAAAGCTTACGTTACAGGTTTAGAGGCGTCAAATTTGATAATTTCGCGTTTCGGACTGGGCAACAAAGCAACAATTATTTCCGTTGAACCTGACGAACCGCACATTCAAATCGGGCGTTATATCAATCAGTTTGCTCGCAATTTAACTGAAAATTTACTTCCCAATTTTTGGCTGCCATAGAAGGGGAGGAGAAGTTCTGAGTTTTGAGTTTTGAGTTTTGAATTAAGATAAGTTTTGAGTTTTGAATTAAGAACTGTCTTTAACTCAAAACTCAAAATTCAAAACTCCTGGGAACTGTCTTTAACTCAAAACTCAAAACTCCGCAAACTGTCTTTAACTCAAAACTCAAAACTCCCGCAAGCTGTCTTTAACTCAAAACTCAAAACTCAAAACTCAAAACTCCTGAGAACTGTCTTTAACTCAAAACTCAAAACTCAAAACTCAAAACTCCTTACCAACTTCGCCAATAAGGTCTACCTTTCCAAAAAACACCGATCGCCACTCCAATAAGTGAAGTTTCCGATAAACTTATTAAAAATGCAGGTAACAGCAACGACTTGAAAAACAGACCCAATAACAAACAAAAAATTAAAGTCCACAAACTGCCTCGATTTAGCAAAAATTGCTGCTGCCAAAACTCGAAAAAATAAACGGCTAGAGCCCCCATTCCCATCGCTATCAGGCAAGGTATAAATACGTGCAAGGGAGAGCGGAAAAGTAGCCCCAAAGCGTTGCCCACAGCAGGAAATTGAATAGCAGCCCACGCTAAAAAGAGTTCAATTCCCATAATTATCAAGTTGCAGAGGGCGGAAATTTGCAGCATTTCGCGCCAGGGTAAACGTTTTAAGCGCCGCAGAATATCGTTCATGACCGGCTAATTCGGTAGGTTGTTTCAATTTTATAACAATTTAACTGAGCCGATCGGTCTTTGACGGCAGTTTGTAAAGTAAACAAGACTTACCGTATTGTAACGGTTTAACCAGGCTTTAAGATTGCTTTCCTACCGCTTCACCGAACGCCTACTCTTCGAGAAGGGCTTCGCCCAACGGCGAACGGATCGCGTTTGCTAAGGATTAGCTAGCTGCGGAGGCGATCGCGCTATCTGTGCGTTACTCCTAGTAAAATAAACCTAGAGGGCAGTCTCTTGAGAAATTAACCTAGAGTATCTGCCTGCTTGTTTTGAAAACCGCAAAAGGAAAAAAGTTACAATGGAGAACACTGTCGATTGTGCTGTAGCTTGCGTCAACGGCTGCATTTTGGGCGACAAGTGCCCGAAACGGGAATACGCAGCAGCAACCTCAAACTTTATTGAAAATACTTCTCTCGACAAAATGCTAGAAATAGCAGAGGAAGCGTTGAGAAAAAAACGGACCGCACCCCCGAAATGGGTAATTCCTGATTTCCCTGAATAGTCAGACGAAGGAAGAAGGAAGAAGGAAGAAGGAAGAAGAAAGAAGGAAGAAGGGAGAATTCTTGTGGATTGTAAGTTGAAGTAGCTTGCTTATCACTCTTAAAATTAAAAAGCGATCGCTATTTTTAAGGGCGATCGCTTTTTGTATTCCTAATGATAGAGCAGATAAAGTTTAAAATATTTCTCTAGATAGAAGCCGATCGCCCCGCTAGCAACTACACAATAAACATAAGTAAAGCTAAATAAGTTGAATGTTTAATTCAATTATCGAAAAAACAGGATAAAATATCGTGGCACAGCGCAAAAAAACAGCATCAAAAGCAACAGAAGAAAGCAATGATTCCTCTGAATTGCCTCAAGTAATTACCGAATCCTACGGCACCGGAGTTATCGACAAAACGGAACTTAGTGAAAAAGATGCAGATTTGGATGACAGCAATTTAGAAGACAGCTTAACCACTCTCAATCTCAACGGCGGCAATGTCGGTTCTGCAGGTGAAAAAGTAAGTGCCAGCGGTGAGGAAGATGTAGGCGGCAGCACGCCTACTCCAGACCAAGATATTGTTGACGAACTCGGGGCTGCTGCTGGGATAGAAATGGATGAAGGGGAGATGTTGCACGCAGCAGATATGCTAGAAAATCGAGATGAAAGTCGCTGGGAATTAGACCCGATGTCGGCTGAAGATTATCAAGAACGAGACGATTCTCAGGAGTTTTGAGTTTTGAGTTTTGAGTTTTGAGTTTTGAGTTAAAGACAGTTTGCGGGAGTTTTGAGTTTTGAGTTTTGAGTTTTGAGTTAAAGATAGTTCGTAAGGAGTTTTGAGTTTTGAGTTAAAGACAGTTCTTAATTCACAACTCAAAACTTAAAACTTAGAACTTCTACTCTCCCCCTCTTCTCTCGATAAATAGGGATTAAAAACCCGGATTTATAGGAGTTTTATTGCTGCGAAATTGGCAGTTCGATCGCAAATTCAGTCCCCTCAGTTGATGTGGAAATGCACTGCAAGCTACCGCCGTGTTTTTCTACTATAATATACCAACTAATTGATAGCCCGATTCCCGTACCTTTGCCCGCTGGTTTGGCAGTCACAAAGGGGTCAAATATCAGATCTCGCACTTCCTCTGCAATCCCCGCCCCAGTGTCAGCAATTCTAATAATTATACTGTTGCAGTTGCTGAGTTCAGTAACGATCCGAATTCGATCGCTCTCTGCTGCAATTGTTCCGTCATTTGTCAAGCTGCTGGATTGTTCAATCGCATCGATCGCGTTAGTTAAAATATTCATAAATACTTGACTGATTTCTCCGCTGTAGCACTCTACGCTTGGCAAATTTGGATAGTAATTTTTAATTACTTCAATCGCCGATCGGTGCAGTTGGGGTTTGAGTCGAGCTTGCAAAATCATCAGAGTGTTGTCGAGACATTCGTGAATGTCGATCGGCTTCATTTCCTCCCCTTCTTGCCGCGAAAAAAAGCGCAGGGAACGAACGAGATCTCGAATTCGATCGCCTCCTGCTTGCATCGATTCCAAAACTTTTCGCAAATCTTCAGCAATCTGTTGCAGCTCGATCGCTGGTGCTGGCTGAGGATAACTTTGCTGGTAAAGATCCAGTAGATTGAGGATGCTTTGGGTGGAATCTCGCACCCGAGCGAGATTGCCGTAAAGGAAATTGACCGGATCGTTAATTTCGCGAGCGATACCTACCAGCATCCGCCCCAAAGCCGACATTTTTTCATTTTGAACGAGCAGGATTTGAGTTTGCTGGAGTTCCTGCAAAGATTGATACAAACTCTCCTGCATTTGCTGTCGCTCTTTAACCTGCGCTTGCAGCCGATCGTTCGTTTGGGAAAGTTCTGCAGTTCGCTCTGCTACTCGTTTTTCTAACTGTTCTGCCAACTGCCGCAGGTTAGCTTGAGCTTGTTTTCGATCGGTAATTTCCTGCTGCATTTGAATGTTTTGTTCCTGAAGTTTTCTAGTCAGCCGGCTGATACTCAAATGTGCTTTGACGCGAGCTAAAACTTCTTCATTTTGAATCGGCTTAGTGACGTAATCAACTGCACCGACACTAAATGCTTTCACCTTATCTTCCGTACTGTTGAGCGCCGTCATAAAAATTACCGGAATCTCTTTTGCCGCTGGATTTGCTTTCAAGCGCCTGCAAGTTTCAAAGCCGTCAACTTCCGGCATGATTACATCCAATAAAATCAAATCAGGCGGTGAATATTCTACTTTTTTCAGAGCACTTTCTCCCGTGCGCGCCACCAATACTTTGAAACCCAATTCAGTCAAAAAGTCAAACAAAAATGCTAAGTTGTTTGGGTTGTCGTCAACGATTAATATCACGCCCTGTTCTAAGAGTAAAGTGCTCATTGTTTACTGGTTCCTATATTGTTCCACTAATTCTAATATTTTTTGTTCGTCAAAATCTTTAGCTAGCTGCATCAGTTTTCTGGCAAAGTTAACATATTTAACATCCTTTTTTGCCAATTTTTCTGCTTGCTTTTGAATTCCTCCCAGATCTCCCATCATCGCTAGCTCAAAGAGTACGGCTATCTCTTCCGGAGGAGGGGCGATCGTTTCTTGCTGCGCGATCGAAGATGAACTGTTGAAAATTTGGAGATCGGAACTTTCAAGCTCAGCATTTTCTTCCTGCAATTCTTCACAAATCCATTCTAAACCTAAATGGATTTGCAAGCAATCAAAAAGCTCCTCAGCGCGGATCGGCTTAGCGAGGAAAGCATTGCATCCTGCGGTCAAACTTACCTGCTTTTGGGATTCTAAAATGCTGGCAGAAGTGCCGATCGTCACGACATTTTGCAACTCGGGCAACTTGCGAATTTGCCGCACTGCTTCAAAGCCGTCCATCACCGGCATGACTAAATCCATTAAGATACAATCCGGTTGAAATTCTCTCGCTTTATCCACGCATTCTTGACCGTCGGCTGCCTCAATTATTTCAAAACCTAAGGGTGCGAGCAGTTGGACGAATACCGATCGATTTTCCCACTTGTCGTCAGCTACTAAAATTTTTTTCTTGGCACCGCTGAAACCTTTAATAGTTTTTTCATAAAACTTTTTGTGTTCCTCTTTCTTAACTTCCCTCAAGTCCAATTCAAAGTAGAAAATGCTGCCTCTTCCCAAAACGCTTTTGACTTTAACTTCGCCACCCATAATCTCTACTAATTGTCTGCTAATTGCTAATCCCAATCCCGTGCCTTCAGTCTGGCTGCGAGTGTTTCCTACCTGTTCAAAAGGTGAAAATATTTTTGACAATTCATCCGCAGCAATGCCAATTCCAGTATCTTCAATTTGAAAGCGAATCCTCACTTTTGGTGTTGCTGCTTCATGCTCGTCCCCGCCTGTCGGACAATTGGTTGCTAAAATTTTGAAGGTAACTCCACCAGTTTCCGTAAACTTCACTGCATTGCCAATTAAATTAATCAAAATTTGGCGCAGTTTCTTTTCATCGGCTGCGATCGCCCGCGGCATAGAGGACTGGAATTTGCAGTTAAAAGCGATGCCTTTTTGATTGGCTTTGATCCGAAATATTTCATTGATGCTGTGAATGAATTCGGAAAAATCAAACTCTGTGACTACCAGTTCCATTTTCCTCGCTTCAATTTTAGAAATATCTAAAATATCCCCGATTAACTCTAGCAAATGTTCGCCACATCGCTGGATGACGCGAATTCCATCTTGTTGCTGCGGCGTCAATTGTTTGTCTCGCTTGAAGATTTGAGCGTATCCTAAAATGCCGTTGAGGGGGGTGCGGAATTCGTGACTCATGTTAGCTAAAAATTCACTTTTAGCCAGACTTGCTGCTTTAGCTTCGGCTTCAGCTTTTTGTCTTTCTTTAATTTCTTGAAACAGCAGGGCATTTTTTTCGTGCAATTGTTGGGTGCGTTCTTCTACTTTCTTTTCCAGATTAGAATTGTATTCTTCTAATTTTTGGTTTGCCGCTTCCAAGTTAGCGTAAAGCCGAGCATTTTCTAGGGCGATCGCGGCTTGAGAAGACAGGATTTTCAAAACTTCCAAATGCTCCGGTCCGAAAGCACAAACTGTCAAATTGTTTTCCAAATAAAGGATAGCATTTAATTTGCCTTGATAGACGATCGGCAAGCACAGCAGTGATTTGGGCTGGTATTGAACGATGTAGGGGTCGCTATTAAACATTGCCTCGCTGCTGGCATCATTTAAAACTACATCTTCCCAAGTTCGATTGACATAATTGATCGCAGCTTGCGGGTAGGAACAGGGTATTGCCTCGCCTCCCAGGGACATCAAAGAGCGCATAACTTTGACTCTAGTACCCACTTTTACCTCAGCTTCAACGATAAATTCGCCATCTTTTGGGACGATCAGGCAGCCATTTTCAGCACCCGCATTTTCTAGCAAAATTACCATCAATTTTTCTAGCAAAGAATCTAGAACTATTTCTCCAGAAATAGCAAGAGATGCTTTCATCACCGAAGCAAAATCGAAACTTCCTTGGTGGGTGGTAGCAGTTACAGAAGTTCCGGCAAGAGTTCGATCGCTTTTTGTGGAATTTCCAGCTTCTGGAGTGCGGACGATCGACTGCGGATATCTGACTTCTAAATCTGCAACTTTAGCATTTGCGCCCCAGCGGATATAGCCGTAATAAGCATCAGTCATGTAAGATTTAGCAATTTTTTCTTTGCCTTGAGATAGATAAAACTCCGCAGCTAATTCGTTGGCGAGGGCTGCTTCCTGAATGTATCCCTGTTGGGCAGCCTTTTCGATCGCGCGATCGTAATAATCCATTGCCCGGTATTTTTCTCCCAACACCCGCCATTTTTCAGCCTCTACTAAATCGTATTTATGCTGGTAATTCATCGGTGCTTTGTGGGCCCATTCGTGCATTTTTGCTTGATTGATATTCACTCTAGCGATGCGTTTTTCCCGTTCGCTTGCCGCTAATTGTTCGCAGTCGGCCAGCAAAGCCAGGGACTGGTAAAAATTGTGTATTGCTAGCAGCATCGATCCGCCGGCAGATTGCAGGCATTCTCGAGCTAGCGAAGCATTAGCAACGGCACCCGCAGCATCTTTAAATAAATAACAAATGATTTGTTTTGCCAAGTAAAAGTTAAACAGCGTCCAATCTTCTTGACGCTCTACCTGCATTTTTTCCAACACAAAGCTTTCATTAAAATGTTCGCCCATCAAGCGGTATTTATCGAAGGACAAACCCTGCAAATTGATTTTTACTTGCTTCCAGATATCAAAAATAGGCAGCAAAAAAACTACCCGGTTTTTCTGAAACAGATCGATGTATCCTTCTAGCTCTCGATCTAATAAATCTAGTTTGTCTCCCACGAGAAAAGTATAAATGCAGCGGTTTAAAGCATTGAAGCCAGCATAAATTAAATCGCCCACTTCCATGCCACTTTGAAACCCTTCCTGTAACGGATCGAGGGTTTCTCTCGCGTGGGTTTTCCACGGTTTGATAAAACCGTTAAACATATTTAAAACTTGGCATTTAATTAAACTCGCATCAAACCGATCCAACAGCTTCACAGCGATTTGTCCGGCATGATAACCTTTTTCAACATCTCCGATCGACCCGCACAAAATCGTGCCGTACCAGCTATAGGAAAAAGCAGCTAGTGCCGAATAACCTTGTTCGATGCAGAGGTTAACTTGCGTCACGACGATCGAGCGCAAAGTTTTTGATTTGACGTTCAAAGCCGGGGAAGTGATCGACATCAACAGCCTCATAATTGCTAGCTGTTCCGGCGATTTCATTTCCGGTAATTTTGCCACTTCTTCCAACAGTGGCAGGGCGATTGTCTGGCGGTTGTAATCTAAAATTTTCAAGCGAGAAATGCCCATCATCTCCAAAGCTTGCAGTCCTGTAGTAAGGGCCTTGAGCATCTGATTTTGGACTGCATAAATCTGGATTTTTAGCTCAAAAACTTTGACTCGATCGAGTCTGTCGGCAGCTTGGCGCAAGAGAATATTAGTTAAAGTTTCCGCCCGCTCAAAATTAGTATTGAGATATTCTGCTTCCGCTGTCTCCAAAAATAGATTGAAAGTTAGCTGGTAATGATTCTGCCAGCTAGACTCCGATTTCAGCAGTCCCAAACCTACTTTCAAATACTTGAGAGCGGCTTCGTAGGCCGTGGCAGCTTTAGCTTTTTGACCTGCAATTAAATTGAGTTCAGCTAACTCGTATTTTTCGGATTCCCCCGACAGGAAATTCATGGGTTTTGCTGTAGCTCTCATGCCAAAATTAAGTTGGTTTACTAAAGCAAAAATGCAATCTTTTCGAGCTGCTGGGGGAGTATTTTTCAGCAACAATTGACCGATTTTCAGGTGAGTTTCTCTTTTCTCTTCGTCCGGTATCAAAGAATAAGCTGCTTGCTGCACTTTGTCGTGCAAGAATTTGTAATCTACTTTGACATCTTGCAGGGCGCTAGAGCTTGGTTCTTCATCAAAAGCCAGCGGAATTTTATAATTTTTGCTCGCGGGCAATATCAAACCTGCCTGAAGAGCATCCCACAAGTTTAATGCGGTTTCCGTCAGGGATTTTTCACTGACAACTGCCAGCACTTCTAAATTAAACTGGCTGCCGATACAAGCCGCTAATTGTAAGGCTGACTGGACTGCTGGGGGCAATTTTCTGATATTGCGAGCGAGTAACTCCACAATATTGCAATCAGTAATGCCGATCGCCTGTATGCGCTCGATATCCCACTGCCAACTCCCAAGCTGCAAGTCATAAACTAACAAATCTTCTTGATAAAGTGTTGTTAGCAACTGAGTTAAAAAGAAAGGATTTCCTTGAGTTTTGTTAAACAGCAATTCCGTCAATTCGGAAACCGGATTTTCCTCATTTAGGGTATCGCATATCAATTCACCGACATGATTTAACCGCAAAGGAGTGAGAACAATATTATTGACAGTTGCGCCCGCTGCTTGAATTTTTTCTACTGTTTGAATCAGCGGGTGGGCGGCACTGACTTCGTTATCTCGATAAGCTCCAATGAGCAGCAAATATTTATTGTCCGAGTCGCTCATTAGCAGTTCTATTAATTTGAGCGAAGCTGCATCACCCCACTGCAAATCGTCGAGAAAAATCACTAGCGGGTGTTCTTTTGTGGCAAATACGCTAATAAATTGTTTCAATACCTGATTGAAGCGATTTTGCGATTCGATCGCCCCTAGTTTTGGGGCTGGAGACTGCCTGCCGATAATCAGTTCGATTTCGGGAATTATTTCGGCAAGTGCTTTACCTTTAGTACCCAATGCTGCCAGTAATTTGTATTTCCAACTCAAAATCGAAATTTCGCTTTCTGTCAGCAGTTGCCGAATTAATGATTGAAATGCTTGAATCAGAGAATAATAAGGAATATTCCGCTTAAATTGGTCGAATTTACCAGAAATAAAATATCCCCGCTGTCGCGCGATCGGTTTTTGAACTTCATTTACCAAGCAGGATTTGCCGATACCGGAATAACCAGAAACCAGAATCATTTCTACCCCGCAGCGTCCCTTAGTTGAGGCAGAATTTGAGGCAGAATCCGTACCGCTGATGCGGTTAAAAGCATTCATCAAAGTAGCTAATTCATTGTTTCTGCCGTAGAGTTTTTGAGGTATCGTTAATTGACGCGCTCGATCGGCCTTGCCTGGAGTAAAATCCGATAAACTTTCGCTAGCTTCCAGCTTTGCCAAACAGGTTTCTAAGTCAAATCTCAAACCTTCGGCACTTTGATACCTGTCTTCTGCTGTTTTGGCCAGCAATTTCATGACAATCCCAGAAATTACCTCGGGAATTTCTGGATTTAAACTGCGGGGAGATTCGGGTATTTTAGCGATGTGACAGTGTACCAATTCTAAAGGATCGCTCGCGCTAAACGGCAATTTACCGATCAGCATTTCATAAAAAGTCACTCCCAAAGAATAGAAGTCGCTGCGGTAGTCAATTACGCGATTCATTCTACCTGTTTGTTCCGGCGACATATAGGCCAAACTGCCTTCAAGAAATTTGGGATAGCTGGAAGTTGCGCTTTCTCTTCCCAAACGGGAGGCGATGCTGAAGTCGGTAATTTTCACCTCCTCGGTTTCCGGGTTGATGATAATATTGTGAGGTTTAATATCCTTATGGATGATTTGATGTTGGTGAATTTGCGCCAAACCATTTGCTAGCTGAATGGCAATTGCCAAAAAATCTTTTAGCTTGAGTTTGGCAGTTGATAAATACTGCGCTAAATCGACTCCCCCAAAATCTTCTAAGATTAATGCAATGCCATTTAAATAGTTTTCAATACGGTAAAAGTTGACAACATTTTTTAACTCTTCTGGCTGCCTCCTAATTTTAGATTCGTGTCTCAATCTCGTAATTTGTTCGAGCGTCGGATACTCGCTTTTCAGGGTTTTGACGATGACTGGCACGTTTTGTTTTTGCCAGATTCCCCGGTAAATAACTGTATTGGCTCCCGAGTAAACTTTTTCGGTAATTTGATATCCGTTAAGAGCTATCATATTTGTAGAATTTGGATTAAATTTGTTGGCTAAAAGGCGCGATCGCTGCTTGAATTCAAAACTCAAAAATATTTTTGATGACAACTTTGACCAAATATTAAGGGTTATTAGCCCCCACCCCTCCAACCGGAAAGTTTTCGCTAGCCCGGTTTAAAACCCGTCTTAACAGCGGACAGCGGACTGTTTCTTTTAGAGTCTTAAAACCTCGCGTTTGGGAAGTCAACTGTTCTAGATAAACTGTTGACAAACCTCACAGTCAACGACCGACATCGCGAATTCCCGACGCTCGCACGCTTCTACTATCGACTCTCAACTGTCAAGTGTCAACTATCAAATGTTTGAGGTCGATCGAATTTCTCGCACTTCCTCAATCCCAGTATACTGCCAGAAATCGGATTGTCCGGCCAAAAACAGTTGGTTTTTGCTCTTGACTCTGCTTGAAAAACCATTGCTAGGCCTCGGAGTGGATGGTTCCTTTCTACTTTAAATCTTCCCGGCGGCAGCGTCCAGGTTCGCTCGCTTTACAAATCTTAATATTTGCGCGCGACACCTTGAATGCTAATTTGCAAGACAGACAAACCGAGGATTAGCAAAAACAGCACCAGACCGATCGTACAAGCATAACCGATTTCCAAATCCTTAAAAGCCCGTTCGTAAAGATAATACACTACAGTCTTAGAACTGTTGCGAGGTCCGCCCTGAGTCATAATATAAACCTCTTCAAAAACCTTAGTAGCAGAAATCGCCGAGATTACCGCCACCAAAACTAAATAAGGCCTCATCAGCGGCACGGTAATATCCCAGTGCTTTTTGAAACCGTCAGAACCGTCAATTGCAGCGGCCTCATAAAGTTCTGCCGGAATCGCTTGCAGCCCTGCCAAGTAAATTACCATGTAATAACCCAAGCCTTTCCAGACAGTCACGGCCATGACGCTAAAGATAGCAAACCGCGGATTTGCCAGCCAAGAAACCGCAGGCAAACCCAACAATTGCCCCAATTGATTGAGCACTCCATTTTCTGCAAACAGCCACTTCCAAGCAATCCCGGCTACCACCATAGAAATCACCGCCGGGGTGTAGTAAGCAGCCCGAAACCAGTTCATCCCCCGCAATTTTTGGTTGCACAAAATCGCCAATCCTAAAGGTACAACTACCAACAACGGCACGACGCAGGCGAGGTAGAGCACCGTATTAGTCAAAGTTTGCCAAAAAGTGCGATCGGCCGCCAACCTGTAAAAATTCTTCAATCCCACCCAAGAAGGCACTTGCGTCAGATCGTATTCGTAATTGGTAAAACTCAAATAAAAAGCTTGCAGCGCCGGCCACAAAACCGTCAAACTCAGGACAAACAAAGCCGGAAATAAAAACAAATAAGGCGTTGAATACCGCCGCCACTCGATAAATTTCATGATAGTTGACAGTTGGTAAGGAGTTTTGAGTTTTGAATTTTGAGTTTTGAGTTTTGAATTTTGAGTTTCGAGCAACTCGACGATCGTAATATTTTAATCGCAGCTTAATATGATGTTAATTTTTATTTATTATCATTGACAGCGACCAGAATTTAGTTAAAAAAATAATGAGTTTGCTTAGGCGCTTATTTTCAACCTTTATTTTAGCAGCGGTCTTTTTCGCCGCCACAAGCATATCGGTATCCCTCGCAGAAACTAAAGAACGCTATGTTACCCTAGATGCGGATAGCAGTCAATCTTTTACGAGTTTAGTGCAACAGGCGGAAGATTTAGCTAAAGAGTCGATCGCCCGCGAGTTTCAAGAAAATCCGGGATTGACAGAAATTACAATTATCGTAACTGCCGATCGCGCCAGACAATTAGTTCCAGTATTGCGATCGAGAGTATCGCGCCGCAATTGGCAACAAAATTCTAGAATCGAACAATGGACTAGATATTTTGCTGATGCGAAAATGCTGTTGGGATTCAGAGACGGCAATATTTCTGCCGCAAATTCCGGTCCGTCGCAAGCAATTAATGTACCTGCGCCCAGCCGGGTTGCATCCCGAGAAGACGATCCGGGTTATCGAGATGATTGAATTAAGTTGATAGTTGATAGTCGATCTTTGACAGTTGAGAGTTGACAGTTGATATTTGGGTATAACTGAGAGCTTGTACCCAGATCGATAACCTGTAGGGGCGGGTTCGCCAAAGATTAAAAACGTAGCAAATAGACTAAATAAACCCGCCCGACCCCACCAATAACCCCCATATTGACCCTGCGTGCAAGATGTCAATTGAAACCGACAGGGGAATCTGACATTCGATCGCGATTAATTGCAGTCCTCTTTGAGAGGACTTTCGCTATGAGACAGGGAATTAATTCCCTGTCGGGCTGTTGGATAATCCAACAATTTAATTAACCAAAAGCTTAACTCTCCTTAATTTAAAACGTAAGGTGCGCAGTGCGCACCCTGCGAAGATACTGGCAACTAATTAACTGCAAACTTAACGTATTTTTAACTAAAATTCTACCGTATTTTAATTAACCAAAAGCTTAACTGTCCTTAATTTCCAAGGAGTAAAGTTCTATTAAGACTCGCCTAACTTAACTAAGGACGTTGGATTGATAAGGAATTTATGTCTAAAATAACTCGCCGACAACTGCTAATTTTTTTCGGTGGCAGTGCGGCTACTACTGCGCTTGCTCCCACGCTAACTCAAACTTTATTCGGCGTCAATTCTAGCGCAGCCGAAGCTCAAGTAACTCCAACTTCTTTTACTCCTTTAAGACTGCCTCACCCGCTGCCAATTTACAGGCAACAATCGAGTTTCATGCCGACGGGTTTGAACGGGCAGGGCACTGTAATGGCTGCCTCGCAGGATACTAAATTAACCAGTTACAACGTGATTGACGATGTAGTTGTACCTCCGGAATACGAACGGTATTTGATTGTCCGCTGGGGCGATCGAGTATTTCCCGATCCGGCTGACTATTTCGGTTACAACAGCGACTACACCGGTTTTGTAGGCGTTCGCGGCAGCAACGACGACGGCTATCTGTGGGTCAACCACGAGTACGTATCCTTCCCCTTGTCGAAAGTAGCGCCGGAAACTCCGTCAGACTTGGCACCCTTTCCCGCAGCCGATCGCGCCGTCCTTGGCATAGACTTATCGGTAAAAAATCGCGCCACCCTGGGCGAATTTTTGTACAATCTGGGGGGTTCGATCGTCCGCATCACCAAACAAGCCAACGGTCGATTTGTACCCATCCCCCGCGATCCCCTCAACCGCCGCATTCACGGACTTTCTGGCTTGGGAATCAACAGAGAACGTACCGACAAATACAAGGATGTCACCTCCTGGGGAACCAGACAAGGCGACAACCCGCATCATCGGTACGGCTTACAACTGTTCCGGCGGCACCACTCCTTGGGGGACAATCCTCACTGCTGAAGAAAATTTCCAAGGTAGCGAAGTATTCTTTGTCGGAGTCCAGGAAAGCGTCAAACCCAACGGCGGCCAAACCGAATACGCCAAGGGCACTACCGGTGAGGAATTCGGCTTAGTAGGCGAAAAATACGGTTGGATGGTAGAAGTCGATCCGCAAGATCTGAATTTCCGCGCCCGGAAACACAGTTGGTTGGGCCGTTTCCGCCATGAAAACGTCGCTTTTCGCGCTGAATCAGGACGCAAATTAGTAGTATACATGGGGGACGATCGGCGCGGCGGACATACTTGGAAATTTGTCAGCAACGGTACTGTTACAAATCCTGCAGATAAAAGCAACAGCCGCTTGTTTGAAGACGGCGTTTTGTACGTCGCCCAATACAACCGCAACGGTACGGGCAGGTGGATTCCGCTGCTATTAAATACCCCGACAAATCCGGTGCGTCCGACGAGAGTTGGCGAAGCAGAATTGGCAAGTTTTGGCAAGGCGCAAAGAGATGCAGCTACTCGTTTGCCCAGACGGGCGGGAATTGCCGGTCAAACTCAAGACGGCGGTTCTTTTGTGATGGATACAGCTAACGAAGCAACTGCACTTCCCGGCTACAGAAATAAAACTTTAGCTAATTTTTACACCAGCCAAGGTGCGGTTTTAGTTGATGCTTTCTTAGCTGCTAATTTAGTTGGCGGTACTCCGACGGCGCGGCCGGAAGATTTGGAAGTTCATCCTCGCACTAATGAAGTTTTCATTGCCTATACCGACGGCGCGCCGGGAAGCGACGGTTATCCAGATTCTCGGATTTTTAATGTTGCTAAATACACTGCTGCTGTTAACAGCGGCCAGCAGTCGGGAGGACTTTACAAAATCATTGAAGATAGTCCCGACGGTGCGGGTTTGACTTTCCGGTGGCAGCGTTTGGCGCAAGGTGGAGAAGCCGGAACCCGAGATGGGGCGGGATTTGCTAATGTAGACAATTTGGCTTTTGATTCTCAAGGTAATGTTTGGGGCGTCACGGATATGTCTACGAGCACGCACAACGGTTTTGATGTTGGCGCTGCTGGGAAACAAAATACGATCGACCATTCAAAAACTGGAAATGTCTCGGATTTTACGGGTGTTTTCGGCAACAATTGGCTGTTTTACATTCCGACTTCCGGCCCGAATGCGGGAACCGTAGTTCCATTTTCTTACGGGCCGAATCGGTGCGAAATGACGGGGCCGACTTTTGTGGGAGATACTATGTTGCTTGCGGTGCAACATCCGGGAGAAGATTGCCCGATAGATGACGGTACTGTGTTGCGCCGATCGATTGAAATGTTGGATTTAAACGGTGCTGTTTTCAATCAAACTCGGACTGTTTCTCGCGGCAGTTTGTGGCCTAGCAATACTGAGAATGACAGGCGGCGTTCGCCGATGCCTGCGGTGATTGGAATTCGGCGAGTGCGATCGAATGGAACGGGTCAGTTTGTTTAGAGTTATCTGCTAGAGGACAAACAATTTTCCCTTAGTCTAGATCCCCCTAAATCCCCCTTAAAAAGGGGGACTTTGAACTGTTTCCAGTCCCCCCCTTCTTAAGGGGGACTTCGATAGGATTCCGGTCCCCCCCTTCTTAAGGGGGGCTAGGGGGGATCTAAGTCTAATGATTAAACAGTAATCTATGACTGCGTTTGACATCATTTAGTATAAGTTATTTACAGGCACAGAGGAATTTAATTTATGAAAATTATCCCGATCGCCCAGATCGATGTACCTTTGAGAAATTATCTCCAACAAGCTGAGGGTGAGCCCATTGTCATTACAGAAAATGGGAAGCCAGTTGCAGTAATGACATTAATTGTAGACCCCGATGAACTGGAACGTTTTCTGTTAGCACGCAATCCGAAATTTATGAAATTAATTGAGGAAGCAGATCGGCAGATTGCAGAAACTGGAGGAATTAATCATGCGGATTTCTGGAAATTAGTTGATGATTCTTACTCTCAAGAATCACAAAAGTAGGGCGATCGCTCTTAAATTTGACTGTACTCTTGAATTTGACTGTCGGAAAAAGAGCGATCGCGATTTGACTATTTCACCACAAAGCGTCGGATTAAGACACTCATTACTTCAGGTGGTTTTCCTGTTGGCTGTAAAGGACTCCAATCTCCGGCTGCCGCATATCCCAGACTGTGCAATGCTTGAATCGTACTTGTAACAGTTTTGGGAGAACCAATTAGCAAATGTTTGAGCTGTTCTCAGTTTTCTGGTTGCTTTTCAACAGAATCCCGATCGATTGGTGTATTTGGTAAATCAGTATTAGAAATAGACAAGAAGTTTTCGACGAGCATCATATTTCACCTATTTTGAATGCGATGATTTGTAACAGAACTTGCGCATTAAAGCTGACAAATCCCGTTTCTGCATCAATTTTGCGAGCCAGCAGCCACGAAAGTTCGATAAACCGGGGTGTTTTGCCTGAGTCTCATGTAAAACACCATAAACCGCTGTTGTCACAGCGGCAACTAAATAATGCACCGATGACAACTAATCGCGACGCTGGCGCTGGCGCTTTCGGGCCCAGATTTCTCTCAGGTGAGCGGGTTCGTTCTCAAATTGAGTCCATAGGGCATGAATTTCGGCCAGCCTGCGCTTATCTGCTTCTGAGGGTTCCCGGCGGTGTTCGCCTTGGGAAAACCAATGAGCTACCGTGCTTTTAGAGCGCCCGCACAATTCGGCCAGTTCTTCGTAGTTGACAGCCCAATATCTCAGGAACTCTTCGGGTTCCATTTGTTTAGCCTTATAAATCTCAAACAGCTCCCAGTGTTGTTTAGTGGGCGTGCGGGGCGCAATCATCGGGACTCCTATATTGATGCACGGGTGGCAACTTTAAGAGTAATGATAATCGAAAAATGCTATTGTTAGGAAAGACTGAGACTAACCGAGTGAAAATTAAAATAAAAGTTTCAAAGCCCGCAGGTTCACTCACCAGTAATACCAAATTCATAAAGTCATGCTGCAGATAAATTGGGCAGCTACCTATTACTCAAAGGGTTGGGCAGTAGATATATAGCGCTACTTTATGAAAATGGTATAAATCACTAGGAATACACAGATGAGTGCCAAAGATGTCATCCTCCAAAACCTCTTTTGAGTAATTATCTAAAACAAGCTGATGGTTGGCAGATCGCAATTACAGAAAATAGCAAGCAGATCGCAGTATGCGATTAGCAAAAATGCAGGGCGATCGACTTATTTGGGTTAAGTAATTTTGCTGTTTACCGACCTATTCGCCGCTTTTATGCAAAAGCCACAGTAATTTTTCCGTTAGATCTAGCACTTATTTCCTCGGTCAACCATTCTATTTCTGGAGGGGTTGCTTGAGAAATTCTCAGAGTCTCATAATATTTTTCATCAAACACGTAACCTAACATGGAATCTCGAATATACATACTCCCTTGCATCATAGATTTTTTCTCGATCGGAGCCACCTGATATTGATACCAAGGCCACAGGTGAGTTACAGAAATCTGTTGACCGTCGAACTTAATTCTAGTTTCTCTGAAAAAAGTTACGAGATTTTCCCACAATACAGAACCAATGACTAAGCCAAAGATCCAACAAAGTGGTAAAAACACCAGAAATGGAATAATGAAGAAAAATGCACCTTTAAGAACGGGTTTTATCCAGATAAAAGGAAATAAAAATTGCGCAAAGCAAAAAAACGTTCCTACAAATATCCAGTAGAATTTCCGAAAAGTCAACTTTTTGGGCGGAATTACAACCTCTAAATTCTCCCCATCTTTTTTCATTTCAATCTTACTCCCAAAAGGTTTTTGTCTGACCGTCGAGATATCTGTTGGCAGGCGGGGATTTTCCAAAGCTTCCATAGCCTCTTTTGCAGATGCAAGGCGGCGGTTCAAACTCGGTTGTGTCATCCACTTCAGCCAAGCAATTAAATCTGGATTGAGATTGACTGTTGACTCAAATTGAATTTGCAAATTACCTTGGGATAACTCGGCTGGATGCCTGCCCGTTACTAAATAAATTAACGTCGCACCCAAACTGTAAATATCGGAAGCGGGAACATTTCGCCCGCCAAATTGTTCGGGCGGCATATATCCGTAAGTACCGACAACAGTAATCGTGCTGCCTTTTCTAGCTGCTAGTGTCTGTACGGAACCAAAATCAACTAAATAAACATCACCGACACTATTGCCCGATCTGTTTGCCAGTAAAATATTACTCGGCTTGATATCTCGGTGAATAACTGGCGGCTGTTGCCCGTGGAGATAGTCCAAAATTTCTAGTAATGCTTTAGCCAGTTGCTTGACTTCTGCTTCGCTAAATGTTCGCCCGCTTTTTAACCATTCTTCTAAGGATTTAGCCTGGATATAGCTTTGTACCAAGGCAAATCCTTTACCCGTTGGCACATCCACTTCAAAGTAATCCAGGTAGCGGGGAATTGCCGGATGGGAAAGCTGTTGTAAAGTTTGCGCTTCTCTTTCAAATAGCTTTAAGTCATCCCAGCAAACATCCTCCCCAAAAATTAGTAACTTAATCGCTACTAACTCTTGGGTTTGCAAGTCCCGCGCTAACAAAGTGCGCCTTCCCGCATTTTGACTTAGCTGTTTCTCGATCGCATAACGTTCCGCAGTCGGATGAATTTTGCAGACTTTTTGAGAGTCGATTCAATAAAAAATATCGCAGAAATCACACCTAAAATAACCGCGATCGCCCAGAATAATAATTCATATCGCGAAAAAAAGAGATACCACGCATTAAAAATAAATATTATCCATAAAACAAACAAAATTAGCAATGAAATAAAAAACAAAAAATAACACATAAAAACCGAACATAGTTGATAAGGAGGTATCACAATCTCCAAACTATTCCGGGTTTTCTTGAGTTTTACCCAGCTTTTAGCAGGTTTTCCCAAGACCGAACGCCCCCCCTCTCCCGGTTTTTCCAGTGCTTTTAATGCTCGATCGGCCGCAGTTAAGCGGCTTTTTAAATCCGGTTCTGTCATCCACTGCAACCAATCAACAAAATCAGCACTAAGCTGGATTTTTGGCTCAAAATTAATCCGCAAATCCTCCTGCGGCAAATCGGCTGGATGGACTCCCGTTACTAAGTAAATTAACGTCGCACCCAAACCGTACAAATCCGAAGCCGGAACCGCACGCCCGCCAAATTGTTCGGGCGGCATATATCCGTAAGTTCCCACTACAGTAACCGTGCTACCTTCTCTCGCTGCTAGGGTTTGCACCGAACCAAAATCTACTAAATAAACTTCGCCCAACAAACTGCCTTTATGAACCGCTGAGTGTTGTTTGACGGGCGATCTATCTGCTAATAAAATATTGCTCGGCTTAAGATCTCGATGAATTACTGGCGGATTTTGTTGTTGCAAATACACCAAAATTTCCAGCAAGCTTTTAGCGATTTGCTTAATTTCGGCTTCGTTAAAACTCCGTCCCGATTCCACCCATTCCGCCAAGGATTTCGCTTCGATGTAGCTTTGTACCAGTGCCAACCCTTTAGTTTTTGGTGTCTCGAATTCAAAGCAATCTAAATAACGGGGAATTCCCGGATGCGAAAGTGACTGTAAGGTTGCAGCTTCTCGTTTAAATAGTTTTAAATCGTCCCATTGGAAATCTGCACTAAAGGTGAGGATTTTGACGACGACTAATTGCTGAGTTTCTAAGTCTCGCGCTAGGAAAGTTTGCCGACCTGCATTTTTACCCAAGCTTTTCTGGATGGCATAACGTTCTTTTAAAACTCGCTCTTGCATATTTTTTACTATAAATATTAATTGCTAACATTATAGTTGAGCCAGAGCGAGCCGTGCTGGATTTGTTACAAACATTAATTATGATTATTATGAACTAAAGTAAAGAAAAATTAGAGAGGATTTACGGGCGGTATCGAAGCGGAGACGATCGAACCTCAAGCTAAAGTTCGCATTTGAAAAAGTTTGCAGGCTTGGGGTGCGCACTGCGCACCTTACTTACAACAGATTGCAGGTTTATGAAGTACACTCCCCCCCTTAATAAGGGGGGGTTGGGGGGGGTCAAAAATGTACCGAACTCGCGCGCAATCTGCTGTAAGATCGAATTTTGGTGAGAGATTCGCGATCGGCAAAAAAAACCGCTCCTGAGCCAATTAAATGCTAAAACAAATTTAAACTCATGCGGAGCCTTTTCAAATGACTCACTTCGGCATCCTCTGTCCGACAGCCAACGGCCACCTCAACCCCATGACAACATTAGGTAGCGAATTGCTGCATCGAGGCCATCAAGTCACCTTATTTGGTTTTCCCGATGCTGAATCCACCACCTTAGCAAGCGGCTTGGAATTCCAGCTATTAGCTGAAAATGAGTTTCCCTTGGGATGGAATCAAGAAAGTTTGAGCAAACTCGGAAAACTTAGCGGATTGGCAGCTTTTCGATATACGATCGACTTAATCGCGCAAGTTTCAACTCTGATTCTCTCACAAGCTCCAGCTATTATTAAAAAAGTCGGTGTAGAAGCTTTGCTGGTAGACCAAGTTTCCATAGAAGGAGGAACGATCGCAGAATTTCTAAACCTTCCTTTTATCACAGTTTGCAGTGCATTGATGCTGAATCGAGAACCTAACATTCCTCCGATTTGCACTCCTTGGCAATACAGTCCAACTTGGCAAGCACGCTGGCGCAATCAATTCGGAGATCGATTAATCGAACTGGCGACAAAGCCGATTCAAAATGCGATCGCCCAGTATCGCAAAGAGTGGAAATTACCTTTGTACTCCGACCCGGAAAATTATTACTCTCAACTCGCTCAGATCGCTCAACAACCGGCAGAATTCGACTTTCCCAGGCAATATTTACCGCCAAACTTTCATTTCACCGGCCCGTTTCACAACCCAGCAACGCGACAACCAGTTGCTTTTCCTTTTGAACAATTAACCGACAAACCGTTGATTTATGCTTCGATGGGAACCGTGCAAAATCGCTTGTTGGATGTTTTTCAAATCCTCGCTGCTGCTTGCGAAAACTTAGATGCTCAATTGGTAATTTCTCTGGGAGGAGGCGCGAGTCCCGAATCTTTGCCGCCATTGCCGGGAAATCCGATAGTTGTTAGTTTTGCACCGCAATTGGAACTGCTGCAAAAAGCCACTCTCACGATTACTCACGCGGGGATGAATACGACTTTGGAATCGTTGAGCAATGGAGTACCGATGGTGGCAATTCCTATTGCGAACGACCAGCCGGGAATTGCGGCGCGGATTGCTTATACAGGTGTTGGTGAAGTGGTTGCTTTGAAGGAATTGAGCGTGAATAAAGTTCGATCGACCGTTGAGAAAGTGCTGGTACAAGAGAATTATAAAAAAAGGGCGATCGAGATGCAAAAGGCGATCGGGCGATCGGGCACAGTTAAGAAAGCTGCTGATATTATCGAACAGGTTATCTTGACTGGAAAACCTGTCTTGGCTGCTCAAATCTAAGCTGGGAACTTAAATCTCAAATCTCAAATCGATAACCTAAGCTGTGAAGTTCAATCTCAAATCTCAAATTTCCAATCTCAAATCGGTATATAGCAGTCATAAATCATTTGTAAATTTTTTACCCCACCCCAACCCTCCCCTTATTAAGGGGAGAGAGCAAGATATTTACAAATCATTTGCGATCGGTATAATATTACAAAAAAATTAACTGAAAGGAGCCTTTACTAATGACCCACTTCGGCATTCTCTGTCCGGCATCCATCGGCCACCTCAACACCATGACAACTTTGGGCAGCGAACTCCTACACCGAGGTCATCGAGTTACGGTATTTAACTTTCTTGATGCCAAAGCAAAAACTCTAGCCAGCGGTTTAGAATTTCAGGCATTAGCTGAAGATGAATTTCCCCTCGGTGCCAGTACAAAAATCTTAACCGAAATGGGGAAACTCAGCGGACTCAAGGCGCTGCAATACAATCTTAAAAATGTGCCAAAAACTTCGGCTGTGATGCTCAGAGAGGCACCAACCACTATTAGAAAGGCAGGTGTAGCAGCTTTACTTGTAGACCAATATTCATTGGAAGGAGGAACGGTTGCGGACATTCTTAACATTCCTTTTGTAACTATATGTAGTGGGTTGATGCTGAATCGAGAACCCAACATTCCTCCTATTTTCACTACTTGGCAATACACTCCAACTTGGCAAGGGCGCTGGCGCAATCGACTCGGCTTTCAGTTAGTAGAAGTGCTTGCCAAACCGATTCGCAAGACAATCGCCCAATATCGCAAAGAGTGGAACTTGCCCCTCTATTCTTACCCGAACGATTATTACTCTAAACTCGCTCAAATCAGCCAGCAACCGCCTGAATTTAATTTTCCCAGGCAAAGTTTACCGCCGCATTTTCATTTCACCGGTCATTATCACAATCCTGCACTGCGCCAAGCAGTACCTTTCCCTTTTGAACAATTAACTGGTCAACCATTGATTTATGCCTCGATGGGAACTATTCAAAATCGCTTGGTAAATGTTTTTCAAATAATTGCCTCTGCCTGTGAAGGGTTAGACGCTCAATTAGTCATCGATCTCGGCGGTGGTGCTAGTCCAGAATCTTTGCCAAAATTAGCGGGAAATCCGATCGTTGTTGGCTTGGCACCGCAATTAGAACTGTTGCAAAAAGCAACTATTACGATTACTCATGCGGGGATGAATACGACTTTAGAATCTTTGAGAAATGGAGTACCGATGGTAGCGATTCCTATGGCGAATGACCAGCCAGGAGTGGCGGCACGAATTGCTTATACAGGTGTTGGCGAACTGATTTCTTTGAAGCAACTGAGCGTTGCTAAACTGCGATCGAGCGTTGAGAAAGTGCTGGCACAAGATTCTTATAAAAAAAAGGCAATAGAGATGCAAGGGGCGATCGCGCGATCGGGCGGTGTGAAAAAAGCTGCTGATATTATCGAACAGGTTGTATTGACTGGAAAACCTGTCTTGGCTTCTCAAAGTTAAAATCTATACGCTACTGATAGCGGTAAGGTGCTTGCGGCGCACCACACATAGAAGCGCATAAATTCTATAAGTTTTATGTAGGCACTTGGGAATTAAGGCTAAGCTGGATGTAATAAACTGTACAGCGTGTATGAAAAAAAATGCTTTATTCACTTTTGCCCAAATCTCAAGTCAAAGCCCGTATTTTAAAACATTTTGCAGCCGCTATTTCGGCCTCTTTAGCCATCAGCGCCACAGCCAGTTTGAAACCCTCGCCGGTATTGGCTGCTGGCGATATCCCTCCCCCAGTTCAAACCACGACTCAGCTAGCAGCAAAATCCCCGAAATTAATCCTGAACCAGCTACCTCAAAATACTGTTGCGGTACAGACAGTTCAAATGGATTTATTCAGCAGTATTCTACCTATTGTCATCGGCGGTGTGGTGGTAATTGGCATTCCATTATTTTTTGGCGGATTGGTAGTAATTGGCGATCGCGAAGTTGGCATTGTCAGTAAAAAGTTTAGCCTCGGCGGCAAGTCTTTACCCGCCGGAGATTTAATTGCTTTAAACTCAGAAGCTGGCTATCAAGCCGATACATTACCCCCCGGTTGGCACTGGGGTTATTGGCCAATACAGTACAGCGTTCGCAAAGAATCTCTAACCGTAGTTCCTCAAGGCGAAATAGCTTTAATTATCGCAGCGGGTGGCGCGTCGATTCCGCCGCAGCGCATCCTCGGCAAAATCACAGAATGCGACAATTTTCAAGATGCTCGCAAGTTCCTCAAAAGCGGTGGCGAAAAAGGCAGGCAACTCGGTATTTTAACGGCAGGCAGCTATCGAATTAACACGGCATTATTTACCGTAATTACAGCGGCAAATGCTCCCAAACACGGGATGACACCGGAACAGTTGAAACTGTGCAAAATAGCTCCCGACAAAGTGGGAATCGTGACAACTTATGACGGCGTTCCGATTCAAGATGGCGAAATCGCCGGACCGATTATTCCGAATCACGACAACTTCCAAAACGCGCAGAAATTTATCAGCGGCGGCGGGCGGCGCGGCTTGCAAGAACAAGTTTTGCTTTCCGGTTCGTGGAACTTGAATCCTTGGTTTGTTGGAGTAGAACAAGTGCCGATGACCGAAATCCCGATCGGCTATGTCGGCGCGGTAATTTCCTATGTGGGCAAAACCTCGGAAGATGTCAGCGGCGCTGCTTTTACCCACGGCAATTTAGTAAATGTTGGGAATAAAGGGGTGTGGATAACTCCGCTTTATCCGGGCAAACATCCGCTAAATACGCGCATTTTGAAGGTGGAATTAGTGCCGACTACTAATATTGTTTTGAATTGGTCTGGCAAGACGGAACGGCACAGTTACGACTCGAAACTCTCATCTTTAACCGTGCGATCGCAAGATGGTTTTGCCTTCGATTTAGAAGTAGCTCAAATCATCCATGTCGGCGCTTTGGATGCCCCGAAAGTTATCTCGCGCGTGGGTTCGATGCAGAACTTAGTTGACCACGTTTTGCAGCCGACAATTGGCAATTATTTCCGCAATTCTGCCCAAGCTTATTCTGTATTGGATTTTCTCTCAGCCCGGAGCGATCGGCAAGCGGAAGCAGCAGAGTATATCAAAGCAGCTTTGCGCACCTATGACGTGCAAGCAATTGACACTTTAATCGGCGATATTTTGCCACCTGCAGAGTTGATGCAAACTCAGACCGATCGCAAGATTGCTGAGGAACAGCGCAAGACTTATGAAGTGCAGCAACTAGCACAAACTCAGCGCCAACAATTGGTCAGAGAAACTGCTTTGGCCGAGATCCAACAAGAGATGGTCAAATCGGAACAAGGCGTGAAAATTTCCGAGTTAAAAGCGAATTCGCAAATCAAACAAGCCCAGGGCGAAGCTGAGTCGATTCGGGTCAAAGGAAACGCTCAAGCAGAAGCTTATCGGGCGGGTGTGGTAGCTTTGGGAGGTTCCGGTTATACGGCATTGCAACTAATGCAAATTATCGGCGATCGCAAGGTGCGAGTCGTGCCTGATGTTTCGGTTAGCGGCAGCGGTAGCGGTGGCGGTTTGATTGACGGTTTGCTGGGCATGATGGTGTGGAATCAAACTAACAAAAATGGCACAAACGGTAGCGAATTGCCAGTAGTTAAGTTGGAGAAATCGGAACCTGCTGCTGCGGAACCCGCGCCTAAGTTACCCCTAGCAAATGTGCATTCAACCAAGCCGCCAGTAGCGAACTCTGAGACTGTCGATGAAACTGATATTGATTTGCTGTTTGATGGTTTGCCCTTTGACAATCGCTAACCCAATGTTAAGTTAATTGTTCCACCTTTAGACGATCGACAGCGAGGTTCTGACCGCTTGTTCTTTGAGACATCTTCTCACATCATGTCCGGTCGATTACCAGTAATAAAAGAGGTTTGTAGTAAGGACCTCAGTCCGCAGCATTTTGCGGACTGAAGTCCGCACTACGAACTAACCAGATCGCGATCGATCGACCGGACACGATATCGCATCCCCTTGACAACTGCCATGCAGGCTTAACTTGTTACCACAGTTAACAGTTTGAAATTTGAGATTGTCCGATCTCAAATCTCAAATCTCAAATCTCAAATCATCTTAACTGTGTCGCAGCGGGATTTCTATGCGAAATTCCGTGCCTTTTCCCGGTTCGGAAAAACACAGCAATTCCCCTTTGTGCTGCTGCACTACTATATCGTAGCTGACAGCAAGTCCCAATCCGCTACCCTCTCCAGCAGGTTTAGTGGTGAAAAATGGGTCGAAAATTCGCGCTTTAATAACTTCACTCATTCCCATACCGTTGTCAGCAATCTCGATCGCAATCCGCCCGCCATCGACAACTTTAGTACGGATCGAAATCACGGGTTTAAATTGTTTGTTATCTGAAATTTCCGACTCTCTAGCCACCAGATCCAAAGCATCGATCGCATTGTTGATAATACTCAAAAATGCTTGATTTAGCTGACCAGCATAACACTCCACCTGCGGCAAATTTCCGTATTCCTTCACTACCTTAATATCCCGCCTGCCATCCTGGGCGGGCAAGCGGTGCTGCAACAGTAACAGCGTATTTTCTAAGCCGTCAGATACATCAAATAGCTGCCACCCCGATCGATCCGTGCGGGAAAAGTCCTGTACGGACAAGATAATTTGCCGGATGCGATCGCTCCCATTTCGCATTGAATTTACAATTTTCAACAGGTCGTCAACCACGAACTCTACATCCATATCTTGCTGTTTTTGCAAGATTTCTCGACTGGGTTCGACCAACTCTTTTTGATACATTTTCAGCAGAGCGATTAAATCGGCTGCGTAACTTTGTACGTGAGTCAGGTTGCTGTAAATAAAAGTAATCGGATTGTTGATTTCGTGAGCGATACCAGCAACCAACTGCCCCAAAGAAGACATTTTTTCCGTTGCCACGATTTGAGCGCGAAACAGCAGCGACTCCTGCTGCGATCGCTCCAATTGAGCCCTCAACCCGCAGGCGCGCAAACCCGCACGCACCCGCCCCAACAAATCTTGCTTGACTATAGGTTTGAGTACAAAATCGTCAACCAATTCGTCCAATTGAGCCACCCCGCCCAACTGTTCGGGTGCCGCCAACAGGATAAAATACACTCCAGCCAAAGCTCGATCGACCTTTACCGAGTGGCACAGTTCCAACCAACCAACTTGAGGCAAAGTGCCGTCGCAAATTATCAAATCTGGCGGCACTTGCCCGGCCAAATCCAAACCCTCTTTGCTGTCGGCAGCGACTTTCAAGCTGTGTCCCTCTCCCTCCAGCAACTCCCGCACTCTTTCAAACACTGAAACATCCGCAATCGTCAGAATCTCAGCCATACCCAATACACTCCAAAAATTAACGTTCGCGATCTAACCGCCAGAATTGCCAATATATTCCCAATTAAAATAGTTAAATTTCCAGCTAAAAACAGTCAGCACAACCTCCTTTCAAGGTCGAAGTATCTTGACTTAAACTTAAATTTTAAACTACTTCTGGAAAAATGAAATTCAAACGGCATTTGTAACTTTTATCTAGCAAATCCCAGTCGCATAAGTATCTTCTCCCGAAAGTCCCGCCCGCGATCGATAATTTCTCAAATCGCGCCCGCAAACCCGAAAAAACTTTAAAATTATTTAATAGTACCTCTGTTACCCTTCTCGGTCAGCGCCTGGGAATGCCAATTACCAACACCCCCTCAACTTTGATTCAAGCAGAAACACTAGAACTATTGGAATGGCCGCGCCTGTGCCAGCACTTGGCTACCTTCGCGGCCACCAAACTCGGCGTCGCAGCAGCCACTAGCCTCGAAATCCCCACAACTCGTTCTCAGACAGCAGAACTTTTAGCTCAAACTAAGGAAGCTTATCAGTTAGAAAACAGCCCTAACGGCGGTTTGACTTTTGAAGGCATTCAAGATATCGGCAGTTTCCTGAAACGGGCCGAACTCCAAGGCATCCTCGGGGGCGACGAACTGCTGGCAATTGCTACTACCCTCGCCGGAGCTCGGCAGTTGCGCCGCACCATCGACAGTCGATCGGATTTGCCGGTACTAGCAAATCTTGCCGCTCAATTGCGAACTTATCCGGAATTAGAACAAGAAATACACCGCTGCATCGACGAACGCGGTCAAGTGACCGATCGCGCTACTCCCAAATTAGGCGGCATTAGAACGCAAATCCGGCAGTTGCGCGATCGCATTTATCAGATTTTGCAGGGCATTTTGCAAAGGCAATCCAACGCCGTACAAGAACAGGTAATTACGCAAAGAAATTCGCGCTTTGTGATTCCCGTCAAAGCGCCACAAAAAGATGCTGTACCGGGCATCGTTCACGATTCCTCCGTCAGCGGTGCTACGCTTTATATCGAACCAAACAATACAGTAAATCTCAACAACCAAATGCGGCAGTTGCTGAGGCAAGAACAAGCTGAAGAAGAAGCCGTGCGCCGCGCCCTCACAGAACAAGTATCGCAAGTAAAAGAAGATTTAGAAAGATTGTTGGCGGTAGTAACAATTTTAGATTTAGCCACTGCTAAAGCCCGCTACGGCTTTTGGCTCCAAGCAAATCCTCCTACATTTATCGAATTGGAAGATAGACAAGAAGAGGCAATAAATCCCGCAGCAGAAACTGAGGAAAATGCTAGCGAGGAAAGCTCGGAAACCGAAAAATTAGCAGAAATTCCCAACCTGCGATCGCCCGTAACTTTGCGGCAGTTGCGGCACCCGCTGTTAGTCTGGCAGCAGCAGTACGAACAGGGATTTTCTGTAGTCCCGATCGACCTGACAATTCAGCCGCAAATCCGCGTTGTCGCCATCACCGGCCCCAACACCGGAGGCAAAACTGTTACTCTAAAAACTTTGGGATTGGCTGCTTTGATGGCAAAAGCAGGAATGTTTGTCGCCGCCCGCGAACCAGTTGAATTACCCTGGTTTGATAACATCCTTGCTGATATCGGTGACGAACAATCTTTGCAGCAAAGTTTGTCTACTTTCTCCGGCCACATCAAACGCATCAGCCGCATTTTAGAAGTATTGCACCAGGAAAAAGAAGTAGAGGGAAACGCACAACCCCTGCCCCATGCCCCGTACCCCATCCCTCCGCTACTCGCTCCGCCCAAATCCCTAGTGCTGCTGGACGAAGTAGGAGCGGGGACAGACCCCTCAGAGGGCAGCGCCCTGGCGATCGCCCTGTTGCAGTACCTCGCCAGCCATTCTTTGCTGACAGTCGCAACTACCCACTTCGGCGAACTCAAAGCCCTGAAATATCAAGATGCGCGCTTTGAAAACGCCTCAGTAGAATTTGACGACAGTTCGATGCAGCCCACCTACCGCCTGCTGTGGGGGATTCCCGGACGTTCCAACGCCCTGACAATTGCCAAACGGCTCGGCTTGGTGTCAGAAATTGTCGCCACAGCGAAAACCTATGTGGGCGGGGCGTCGCAAGATGTCGATCGAGTCATTGCCGGACTCGAAGCCCAGCGGCGCAAACAGGAAACCAAGGCGAAAGAAGCAACGCAACTGCTGCAACAAACCGAACAACTTCACAGAGAAGTGTCGCAAAAAGCAGCGGCGCTGCAAGAGAGGGAGCGAGAACTCAAATTAGCGCAAGAAGTGGCAGTACAAGAGGCGATCGGCTCGGCAAAAGCCGAAATTGCTCAAATCATCCGGCGCTTGCAGTCGGGCAACCAAACGGCGCAAAATGCCCAACAGGCCACGGAAACTTTGAATCAAATTGCCGAAAAACACCTGCCCTCGCGGAAACAGCCTGCCAAACCCAAACCCGGTTTCATGCCGAAAACGGGCGATCGCATCCGCATTCCCAGCTTGGGCCAAACGGCCGAAATCCTCAGCGGGCCGGATGCTAACGAAGAGTTGACCGTGCGGTTCGGCATCATGAAAATGACCGTCAAACTTGCAGAAATCGAATCCCTCGACGGCCAAAAACCCGAAACCAAAGCCGAAAAAGCCAAAGCATTAGCACAATCGGCTGCAAATGTCAAGGCTAAACCTGCCCAATCGGAGCCAGAAAAATCCCCAGCCCCGATCGCGCTGCGGACGGACAAAAACACGATCGACCTGCGGGGTGCGAGAGTTGCAGACGCTGAAATCGAAGTAGACAGAGCTTTGGCAAAAGCAGTAGAATACGGCTCGCTGTGGATAATTCACGGCAAAGGCACGGGACAGTTACGGCGCGGCATTCACGAATTTCTAGCATCGCACCCGCAGGTAGCCCGCTACGAAATCGCGAGTCAAAAAGAAGGCGGTGCCGGCGTTACTGTAGCTTACCTGAATTGATTTCGATCGCTTGCAGGCGTAGCATGGTTAGGGGTAAAGCAATAACTTAACGTTCTCTGGGAGCGGCTGGGTCGGTCGCTTCGCAAAAACTAGATGTATATTGTCTCAGGATGCTTGATTCTTCCTGTTTCGATCGTGACAACTGTCAACTGTCAACTGTCAACTCTTCCTTCTCAAAACTGCAACTTTTAACAGATAACTCCGTCAGTCGGTGAGGATTGCCGGAATGAAAACAGCAAGGTATGGAGAAAGATTAACGAAATTTTAGTTGCCAAAATTGCCAGCAACAAAATCGGATACTGCCAAGCCCGATCGAACCTGTCTTATTCCCGATGCTCAAACCATGCGATCGACCGTGAAGTCCTCCGCTCCCACAAACGAAACGGGATCGTCTCCCAACTGGGAAGAATTGACCCAAAAAGCACCAGAACCCACTCAGTTGGACAACATCAAAGCCCAACTGGATTTAGTGCTGCTCGCCCTCGAAGCGCTGGCGGGCATCGGCTCAGAAGCGATGCTGCGAGCTGCAGCGGAACTGAATTTAGAATCAATAGTGGCCGATCGAGTATCATTGTGGCGGTTGCGCCAGTCGAGCCCGCTGCGGAAAGGTCAGGGGGGGCGGAAAAAACTTGATGTGGAAGAAGCCAGGGCGATCGTTTTGATATCCTGTCATTTAGCAAAACAGCACCAAGCTTTGATCCGCCGCGCCGTTGCCCTGCTAGAGCAAATGTCGGAGCAAAACCGCGAACCCCACACAGTGGCTTTGCTGGGAGATTACATTGACAGTTTCACAAATACTTATGGCGATCGCATGGAAGATGCAGAAAATTTATCATCCCGAGAAATGACTGGTTTGGCCCTCAAACTCCTGATCGATTTGCTATTCTACAGCAGCCCCGGAGGCCACCGCCGGCTCTGGCTGGCTCTGCTCGATCGCGCTAAAAAGTAAAAATACTCATATGGGAGAGAGGGGGAGGGGGAAAGTTCTAAGTTTTAAGTTTTGAGTTTTGAATAAAGAACTCTCTTTAACTCAAAACTCAAAACTCAAAATTCAAAACTCAAAACTCCCGAACAACTCAAAACTCAAAATTCAAAACTCAAAACTCCCGAACAACTCAAAACTCCTGAATAACTGTCAACTGACTTCCTATGGTTCAGAAACGGTACACGCCCCCCACTTGCACGCTGGAAATTACAGCTAAAAGTTCGCCCCTATCTCGCTGGGCGGGCCAACCGGTATTTAAGTCTGTCAGTTTTGAACTGCGGCTCGACGACCCCCGGCTACCAGATAGCAAACACGTTACCCTCAAGGGCGATCGAACTCAATTAGAAGCCCTCCACGAAGCTGTCAGCAACTACGTACAAAACTTTCTCTGCCAAGAAGCGCCATCCGCTTGGGAAACCAGTTTCAATACCGAAGCCAGTCAAACCGTTGCAGAAACAGCACCACCCTCGATCGCTCGCAGCACCGTTGTCTTGGACGCACCCCCCAACTCTGAGGAAATAGCAACCTCCGAGGAAAATTCCATCTCTGACTCGGTTGCCACAACGGCTTACCTGCCAATCGGACCTCGCTTGCAACCGCGAGGCTTGCTCGCCCACGACTTATTTTTAGGCTCTTTGAGTTCAGCAGAATCATCGCCGGTGGTTCACTTGAGCGCCTTGCAACTGTTTGACTTGGCCTCGGCTTTAGATGAATGTGCCGCTGAAGTGATGTCGGTGCCCAACCTCGATCGACCCACCGGCAGGCAGTCTGTGGCACCTTGGCTGTCGGTGGCAGCAATGGCGGTAGCAACTGTAGGCTTGAGTTTGGGGGTCATCAAAATGCTCGATCGGACAGACACCTCACCCCAAACCGCCTCAGCCCCCGCCTCCGCACAACAGGAACTAGCCGCTGGCACCTCTGTCGCTCCTTTTGCAACGCCGACAGCAATGCCGACAGCGACGCCGACAGCAACACCAACAGCAGCCGCCCCCCCTACGCCCGCACTGCCACCCCTACCGCCCCCTCCCATCAATCTCGCCCCATCCCCCAGTCCCGGCTTACCGCCCGTCGCCGGAGCAACTCCTGCCAGCAACAGGCCGAGCCCCATCCAGCAGCCACCCCTGCTATTTCCCGATAACGGCAGCGCACCGATTCCCGAACCGCCCGCCCCAGAACCTTCTAGAGAACAGGTAATTACAATTCCCGCTCCCGCAGACCCACCAATTTCCGCCACCCCAAAGGCTTCTCAGGCTGCTCCAGCGCCCTACGTACTCCCCCCCGTACCCCCCAGGCTCGCACCCGTTGTACCGCCTCCACTGCCCCCGCTGATGCCACCGCTGACAGCTTCTGGGGTGCCGATCGCCCCGCAGCAACCGGCCGCCAGCCGTATCGGCCCGATCGCTCCTCCGGCAAGTACAGAACTGCCGCAGCTTGAAGACGCTCGACCGCAAGCAGAAGCTGGGGTTGACCGGCAGGCGGTGGCGAGCAACCAAAATCGCAGTTTATTTGATACAATCCCTCAAGTTAATGAAGTTAAAGCTTATTTTGAAGAACGTTGGAAGCCTCCTGAAGACATGGAAGAAACTTTAGAATACAGCTTGCAAATAGACGAAAAAGGGTCTATTCAAAGTATTACTCCGATGGGAAAAGCAGCGGGAGATTATATCGATCGCGCTAATATGCCTTTGGTTGGCGAGCCTTTTGTTTCTGCTGTTGCTGATGGAACAAACCCGAGAATTCGAGTTGTATTGAGACCGAACGGTCGAGTACAAACGTTTTTGGAAACTGCGGGTAATTGAAATTATTGAAGGAAGAAGGAAGAAGGAAGAGGGAAGAAGGAAGAAGGAAGAGGGAAGAAGGAAGAAACAATTACCAATGCCGCATCCCTCCACTTCGTTGCGCCCAATGCCCAATGCCCCATTCCCAATGCCCCATTCCCAATCGAAAATCAAAAATCTCAAATCTAAAATTGTCAAATGGAGGTTGGGTGCCAATGTTAAAAAATTGCAACAAGATTGAATTTTTCGCGGCTGCGGCTGCGGCTGGAGTATTGGCTGGTGCATTTACAGTTGTTCCAGTTAGTGCTGCGAATGTTTCTTTGCAGGGGCGATCGACCCCATTGCCTGCGAAAGATATCTTAGTTCAAAATAGCGGTGCCAACGAAGTTTTTCAGGAAGGCGTGCGTTTAGCTATGCAGAAAAACATGACAGGTGCAGAAGCAGCTTTTCGCAGGGCGATCCAAATCGATCCGAATTTTGCCGAAGCTTACGCGAATTTGGGCAGCATTTTAGCCAATCAAAATAAATTAGCAGAAGCGCTTCCCAATCTGGAAACAGCAATTCGCATCAAGCCCAACGCGCCGGAATTTCATTATATGTTGGGTCAGGTGCTGTTCGCGCAAAATAGAATGTCAGATGCAGTGGAGTCGGTGAAAAGAGCTAGGGATTTATATAGAAAGCAAGGAAAGACTCAAGAAGCGAATACCCTCGAACAAGTTTTGCAGGATATGACCAACAGGGATAGATCGAGGGAGAGAGGAGGAGAGGGGGGGAGAGGGAGAAATTAGCCTGCTCATTAAGGGGGTAGTAAATCGGGATTTGCTATTATATGGTGTCCGAGCGATCGCAACCAAAATGGCTGGTATTGCGGACTGAAGTCCGCAGTATGTTGCGGACTTCAGTCCGCACTACGAACAAATCCGATTGCTGTCGCTCGATCGGACATGATATGAAAGGTTGATTAACCAAACTCGATTAACCTTTAATTAACTCCACGCGATCGCGACCGTCAAGTTCTTGAACGTATACTTTAACTTGTTCTTCCTGCGCTGTCGGCAGCTTTTTACCCGTAAAATCGGGATGGATCGGTACTTCTCGGTGACCTCGATCGACCAACACCGCCAACCAAATTTTCTCCGGTCGCCCGTATTCATTTACCGCATTTAGAGCCGCCCGTACCGTTCTTCCTTTATATATAACGTCATCTACCAACACAACCGTTTTCCCAGTCAAATCGAAAGGAATTTCTGTTTTGGCAGGCGTCCGCATCGCCACTCGATCCAAATCATCTCGGTAAAACGTAATATCCAAAGCGCCCACGAATACTTTAGTTTGTTCGAGAACTTCAATTTGAGCAGCTAAAATTTGAGCTAAAGGTACTCCTCTAGTATGAATTCCCAGCAGCACTAACTCTGACGGATCGCCAGATTTTTCAACAATCTGGGAAGCCATGCGGGTAAGCGTGCGCCGCACTTCTTCCGGGGATAGAATTTCGATGATTTTACTCATAACTGTAAAGCTTAACAAATTCGTTCTGGGACGATCGGGCAATTGGCGATTGGCGATTGGCGATTAATTTCGCTCGGCGACGCAACTGACGAGCGGGCGATTTGCGATTTGCTATTTGCTATTTTCGATTGTTTTGGGACGGCGACGCAACACAGGAGCGGGCGATTATAGATTTGAGATTGCAGTTAAGCGCGCACTCATACCAAAGAAAACCGAGTTAACTGCAAAGCTTAACAAATTCGTTCTGGCACGATCGAGCGATTTGCGATTGGCGATTTTTGATGGAGTTGGGTCTGCAATGCACGGGCATTCAGAAATTGATTTTGAGTCATCGAGCGCAACTACATACCTGTGCGTGCGTTCAGAGCTCCATAAACCAGCAAGGATAATCCCAACCAAATAAGAAAGCAATAGCGGGTTAATTGCAAAGCTCGATCGATTCGTTCCGGGGCGATGGGGTGAATCGATTCGCCTAACAGCGGTTTTTGTTTGATAATTCCGCGATAATAATTTGTACCTCCTAGCTGCACTCCCAAGATGGCAGCGTAGGCGCACTCGCTCCAACCGGAATTGGGACTGACATCTTTTACTGCATCTCTCTGACACATCCTCCAAACATAAATCGGTTTGCCAGATAAAACAGCTAAAGTTATTACTGTTAAGCGGCAAGGAAGCCAAGTCAGCACGTCTTCTAGTTTGGCGCTAAACCATCCTAAATCTGTGTAAGGCGGTTCTTTGTAGCCAACCGTAGAATCTAGCGTGCTGGCTGCTTTATAAGCCATCGCGCAAGGAACGATCGCGCTCGCCCAGATCGAGTCCGGGGCGATCTGCCCATCGGTAACATTTAATAATAGATGCGGGAGAGCGAACCCAACCAGGGCATAAAATAGCGGTGCCGTCACGCCATCTACTGCATTTTCTGTTACCGTTTCTAACAATGCCCGCAGAATTTCTGCCTCAGATAAGCTTTCAGTATCCCTACCGACGTAAAAACTCAAGCGTTCTCGCGCCTTGACTAAATCTCCAACATTTAAAGGTGCGAGTACGTCTCGGGCTGCTGCCCTCAAACTGCGACCGGCAAAACAGCTTGCCAGTAAAATGCTCTGCAGGGCAATACCGCAAAGAGGATGCACCCAACTAGCAGCTTGGACGATCGACCAACTGACAGTATAACTGCCTAGAATCAGTCCGATCGCCAGTATTGTACCGGCCCATCGAAGCTGGCGTGCAGCCGTCTTGTCAGCGAGATTGTTGTCCCCAGCAGCCGGATCGTTGGCAGGATTATTGCGGGCGACTGACATTTTGGTTGGGGGATTATTCCATATATTAAAGACAAGTCGAGTGTAGCGGTCGATCGCCCAACCCATGACTCGCACGGGATGCGGCCAACCCCAAGGATCGCCGATCGAATAATCCAATACCGACGCCAAAACTAAAACAGCAAATTCATCTGCCATCGTTAAATATTGTGTCAAACTCCACAGTCAGCGCCTGCTGGCTTCGATGCGGTCGCTGAGATTGAAAGCTTTGCAGGTGAAGGCTTTCATCCGATCGTAACGATTTGCACCGCCCGGATTACTTTCGCTCCCAAGCAAGTGCCGGTGCTGCTGCCAACTAACACTGGCAATAGGTACGATCGCCAAATCGAGATATTGCATCGGATTCGAGACAGCAGACAGTGACATCAAACTTATCGGGATGCGATCGCGGGCGAAAAAACGAGTGAATGCTGCAAATCCGGCAGAAAGTATGCAGGGGCAGTGTCAGTATTAAAGGTATCAAATGATAAAGCTCGTTTCTTCTCCCAGAGCCGCTTGCCAACTGCGGACATCATAGTATAAGTCTTCAAGGGAAATACTGTACAGCGCTTGGGCAAGTTTTTTGTGAAGTCTGTGCCACAAACTGAATGTTACCCAGTCCTCGGCGCAGGAAGCGTCAGGAGAATGTCGGGGTAAAGGTTCAATAGTTTCGCCTACAGCCTCTAAGATTTGTCCTAAAGAGATTTGAGCGGGTTCGCGAGCCAATTGATACCCTCCTTGGGAACCTCGAACTGATTGGACTAAACCGGCTCGTCGCATTTCAATCAGCAATTTTTCGAGATACGGAGCCGGTAACTCCTGTCGTTTCGCGATCGATTTCACTGATGTCGGACCGAAGCAAGGTTGCAAACTTAGATCCAGTAGAGCTTTGACACTGTAGTGTCCGCGTCTGGTTAACTTCATCGGATTTTAAGATCGGGGGCAAAGGAGCAGCTAGCTGATAGCTGATAGCTTATGCTAGCGAGTTTGGAGATGGTTCGCTTGCAGCCGGCTACTCCTCAAGAAAGACTGCATTTGTTAAAAATATTTTGATAATAGTGGTTAACATTCAAGCCGATCGGTGTAATATAGTTTTACGACCAGCTATAAAGCTAAACTTCTCGGTCCAAGCAAAACTCACAAACCCCAACCGAACCGAGAAAAAAACCGTACACCAGTTGAATATTTCAGGACTCAGTAGATGGCTAAAAAGAAAAATATCGAACCCCTCGAAGGCGAAGCTCTCATCAAGAAGGTTAAAGACCTAGAGAACCTTACCAAGGAAGAAAAAGCGAGGGCCTGCGGTTACTACACCGTTACCAAAAACGGGGTAGAACGGGTAAACATGATGAAATTCCTGAATGCCTTAATTGATGCAGAAGGCATTCAGCTAGATGGCAAGCAAAATGGCAACGGACGCGGCGGACGCTCGGCAAGCTATCGGATTAGCGTTCAATCTAACGGCAACTTACTGATTGGAGCAGCTTATACCAAGCAAATGGAACTCCAGCCGGGAGATGAATTTGAAATCTCTTTGGGACGCAAACACATTCACTTGCGTCAAATCGATCGCGAAGAAGAAGCGGCCTAAGCGCAAACATTCACTACTTGCGGTGACTTCGGGCCTGGACTTGTTGAAAAGAGTCGGCTCTGTTATCGCTGTAAGTTCTCACGCCGGACAGTCTCTCAGGCGCGCCCAAACAGTATCTCTTTAATAGATGGCAATGGCTCGATCGATCGCCGCAGCCACCGCTCGTATTTTTCGAGAATACCTATTCTCAGCCCTCGCTACATCTGTAAAGCTAAGCGAGGGATTTTCCATGGGAAAACTGTAAATGCGCCAGACAAATATTGCTGAGGATATCGGGGAAAGTATTAAATAAAACTATCAGCTAAAGTGGTAGATAGCACTCTGTTAGCTGCCCATGTCGCTTTTCTCAACAAGCCGCGCTGCCAAACAACCGAAAAAAATCCCCTTGCGCTTCGTTCTCGTCGCGTCTTTTGTGTTGCAAATTGGCGGGACGGTAGGGTTAATCGGCTATCTCTCCGTTTGCAACGGGCAAAAAGCAGTGGAAAACCTCGCCCAGCAATTAATGGGTGAGGCTAGCAAAAGAATCGAAGAAAAGCTGACGAATTTTCTAGAAACAGCATACTTGGCAAATCAACTCAACTCGGCCGCGATCGCCCGCGGTGAATTGAACTTCAATTTAGAACAGCCCCAGCCGCAGTCCGAGAGATTCCTGTGGCATCAAATGCAAACATTTAAAAGCATTCAATGGATTTCCTTAGGTGCCGAAACAGGAGAATATCTCGGGATGTGGCGCAACCAAAAAGATAATAGCTTGCAAATCGTCACTGCCAACAGAGCGAACAACTTTTGGAATGTTTACTACGCTACCGACGATTCCGGCGATCGCGGGCGGCAATTAAATATCGAACCGAGAGTCTACCGTACCCGCCAACGCCCCTGGTACAAAGAAGCTGTGGCAACTAATAAACCTACATGGACGAGCATTTATCCGGGCTTTACTCCGGGTACTATTTTTATTGCTGCAACTCAACCAATTCGCGATCGCACCGGTAAACTGTTGGGAGTTTGCGCAGTCCATCTTTCCCTCTCAGAAATTCAAAATTTTCTGCATCAAATTAAACTCAGCCAACAAGGACAAATTTTTGCGATCGAACACTCGGGACTGTTGGTAGCGAGTTCGAGTCGGGACTCCCCCTTCAAACAGGTTCCCGGAAAGCAAGAATTGCAGCGCCTGCATGTTTTAGACAGCCAGACACCCTTAATTCGCACTGCTGCTAAGTATTTGCACTCGCATTTTCAGGGCTTCGACAAGATGCAGAAACGGCAGCAACTGCAATTTACCGCAGCAGGGCAGCGTTATTTTTTGGAAGTGGTGCCGTTTTCTAACAACTACGGCTTGAAGTGGTCGATCGCGATCGTAGTTCCCGAATCCGATTTCATGGCCGAAATTAACCGCAATACCCGCACTACAATTTTACTGTGCGCGCTGGCGCTGGTAGTATCGACGGTCTCCGGAGTGCTGGCTGCGAGATGGATCACTCTGCCGCTGCTGCGCCTCAACGAAGCAGCCAAAGATATTGCTAAAGGGAATTTCGATCGCACTGTGGCGGTAAGTCGCACCGATGAAGTGGGGGAATTAGCGCAATCTTTTAACGAGATGGTGGCACAACTGAAAAACTCCTTTCAAGCTGTGGCCGCCAGCGAAGAAAAATTTGCCAAGCTGTTAGAATGCTTGCCCGTTGGGGTGGTAGCCCTGACTCCCAGCGGCAGCACTATTTTTATGAATTCAGCCGGAGGAGAGATTACCGGTAAAGCGGCGGTAGCAACTACAACTCCTGAAGAACTCTCAGAAACTTATCAGCTTTATGTAGCCGGAACCGATAGGCTGTACCCGATCGAAGATTCGCCCTTTGAACGCGCCGTGATGGGCAAAGAAACCTTCATTGAAGATATGGATCTGCGCCGAGATGGGAAAGTGATTCGCTTGCAAGTGAGATCGCAGCCGATGTTTGATGCGGGTGGCAATGTTATTTATGTACTTATCGTGTTTCAAGATATCACCGAGCGCAAACAAGCAGAACAAATATTGGCAGATTACAACCGCCGCCTGGAGAATGAAGTAACCTTGCGGACGATCGAACTAGCTGAAATCAATTCCCGCTTGGAACTCCAAATTGAGGAACGCAAGCAAGCTGAAAAAATTATTCGCAAAGAACGGGATTTCAACTTAAATGTTATCCAAAATTCGCCGATTTTTTTTGTAGCGCTCGACGCTGGGGGCAAAATCCTGCTGGCGAACCGCAGCATGCTGCAAGCTGTGGGCTATACTGCCAAGGAAATTATGGGTCAAGATTACTTAGAGACATTTGTACCCGAGGTCGATCGAGCTACCTTAATGTCGGTTTTCGAGCGCGTAGTTGCGGGCCAGCAAACAGTTAACGAACACCGCATCCAGACTAAAGACGGGCGGATTTTGCTAGCAGAGTGGCACGGCACGCCGGTGTTGGATGAAGATGGCAATTTTGACTTTGTTTTTGCCTTTGGGTTTGATATTGGCGATCGCAAACAGGCTGAATTAGCTTTGAAAAAAAGCGAGGCTTTGTTTCAAAAATTAGCTGTTACTGTTCCGGGAGAACTTTACATTTTCGTGCGGCGCAGCGACGGCTCGTTCGTGATGGAATATATCAGTCCGCGGTGCCGGGAAATTCAAGAATTGGAACCGGAGGAAATTATGAATGATTCATGTTTAATTTACGAACAAATGCACCCGGACGATCGGGCGAGTCACTTCGAGGCAATTGTCAAAAGCGCAACCAATCTCGAACCATTTTCTCACGAATGGCGGATCTTTACAGCATCGGGAAAACTCAAATGGCTGCAAGGTTTTTCCCGGCCGGAACTTCGCGAAAATGGAGATATTGTCTGGCACGGCGTCATCCTTGATACGAGCGATCGCAAACAGGCAGAACAAGAACTCAAACAAGCAAAAGAAGCAGCAGAAGCGGCCGATCGAGCTAAAAGCATCTTTCTCGCTAATATGACCCACGAACTGCGAACTCCTCTCAATGCCATTCTCGGCTTCGCTCAATTATTGCAGCCCAGTCCTAATTTAACCCCCGAAGAACAAGAACAAATTACAATTATTCGTCGCAACGGAGAACAACTGCTGCAACTAATCAATCAAATTTTAGACTTATCTAAAATTGAAGCTGGGAGTGCGGTACTCAATCTAAATCAGGTATTTGAGAATTCAACTGTTGGCTCGGAAAGTTTCTCGAATACTGCTACTGCAACGTTTGTACTTGAATCGCAGCCCAAACTTTCGCGAGAATGGACGAGCCAGATGCAACAGGCAATTCGCAATGCAGACTTCGATTTAATTGCTGAGAAAATCGAGGAAATTCGGAGCAATCGCGATGATTTTGCCCGAATTCTTGACAAGCATCTGTCTAATTTTGAATATCATCAAATTCTCAATTTAGTTAGGGAAATAGAAACTGCGGAAAATGCAGACTAAAATTGGGAAATCGGGAGTTTTGAGTTTTAAATTTTGAGTTTTGAGTTAAAGACATTTTTTAATTCAAAACTCAAAACTCAAAACTCAAAACTTTTCTTAACTGTCAACTTCTTTTCGGCTCTTTTTCTGCTGAGAAAAAACCCGACAATTATTCAGGTCAACTATTAGCCGATCGTCCAGATTGTTTTCGGACATATTCACCAAATTGTATTGAACGTTTTCTCCGTAAATAGTTAGGGCGATCTGACAGATTTCTAAAAAATTAATCAGCCACTGACAGTCGATCGCCGAATGCTCTTGATGGTATTGGATTAATCGGGCTAAATAAAGTTCTAAATTCGTTCGAGAATTGGGAGAAATTAAAACTAATTTCAGTAACAAAATTGCGAGACTTAATGGATTGAGATGGCTGAAAAAGATTAAAAATAAGGCTGAAGGTTCTCCTGTATTTTCCACTGTCAAACATTTGATGATGTGGTTGCAGGTTCGGAACTGTAGGCTGCTGTTAACAATTTCACCATCATTGTCGCGATACAATGTTTCTAAATTTTCGAGCAATTTTCGTTGGATTCTCTCCATAAAATCAGTATGTTCTGCATAATAAAACAAATACTTAATCAGGCTTTCTTTAAACTGTTTGTAAGTAACATATTGACTTTGATTTAAAAAAATCTTTGCCAAGCTGGGATAGCTTAACGAACCCCGGTTTACCAAAATTATTTTGATCAAACGCAGGGTTTCATCTCCTAAAAGAGTCGGGTTGTGGTAAGTTTTGGATCTGAAAACAGCGGACTGCGATCGAGATGTGTACATTGCCAGTTCAAACTTGTACTTATCTTTTAGCTGCTGCGACTGAAGTTTAGCAGCTTCGCGCTCTTCGTGGCTGCTGGTAGCATCGAGATACCGGCTGACTAGCAAATAAGGTTCGTAGCGAGAAGTCCAGTGAGTTTGCTGTTGGGTGTCGTACTTGGATACAAACGCTTGGATTTCTTCGTAGTCTGCGCTGCTGACAAAGTTGGCAAGCCACAGCCTGAGAGATTTGAGAGAATTGTCTGCGTCGGGTGCGCTCTGACTGCGCTCGCTGATAATTGTAACTAAGTCTAGAGCAAATTGGTACTGCCTGTGAGAGACCCAGTTATTTAATAAAATGTAACAGCAGCGTTTGAACAAGTTATTAAATTCTAACTGGCTATCAAATGAAATTATAGTATGTATTGCTTGAATTAATTTGGGATCTACCGGGGCAATAAGTTCTATAAACAAATTTTTAAATTCTTGCCAAACCAATTGGGGGGCAGAGTTATTAATGTGGTGCAGAAAAAATTTGTAAATGATATCTTGAGCTTGGTAAATACTGAGTTCTGAAGAGTTTGTGTTAGCTGGCGATCGGGCTGCGGGCTCTGCAGGCAAGATTTTGTCAGTCAGAGAAGGCAGAACTTTTGACTCTTTGGTTTTGGGTGGAGACGAAAAGTCCTGGGATGGCATAGCGTCCTCGCTTTGTTAATGAAAATACTGCAATAATTATCGCCTTAGTTTGCTACCGATCGTATAATTGCAGATTTTCATTTTAAAAGCTACAGTTAACCCCCCGATCGCCCATTTTTTTAGGGATAGGTCGGGGGGTTGAATGTTATTGGTCTGCAGTCCTGGGGACTCAAGCGGGGTTAGCTTCAGCGCGTCTTTGCAGCAAGCGGATAATTTCAGCTTTTTCTACAAGTCCGACGAGGACGCCATTGTCGCGAACAACGGGGAGTTCTTGGACTTTATGCTGTTCGAGGAGAGTGACAACTTCGAGGAGAGATAATTCTGGTTTGACTGTGGTGGAAAATTCCATCGGCTTGGTAAGTTCTTTAACTAAAACTTGCGGCCAATTACCGGTAGGAATAGTTTTGAGATCCTCAAGTTCGATCGCCCCTACTAATTGTCCCGAATCATCTGTAACTAAAAACTTGCGCCAGTTGTGAGTTTTGCCAATAACAAAATTGTTGGCGAACTCTCTGAGAGATAAGTTTTCCGGGACGATCGGGCTTTCGGAAGTTACGGCGTCTGCTGCTGTCAGTCCCGCAAGCTGATTTTGAACTGTAGCATACTGTGCGGATTGACCTGCATTTTGCAGCAAGAACCAGCCGATTACTAAGTTCCAGATACTGCCGAAAAGGCCTGTCACGATCGCGATCCAACCGATAATTTGACCGACGCGGCTGGCAAAAACTGTACCTTTGTAAGGGTTTCCGGTAATCTTCCAAACGAGGGCTTTGAGGATGTTGCCACCGTCTAGAGGCAAGCCGGGAATTAAATTAAATAAAGCCAGGACTAAGTTAATGGAAGCTAATAGTCCGACAATGGCGGTTGCCGGGCCGGGTAGGGGGACGAAAATCGCGATCGCGCTTAGCAAACCGAACAGAAACAGGCTGACTAGGGGGCCTGCGATGGCTACCCAAAATGCTTCGGCTGGGGTTTTCGATTCTCTTTCCAAATTAGCCAGCCCGCCAAACAGAAATAGCGAAATAGATTTCACGCCAATTCCCTGTTTGATAGCTACCCAACTGTGTCCTAATTCATGGGCTAAGACGGAAGCAAATAACAGCAGCGCTGCGAAAAATCCCAACAGCCAAGGTGCTAGAGGGCCGAGTGCGGGAAACAGGAAAGCCAGTCGGCCGCCGTACTGCCACGTTACTAAACCCAGAACTAAAAACCAAGATACGTTGACATAAAAGGGAATTCCAAACAGGTTGCCGACGCGAAATGTACCGTTCATTTTTGGCTACCTCTCATATTATTGCCGAGATTTTTTTCTCTCATTGTCCTTATCGTAACGAAATGTAATGGAGATGTTAATGTTTGAATTAGGGTGTTATCCGCCTCGGGAGGTTCGGTTTGCGGAATGTTGACTGCTGGCTGCGGTTGGGAGGTCTACCCGTCAGCCCGAGAGTCCGCCAGGGGTTGAAAACCCCTGTCTCAAAGCTAAAGTCCTCTGGAAGAGGACTGAATAGTGTATGTGTTTGAGTTTTTGGTTTGAATTTTTGGTTGGAGTTTTCAGTCGGTTTTTAACCGACTTTCGCTTTGAGACGGGGAATTGATTCCCCGGCGGACTTTGGGTAACATGAATTCCCCAGCGGACTTTGGGTGTCATGAATTCCCCAGCAGACCTTGGCTATAATCACTTACCATAATCGCAGTATTGGTGCAAATGATTATGTCAGAATCTTTTTTGCTAGGTCGCCTGCTCCTGCAATTCAACAGCGAAGCCGCCGATATTATTGCAGATTTGTCTGCTGTTGCCTTAACTCCAGACGGGAATTTGTGGCTGGGTTCCGACGAAACAACTTCGATCGAGCGTTTGTCGCCTGTTGCGCCTCATGTTTTTGGAAAACATCAAAGATTTGCGATTGCCGATTTTCTCGAACTGTCGGGAGAAGGCGAAATCGATATCGAAGGCATTGATTTCAGCAACAATTATCTGTGGCTGGTCGGTTCTCACAGCACAAAACGCAAGAAAGCTAAAGGCAAAGACGCCGACAAAGATATCGAAAGATTAGCACAAATCGAGACAGATGTCAACCGCTATTTGCTGGCGCGCATCCCGATAAAAGATGGAATTTTACACAAGTCAATTTCCCATCCAGACAATCCCGAAATTCAACTGACAGCGGGATGCTTGCAGCGAACTGAAACGGGAAGTTTGCTGACAGATGTGCTGAAAAATGACAGCCATCTCGGGTTGTATTTATCGGTGCCAATTCCGAGTAAAGAAAATGGATTTGATATTGAAGGGTTGGCGGTAAAGGGCGATCGAATTTTTCTCGGTTTGCGCGGGCCGGTATTGCGGGGGTGGGCGATAATTTTAGAACTAGAAATTGAAGAGGCAAAAGCGGGAGTTTTGAAGCTTAAGGAGATTGGAAAAGGAGGGAAATCGTACAAAAAACATTTTGTGGATTTGAGCGGTTTGGGAGTGCGAGAATTTTGCTGGCATGGGGAAGATTTGATTGCTTTGGCGGGGCCGACGATGACTGTATCTGGGGAGATGACGGTGTTTCGGCTGAGGGGAATTTTAGGGCGAGAAGGAGACAGCATTACCGGGCAAAATGGAGGAGATTTGGAGGCATTGTTTGACTTGCCTTTTAAAGTTGGTACGGACAATGCTGAGGGGTTGTCGCTGTTTCCGTATTTGGGAGAGGAGAAAGCGCTTTTGGTAGCTTGCGATTCGCCGGATGCGAGTAGAATAATGGAAGGAAATGCGGTTTTTGCGGATCTTTTTAGATTGGGTTCGTAGTGAGGACTTCAGTCCTCAAAGATCGGGACTAAAGCGTTTTTTCAAACCCTTAGATCCCCCCCTGCCCCCCTTAAAAAGCAGGGGGGATTTATGGTCGCCAGAGAAATTCCGTGAAGCCGATTGCTCCGTTGACTTAATCGATCGCGAACAATCAAGCTCGAACGAGGTTTCAAGGTCTGCTGATTTCTTTTCGCAACAATAAATCCGCCCTGCCCTGCCCCCCTTTTTAAGGGGGTAGCAAGAGAGTACCATACAAGATTGCGAACAGGTGAAAATTGACACTCCGGGCGCGTAAACGCGCGGGGATTCTTTGTTCTACGAGCTAACTTGCTCTGATTGGATTTCTCCAACTAGAGTAGAGGTCAATTCTCCCAAAGCGTTACTTGCATTTAATGCAAAAGTTCCGACGTACCCCGCCGTACTCAATCCTCGACTCAGGATATTTCTAGCTGCATTAAAATCCCTGTCAAGAATACAACCGCATTTACAAACGTGAGTTCTTGTGGATAGCGTTTTCTTGACAATTTCACCGCAGTTAGAGCATTCTTGGCTGGTATATTGCGGATTTACCGCAACTGTTACTCTCTCAAATACTTTGCCAAAGTATTCAATCCAGATCCGAATCGGTGTAATATTCCTTCAGTCCAACATCTAAGCCAATGGTCTTCCCAGAAGGTTCTATAATTAGCATCGCTAATCTGGTGAAAAATGAGTAAGGTGCGCGCTGCGCACCTACAGATAACTACAGATTGCAGCTCGCTAAAAAACTTAGATTTCGTCGTCCAAATCTTCTAGAACCTCAGCATCAACATCATCAACATCGTCCTCATCATCATCAACGTCATCGACAGGAGCCACAGAATTAGCCGAAACCACAGCCCCAGTAGCCAGTTTTTCTTTTACTAGCTGCTCGATTTGATTTCTAAATTCCGGTTTTTCCTCCATGTTCTTAATTACATTGTCTCGACCTTGAGCGATGTTATCGCCGTTGTAACTGTACCAAGAACCTTTTTTAGTAATTACTCCCATTTCTTCGGCCAAGTCAGTCAGACAGCCCAAAGTCGAAATACCTTTGCCAAATACAATGTCAAATTCAGCAATGCGGAAAGGCGGAGCAACTTTATTTTTTGCAACTTTAACTTTAGTGCGGTTGCCGTACTCGTCCGAGCCTTTTTTCAAGGTTTGAATGCGGCGGATATCGAGCCGCACGCTGGCATAAAATTTGAGAGCGTTACCGCCGGTTGTTGTTTCGGGGTTGCCGTAGGTTACGCCGATTTTTTGCCGCAATTGGTTGAGGAAAATTACCGTACAGCCGGATTTGCCGATGTTACCGGTGATTTTTCGCAAAGCTTGGCTCATCAAGCGCGCTTGCAAGCCCATGTGAGAGTCGCCCATGTCGCCTTCAATTTCAGCGCGGGGAACCAGGGCCGCTACGGAGTCAACTACTACAATATCTACAGCAACGGAACGCACGAGTTGATCGACAATTTCCAGAGCCATTTCCCCGGTGTCGGGCTGCGAAACTAACAGATTTTCAATATCAACGCCCAAAACCGAGGCGTAGGTGGGATCGAGGGCGTGTTCGGCATCCACGAAGGCGGCGATCCCGCCGGATTTTTGTACTTCCGCGATCGCGTGTAAGGCTAGAGTGGTTTTACCGGAACTTTCCGGACCGTAAATTTCGATCACTCGGCCTTTGGGCAAGCCCCCTCCCAAAGCGATATCCAGCGTCAGCGCGCCTGTGGATATCGTTTCTACCTTCATCCGAGTGGCGTCTCCCAAACGGACGATTGCGCCTTTACCAAAGCTGCGCTCGATTTGTTGCAGTACCGAACTGAGGGCTTTTTGCTTTGCAACGTCTTCAGTCCCAGTTTTTGGTGATGTGTCTTTTTTTGCCATTTGCGGTACGCGGGTACACCCCTCGCGGAGTTTGTTGATTAACTGTACAACACGTATGTTAACAGGTATTTTGGGGGGCGGCCGGTTCTGGGCGATTTGATTTAGAAATCTTTATCTTGCTGGGAGAAGGAAGAAGGAAGAAGGAAGAAGGAAGAAGGGAAAAGCCTTTCACTGTAAGAGTTTCAACAACAGTAGGGTCTGCCGCTGCCACAGTCCTGGTTGTTGGCAACTGGATAATGGCGACGCACCGCACCATATCGCAGCGACGCAACATACCGCGATCGGGCAGCAGCTAGAATTACTATATATTTGGGCTTTGCTGTGGGGGTCGATTTCAAATCGAGTCGCTGCGGGTCAGAAACCGGGTTTCTGGCAAAGACTTTGCAACAAAACCGTATTTTTCGCACAGAAACCCGGTTTCTCAATCGATCGAGCATCCTGCAAGCTTCTAATCGATCGCGCTGTCGCGCTTCGGGTAGCCAGAAACCGAGTTTTTCGAGATAATATTTCGCTGCAACCCGCCAATTCTACCAAAACCCCGGTTTTTTTGTTTCAATCAAGCAAATTATGGCACCTACAACTGAGCGAAATAATTCGATAGACCGCCCAAACCAACGATGGTTTATAAGTCTATTAATTGCTGTTATTTTATTAGGCATCGGATTTCGCTTTTTCCAGCTCGATCGCAAACTTTACTGGCATGATGAAGCTTACACCTCGCTCCGGGCGGCTGGCTTCACCCGACAAGAAATCGATGACGAACTTTTCCAAAACCGTATCTTTCCTGCTCCCCAATTGCAGAAATACCAACAGATAAAACCGGGAAGTACCGCAGCAGATACAATTAATTCCCTCGCGTTGGAAGACCCGCAGCATCCACCTTTATACTTTCTCATGGCTCGATTTTGGATGCAGCAATTTGGCAGTTCTCTAACAGCATCCCGCACTTTGCCAGCGCTACTGAGCTTGCTGTCTTTACCTTTAATGTACGCTTTAGCGAAAGAACTTTTTGCCTCAAGTTCAGCTTCTTTATTAGCAACAGCCCTGTTAGCTTTATCTCCCTTCGATATCTTGTTCGCTCAGACAGCAAGACAGTACAGTTTGCTAACAGTAACAGTTATCGGCAGCAGTTGGCTGTTGTTGAGAGCAGTGCGGTTGCAAAAATGGTATAATTGGGTGTTTTATGCGCTGGCGATCGCCCTTGGTTTCTACACTCATCCATTCTTCAGCTTAACATTAATCGGACAGGGGGCTTTTGTAATTTTATATTGGTTGTTTGTCAAAAGAAAGGAAGTACAAGGACACATCATCAATTCCCAGTTTTTCTTAGCAGTAACAGCGGGTTTAATTTTGTACGTGCCTTGGATTTACGTGCTGGCAACCAACCTCCAACGCGCCGAAGCTACGACAGATTGGACGCGAGTCGCCCCCGGTTTGCCTTTCCTTAGCAAATTGTGGACTCTCAGTTTTACAGCCATATTTTTTGACCTCGATTTTGGATTTGATAATATCTGGACTTACCTGCTGAGAGTGCCGTTTTTGCTATTAATTGCCGTCGCACTTTACCAAATGTGCCGCCACACTAACACTGCAACTTGGCTGTTTGTTGTAACATCGATTTTTGTACCTTTTCTAATATTAGCTTTACCGGATATAATTATGGGAGGCAAGAGATCGGCCGTCAGTCGCTATTTGGTTTCTTGTTTTCCGGGAGTGCAGCTAGCAGTTGCAGGCTGGCTTGCCAGCACCATCAAAAGCCGGCAGTCGTTCGGAAAAATCATTGTATCAGCGGTGTTTGCAGCCAGCATAGCATCATGTACTGCCAGTGCTTTTTCTAATACTTGGTGGAGCAAAGACTTGAGCTATTTTAACGCACAAGTTGCCGGATATATTAACAAAGAAGCGATAGCTAATCGATCGATTAAAGATACAATTGTAATTAGCGATCGGGGCAACGATTTTACAAACATGGGAGATTTGCTATCTTTAAGTTATCTGCTGGATAAAGATGTGCGATTGCTGCTGCTGAGTCAGTCGCCAGATATCGATACGGTAAGAAAATATACGAATCCTCTAGCGTTCCGGCCTTCCGAAAAGTTGCGATCGGCCTTGCAGGAATACCAACGCCGGTTAGAGCCTATATTGGAATATGCCAGACTTTTTCGAGTGCGGTGGGATGCTTAAAATAGTTGACAGTTGACAGTTGACAGTTGACAGTTGAAGGAAGAAGGAAGGCACGACACGGATAACACGGATACACGGATGAATTATCCGTATTTCTTGAGTCATTCGTTCTTCGTCAGAAGGAAGAAAGAAAAATTCTCCCCCTCTCCCCCTCTTCCTCTCTCCCCCTCTCCCCCTCTCCCCCTCCCCCACTCTCCCTCTCTTTCCCAGTAGGTAAAATGCAATGCTAGAGTTAACGAATTCACCTTTAGAAACCGTTCTGCAATTTCGCAACCTGCAAAGCGAACTTCGAGAACGCTGGCAGGCGATCGAAGAATTTGATAGCGGAGATTGCGACATTATGGTCATTCCCTCCCTCACTTTAGACCAGCAAGAAATGCAGAAAATCCCCGGCGCGCACCACTACGAGGAACGGCATTTATTCTCGTTAATTCGCCTGCGAAATCCCCGCACCCGCTTAATTTACATGACTTCCGAGCCGCTGCATCCCATGATAATTGATTATTACTTGCAACTGCTGCCGGGAATTCCATTTTCGCACGCGCGCGATCGACTATTATTATTTTCCACTTACGATGCTTCTGCGAAATCTCTCACTCAAAAAATCTTAGAACGCCCCCGCTTGATGGAACGCATTCGCCAAGCAGTGCGACCGACAAAATCTTATATGATTTGTTACAACTCGACGCCTTTAGAACGCGAGTTATCTGTTAAATTGGGCATCCCTTTATGGGCCAGCGATCCAGATTTGTTGTATTGGGGAACAAAAAGCGGTAGCAGGCAAATTTTTGCAGAATCTGGCGTGCCTTATCCCGACGGTTCGGAGTTAGTTTGGAATGTGGGAGATTTAGCATTAGCGGCAGCTCAATTGTGGCAAAGACAGCCGGATTTGCAGAGGATTGTAATTAAGCTAAATGAAGGTTTCTCAGGCGAAGGTAATGCTATTTTAGAACTGAAAACTATTGCGGGTACATCCGATCGAGACAAGGTAAAAGCAATCGCCGATTATTTACCAAATTTGCGCTTTCAAGCAGCCGGAGAAAAATGGGAAAATTTCAGCAGCAGGATACCGGAATTAGGGGCGATCGCCGAAGCATTTATCGAAGGAGAAAACAAGCGATCGCCCAGCGTTCAAGGTCGAGTTCTCCCCAGTGGCGAAGTCGAAATTCTTTCCACTCACGACCAGATTTTAGGAGGTCCCGACGGTCAAATTTTTCTGGGCTGTCGGTTTCCTGCGGATGAATCCTATCGGATAGCGCTGCAAGAATTGGGTTGGAAAGTAGGGCAAAAATTATCAGAAAAAGGCGCTTTAGAGAGGTTTGGAGTTGATTTTGTGGCGGTGCAGCAAGCTGATGGCAAGTGGGATATTCAAGCAATAGAAATTAACTTGCGGAAGGGAGGTACAACTCATCCTTTTATGGCATTAAAACTGCTAACAAACGGTCGGTACGATCGCTCTACAGGATTGTTTTACAGCCTGCAGGGGCGTCCTAAATATTATGTAGCTTCCGACAATTTAAAAAAAGAGCGCTATCGGGGATTGTTGCCGAACGATTTAATGGATATTATTGCTGACAATCAACTGCATTTTGATACGGGTACGGAAACGGGGACTATTTTTCATTTAATGGGCTGTTTGTCGGAGTTTGGCAAATTGGGACTGACAAGTATTGGCAATTCGCAGCAAGAAGCAGAAGAAATTTATAACAAGATTGTCAAAGTGCTCGATCGAGAAACGTAATGGGTAAGGAGTTTTGAATGTTGAGTTTTGAGTTTTGAGTTAAAGAAAATTCAAAATTCAAAACTCAAAACTCAGAATTATTCTCAACTCTCAACTCAAAACTCTCAACCCTCAACTCACAACTCACAACTCCCACAAGCTGTCAAATGTTTGCGAATTTGCTGCAATATTTCAACAGCATTCTTTAATTTTTCAACATCCATTTCACGGCTAATATTGTTCGCCCAACCTACCTCTATTTGATTGATTCGATCGAGCTTTTGCCACCCAATTTCTGTCAGTTTTACTAGCTTCGCCCTTTGGTGCTCGGGATTGGGCTTAAACTCAACTAGCCCTTCACCCGCCAGAATATCCACCAGACGTTGCACGCTTTGCCGCCTCAGCCCCATTTTGCGCGCAATTTGCGCCACTGGTATCGCTTCGCGCCCGATCGCGCCCATCACCTGCCAGCGAGCGCTGGTTAAGTTTAAATCGGCTGTCATGCGATCGCCCTCAGCCAACAGACACCCATTCACCCGAAATATCTCCAACACCAATTCGGTAAACGCCTCGCCAGCCGGAGAATAAATTTGTTGCTCGACCATACTTGACAGTATCCTGTCATAATGACACAATATTGTCATATCCTATCAGTTTGTCAGGAGTACGAACAAGATGTTCAATCCGACGACTAGACGCATCCTGCTGAGCATTCATATTTTGTTAGCAACAATTTGGGTGGGTGGATTGGTGGCAATGCTGTTGCTGGTACACGCAAAAGCAGGCATTCAAAATGGCGACGAATTAGCCGCGATCGATCGCACGATTTTCTACATCCACGACTATGCTGTTACCAATGCCATGTTTGGCTTTTTGTATACTGGATTGTGCTTTTCACTCTTCACTAATTGGGGTGCATTCAAATTTCATTGGATAGCGCTGAAGTGGGCAATCATCTTCTTTTTTGGCTTTTTTATTACGGCGATTTCAACTCCAGCCATTAACAGCATGGCTGCAATCTCCGATGCTTTGCGACTTGATGCGCTAAGCGATCCGGCATACCTGCAAGCTGTTTCAAATACGATTCGATGGACTTGGTTAGAGTTGGCAATCTTAATCTCAGTTGTAGTAATTTCTGTGTTTAAACCGTGGGGAACGCGCAAAAAGCCCTTGCAAATTAATCGCAAGGCAACATTAGTAATTGGCGCGGTAGTGGCGATCGCAGTTGCCCTATATCTGTACCAGCAAAATGTCGTTTTGCAATCCTACCGCCGACAACCCGTTGCACCAGTAAATTTAGCAACTGTTGCCGATGGCACCTATCGGGGGGAAGAAACAGGAGGCGGCTTTACTTATGCTGTAGATGTAACTGTTGCCCAACATCAAATTACTCGGATTGATATTATCAGCAATCGATCGGCTCTTTATCCACTGCTGGCGGAAGGGGTGACGAGAAAAGTTATTAGGGCGCAAAAAGTGGATTTGGACGGGGTGACGGGAGCAACTACTACCAGCAAATCATTGTTACTAGCAATTGAAGATGCACTGCAAAAAGCTGTGAAAAAATGATGTTTAATCTGCCTGAAAGTACGCGAGGCAGAGCCTCTAGATCTGGGTTCCCAGGCACAGCCTAGGAACCAGTAAAGCAGTAACTCTCAAAAAACCGCTACAACCCAACGATTGACACCAGTTACCAATAATTAAAATTAGGAGGAAAAAATATGAATTCGATCGCGCGTCGGAAAGTTTTGATGGCCTCTGCAGGAGCGATCGTGATGCTGTGCGGGCGCGGGCTAATCAATCGCTTAGGTGGAAAGCAAACAAGTTTTATACCATGGGAAAAAACCGGATTAAAATTGGTACGAGATACTTCCTACGCTATGGGTACGAATGTATCGATTACCGCAGTACATGAGGATGTTAATCTTGCTAAATCTGCGATCGCGGCAGCCCTGCGAGAAGTGCATCGCATCGAACAGTTGATGAGCATTTACCGCCCCGAAAGTCAAGTCAGCCAACTGAATCGTCAGGGCTGGCTGGAGTTACCCCATCCCGATTTAGTGAAAGTATTGCATGGCGCTCAAAATCTCTCAGAATTGAGTGGCGGTGCTTTTGATATCACGGTGCAGCCTTTGTGGGAAGCTTGCGCGCAAGCTGAGAAATTAGGAAAGTTGCCTGAAGGGGAAGTAATCGATCGAGCGAGGCAATTGGTAAACTGGAACAATCTGGAAGTATCCGCAAAACGCATCCAATTTATTCAGTCGGGAATGGCAATTACTTTAAACGGAATCGCACAAGGTTTTGCGAGCGATCGAGTTCTTGCGGTACTTAAAAACTACGGCATTGAGAATGCTTTGCTAGATACAGGTGAAATCGGCAGTTGGGGACAAAAAGCAGCCGGAATTCCTTGGAAAATCGGCATTCAAAACCCCCGCCAAATGAATGCAAATCTAGGATTTGTACAGCCACAAAATCAATTTATTGCCACTTCCGGTGATTACGCAACGAAATTCAGCGAAGACTGCATTAACCATCATATTTTCGATCCGCATACGGGTAAATCGCCACAAGAATTTTCCAGCGTTACAGTATTAGCATCTAGCGGTATGGAAGCGGATGGATTGTCTACTGCTGCGTTTGTTCTCGGTGCAGAAAAAGGGCTGGCACTAATTAAAAGTATTCCTCAAGCAGGGGCGATCGCAACTCTCAAAAACGGACTAGTTTTGGCAACTGATAACTTTCCTCTGATATCAGATACTTAGAAATTTTTTCCAACGATCTGTTTCGTAACTACAGGTTCGCAATTACAGGTTCGTAGTGAAAACTTTAGTCTTTTGAGGACTGAAGTCCCCACTACCAACCTGGTTGGTAGTGAGGACTTTAGTCCTTTGAGGACTGAAGTCCCCACTACCAACTTTTTGGGTAATTCCTAAAGTATTCTAGACATTTGAGTGAAACCAGTGCCAAAATAGACGCAAGCATCAAAAGCTAATAGCAAAATCTACTTGAAAACGGCAATTAGTAAGTTTCTAAAAAATGCCTTCCCCTTTCCCCGGTATGGACCCCTACCTCGAAGCCGCATTGTGGCCGGACGTACATAACGCCTTGGCGAGCAAAATTCGTGCTTTTCTCGCACCGCAGTTACGCCCCAAATATGTCGCCCGTTTGGAAATTTATGTAGTGGAAGACAGTTCTTTTGAGAATGAAATTGGTATCCTTTATCCCGATGTAGAAGTGTTGCAAATACCGCAAAACCGCAACACTAGAGAAGTACCAAACCGCTTGTCAAATGTTGCCACAACTCCCGCATCACTGACGCTTCCTGTCATGCAGCCCGTTGCAGTTCGCATCCCTACTGTTGAGATTAGGGATACAGCGAACAATGTACTGGTATCCTGTATCGAAATTCTTTCCCCTGCAAACAAGCGCGAACCAAATATCACGGACTACCGCAAAAAACGCCAGCGTCTTTATAACGCTAACGTCCATTTAATTGAAATTGATTTGTTGCGCAGGGGAACCCGTCCGTTGAATTATCTGCGCATTCCTTCAGTACCCTACTTAATTTCTCTCACCCGCGCTGGATCGGGAGTTATTGACCTTTGGACATTGACGTTACAGGATATTCTTCCTACAATTCCCGTTCCGTTACGAGAACCTGATGCCGATGCAGTTCTCGATTTACAAGCTGCTTTGAATGCTATCTACGATGAAGCAGGGTACGATTTGTCGATCGACTATACCCAGTCTCCACCGCCACCTGCATTTAGTGAGGTCGATCGCGAATGGATGCGGCAGTTATTGGATCGAATTGGATAATTTCCAGTCAATTTTTTGGGATGAATTGCAACGGGCGATCGAAATTTTTATTTAGGAGTTTGCTGCAATTCGGGCCTTTCGTCAGGGACGATCGCGCCTTCAACCGGACATACTTGCAAGCAAATTCCGCAGTCTATACAAGTATCAAAATCAATCCAGTACCAATCAGTACCCTTGGTATTTTTGCCGGGACCGGGGTGAATGCAAGCTACCGGACAAGCACCGACGCAATCAGCAACCCCTTCACAAGTATTCGTAACAATAGTATGAGCCATGATTCGATTTTAGATTTTGGATTTTGGATTTTCGATTGAGGATTTTCGATTGGCGAATATTCGATTTTAGATTTTGGATTTTGGATTTTCGATTGAGGATTTTCGATTGGCGAATATTCGATTTTAGATTTTAGATTTTGGATTTTTGATTGCGAATTGTGGGTTTTGGATGTAGGATTTTTGATGGGTGGGAAAATACATTAAGTTTGTCATTTGCGAGCGTAACAGACTGAAGCAAAACTATCGCAGATAGCGCGATCACCCGACATTCTGTTATGCCTTAAGGTTTATTGACAGCTTCCTACTTAATCTGCTCGCGATCGCCTACATCATACCACACTTATTAATTTTTAACAAATTCCCAATTTCTAATTACCTAGCTGTTGGCTGTCAATCGATTGTCGATTTTCAATTGGGGGATGGGGATAGTCAACTATCAACTGTCAACTGTCAACTGTCAACTGTCAACTGTCAACTATTAACTATTTACCCTTTCAATTGTTGGGAACCCTTCGACATTTACCCAAGCAATTTGAGCAATTCGCCGATCGCGCGCGTATTCCCTTGCCTCTTCAGGACTTTCGCGCATTTCCAAATCTATTTCTACCCGAACTAAATGAGTAGAATCTCGGAGTTTGCGGGCGTAGGCAAAAGCAGCCGCCACCGCATCAGCAGTCACAGGCACTACCAACCATTCGCTAGGAGGGGTTTCCTTGAGCAACTGACCCTCGGCGAGCAAAATTTGGTGCAAATCTTCAATATTCAGGCAAAACCCGATGCCGGGGGCATTTTGCCCCTGCGGGTCGAACAGTCCCAACAGTCGATCGTACCGTCCCCCCTGTCCCAAAACTCGCTGTCCCGTCTGGCTGCTGCTGACGACTTCAAACACGATTCCCGTGTAATAATCAAAAGTTTGAATCAAACTCAAATCGAGGTGAATTTGAGATTGCAAATTGGGGATTTTTGACTGGCATTTGTGCAGCAATTCGATCGCGGATTTGAGATTGTTTAATGCTGTTTGCTGCGTCGCATCTAAATCTAAATTCGCTACAATTGGCAGCACATCTTCCGGGCGGCCGCGCAAGTCAAATAACAGCATCGCCCTGTCTCGCATTGCGGGTGACAGCGGCAAAGTTTCCAAAGCAATGCGATCGAGATTGGCAATTGCCTCTCGAACTTTTTCCCGCAAATTAGGCTCAAAAGCTTCTAACAAACTGGCAGTCAACCCTGCTTCGCCCACCACCAAGTGCCAGCCGTCAATTCCCAAAATCTGCAAGCATTCCGACAGCAACAACAATATTTCTGCATCCGCGACTGTTCCTCCCGCGCCCAACAACTCCACGCCAGCTTGATAGAATTCCTGCTGGCCGCCGCTGCCGGGATCGGGATCTTTGCGGAAGACATTCGCGTTGTAGTAGAGGCGCTGGGGTTGCCAAGAAGTCCCGGCCATTCGCATCGCAGCCGCGCGGGCGATCGAAGCTGTTAATTCCGATCGCAACCCTAATTCTCCGTCTTCGGCATCTTGGAATTGAATTAGGGTCGATCGGTCGATCGCGCCTCCGGCCATCAAAGTTTTCAGCCTTTCTAAAGTCGGAGTAATAATTCGGTGATAGCCCCAGCGGTGAAACACTTCCTGCAAGCGGCGTTCGATCGAAATTTTTTGGGCAACGTCAAGGGGTAATAAATCTCTTGCACCCGATGGAGGTTGGTGAACCATGTGGATTTTAGATTTTAGATTTTAGATTTTAGATTGGGAATTGTTGCCGTTGAAAGCTGGGCTTTCGGTGGCAGAGTCTTTTAGATTTTAGATTTTAGATTTTATACCAAATCTGGCTTAAATATCGCCCTTTCGGATCGATCGCCCATCTCTACTCCTGTCTTTTGCTCGATCGCCAAAGTTTTTGTCCTTGCCTCTCGCATCAAATGGGAGTTAAAACCTCAACCTTAGATGAACAGGTTAAAGCCGAACGCTACAATTTCCGCATTCGACTTTAACAAATTCAAGTGCCATCAATTATTAATTTTCTTGTCCGTTCTTACTCCGTTCACCTATTTTCAATCTTGCAACTATTTAAATTGTGCTGGTAAAATGCCACCTACTTTTTCTTCCCTCCGCCAAACAAACTTCCAAAAAATCCGCCCGGTTTTTCGTCTTTTTTGCCTTTAGCCCCAGCAGCGGGCTGTTCCAGTTTTTTCTTAACTTCTAAAGCCGTCGGTTCTTGAGGGTCTGATGCCAAAGCTTTTTGGACTTCAAGTTTAGCCATTGTGGCTTGACCTTGTTGAAAATAACACATGGCTAACATAGCGTGAGCCTTGCTATTTTTCGGTTCGCGCTTCAGGGCTTCTTTCAACTCCAAAGTTGCTTTGGCGTAATTTTTGCTGTCCATGAATCCTTGAGCTCGACCGCAAGATTGTTCTGCCACAGAAACTATGGGTTTGGGCTGTGGCGGTGGCGGTGCAGCAGGGGCAGCGGCTGGCTGGGCGACCGGCTTGGCGGCTGCGGCTGCGGGGGCGGGGTTGGCTGGGGCTGCGGGTTTTGCGGCAGCAGGCTGCTGGACTGAAATTACGCCGCCGCCTCTTTGCTCTTTGCGCAGCAGGTAAACCATGTTAAGCTCGCTAATCTGCTCGATCGCCTCCAGGGCTTGTTCCTTGGATTCGTATTGCTTGTCAGCGAGTTTGAGAACTGCCGTCGTGTAAGCTGCTTGCAAATCTGCTGCGCTAGCTAACTGCTTGGCTGCATTGCTTTCGACTTGCATTATCGGCTGTTCTTTAGCGACGCGCTTGACAATCGCTGTTAACAGCAGGCTGTATTCCTTGCGATCGCTGTCTTTGGAGAATTTATTGTAGGCCGGGTTGACCACTTTTGATAAAAATTGGTTCGCCCAATCCTTGTCCGCTTCGTCTTCAAAAGGGCAAGTATCCGAGTGCAAGCGGCGGACGATTTTCATGTACCGCTTGCGGATGTCGTTGAATTCCGCATCCAAGGGAACTCCTAAGATGGCGTGCTGGTCTGTAAAATCAAACTTGAACAGTCCTTTTGTTGCTTCAAAAGACATAATGCTTACTATTCCTTACCAAATATCAAGGGTCTCAAGCCCCCGCCTGCGGGGTGGCGGATTGTGTTTCGGACTCGGTTGAACTCCCCGTCCCAAAAACATCGCCCTCAACTGTCAACTGTCAACTGTCAACTGTTTGCCGGGCTTGCCACTATTCTTTAATTTAGCCTTAGTTAAGGGGTTGTGACCCCCGTAGTATTGCCGATCCCTGAGTGCGGGCCGCTACCAAGCCGATAAGGGAGGAACTTGCTGCAGGGCGCTGCTGAGTTCGGCGTGAATGCGACCGTTAGTTGCCAAAACCCGACCGGAATCCATCTCAAAGGGACTGCTGTCGTAAGCTGTAACTTTACCTCCGGCTTCCGAGACGATGAGTACGCCGGCTGCTACGTCCCAAGGGGAAAGTCCGCGTTCCCAGTAGCCATCTACGCGACCGCAGGCTACATGTGCCAGATCTAGGGATGCCGATCCGCTGCGCCGCACGCCTTGGGTGAGGTGGGTGAGGTGGCAGAATTCGGCATAGTTATTGTCGGTGGTTTCGCGCCGATCGTAAGCAAAACCGGTAACTAACAGGCTTCTTTTCAATTCCGAGTTTTGGGAAACTTCGATCGCCCGTCGGTTGCGGGTAGCGCCCATTCCTTTAGCGGCACGAAATAATTCGTTATGAAACGGATCGAAAACTACTCCAACTTGCGGTACACCTGCGATTAAAAGTCCGATCGAAACTGCCCAAAAAGGATATTGATGGGCGTAATTAGTCGTACCGTCTAAAGGATCGATCGCCCACAAATATTTGCTAGTTGCATCGCCTAATTTGCCGGATTCTTCGGCAAGAATACCGTGGTC
>JALOON010000041.1 GCA_025454405.1 Oscillatoriaceae cyanobacterium Prado104 | reverse complement strand
GCTACATGACTACACCAACAGACCGATCGAGGGCGGGGAAAACTATAGCTCGTATGCGCGAGCTCTCTTCGGAACTACCCCCTAGGGGGTAAGTTCCGTCTAGAAAGAACCGACAGAGGGCGTGCAAGATTTGATAATCGTGATTTAAACGGTGATAAGTTCGATCGATACAAGCTTCTGGTTTAAAGGATTTTAGGGTGACAAATCCTTGGAGTGCGTGAAAAGCTTTTCGCACTGTGGATGAAACAGATTCGCGACACAAACCGCTGCGGCAAATAATGAAGAGCGTCCAAGCGAGTATTTGATTATCTTCGATATCGCTTGTTTGTTCGTGATAGTGGCATTTGAGTTTAACTTCCCAAGGTTTTTGCATAGTTTGTCGCATATCGATGCGGCCGCGAATGCAGGGAAGTTTTTCGGTTTTGGGTAAGTAATCGCGATACAATCCTTTGCAACAGCGATCGAGAATTTTGCGGGCAAGGATGTTAGCTAATCTTTCGTAGATTTGTTCTAAAGATTCGCATTGAATCTCTCCTTTCGGAAAATTGATGTTAAGTTTGTAGGCAATGTCGAGCATTCCGAATAAGTTTGTTATCGGAACTTTTGGGCGGATGGTAATGTTAAATTCAGGGTCGATCGGAATGTTGCCAACTCTGCCTTTTGATTTTAATTGCCATCGGTATTGCGTTTTAAAGTTGGGAAATTCTATGTCGATTTCCTTGCGATAATTTTGGTATATTTTCTGTCCGATTGATTCGGGGATTGAAGGTCGATCGAATGTTGCTAATTGATATTCTGTAAGTTCGACGATTTGCGGTGATTCTCGTTTCATAGGTTATTTTTTAAAGAGTGGGCGGTTAAAACCGCGTTTGCACACACAAAGAGTGGGCGGTTGAAACCGCTTTGGGGGTGCAAAATCGAATGTGGCGAAGCGCCCGTCATTCGATTTTCACCCCCAACTACACAAACAAAGTCGGCCTACGCCGACTAAAGAAAATAAACGGCGTATTTAAGGCTGATTTGATATTATATCAAGTCAGGGTTTCCGGTCTCATTTCTTCTTAAGTCCGCGTAGGCGGACTTCGTTTGTATAGTAGCGATTTCAATCGCCGAATGAGAAAAGGGATGACCAACCCGGAGTTGATATTAAATTATCAATCTCTCAATTTATCTTGAATTTTATCCCAAATAAATTCATCGAGTTTTTCCGAGTTGTCAAAGAAGTATTCTTCGAGGTATGGCTCGATTTCCATTTGCCAAATGTCTTGGATATCTTCAGTTAAGGTTTTTGTCAAAAAGAAGGAAATGCCTAGTTGATAGTGTTTGTTGTTAATTGCCCGTTTTGACTTTGCGGGCGGATGTCTTGAATGAAGTCTTCATAGGTATAAGCTGGATGAAATTGGATAATGTCGGAAAAGCCGTCACCGCCGCCGATTAAGTGTTGGGCGAGTTTTTGAGCGAGGAAGGTTTTTCCGGTTCCGGGCGGGCCTTGGAGGATGGCTTGTTGCTTGCGGTTAATGGTGCGTATCCAGCGATCGAGTTCAGATGTTTGAAAACCAGTAATTTCAGAGATTTCTGCGATATCATAAAATTGATTAAATTCTGTTTCATATACTGAAATATATCGACTGATAACAATTACAGGTGAATATTCAGGATACCGCTTGGAACATAAAAATAATGGGAACATTTGTTTAAATGTTTGTGCTATCAGTAAAATTATTTTTTTAGCTGACAATCCTAATAATTTAGGAAAATCAAGTGATAGAATCACCCTAATATTGGTAATTTTATCGGGGTAAAAATGTTCATCTATTAACTCAGACAAACAAATAGCTTTTAATAAAGTATAAATATTTTTTTGAGGCTGGATTGTTTCTTCAATTGTTTTTGGTTTTTGGGAATTATTGCGAATTATTTTCTGAGTTAAATAGCACTGATAGTAATTGGGGAGTTTATAAGCTTTCAGCAGTTTTTCTGCATCTTTGGAATACTGTAAGCAGTCTTGATAATTTTGGATTATCCAAGCTGCAGAATCACTTTTTGCATAAAAACCAAAAGTTAATTTTTGTTTTTCAAAGCTTAGCATGAATTGAGGATCATCTACAGAACAGATATCTTTAAAACCCAAAGCTATACTACAATCTATTGATTCCAATCCCTCTTTTTTAATATATCCAAAGCTCTCCGAATTAATAGGTATAAATTTTTGGATCGAAGCCGGCAACAGCTTTTCCACTTGTTTGAAAATATACTTCAATGGATTTTCTACATAGGTCAAAAAATCATTGTGGTGTAATAAGTAAAAATCATGGCAGTTGAATTCGTCCTGAAATTGTGCAGATACCAAGTTAAATGTGTCAACTGAAAACGGACATTGAGGATGTACAAAAAGTTTTTTCATTTTTTATGTATTTTTAAGATAACTTAATTATTGTGGTTAACTTAATTGTAGCCGATCGCCGTTTCTAAAAACACCGATCGCCCCTACCTGTTTCTCTCTGCCCTATCGTCTAAAATACGATCGCCCTTCGTACATCATAACTAAGATGCGATCGCAAACAACAGTTTTGCTTGATTTTTCACAACAGAAATTAAGATAGCTAATCTACTCGATCGCCCTTAATATACAAAGATTCGAGAAACTTCACAGCTTCATCAAGCACTGATTCCGGTAACTTTTCAAGAATCGCGATCGCCCGTTGGCGGATTTCTGGATCTACTACTGTTGGTTGCTGCAATTGTGAGCCTGCTAAACTGCTATTTTCAAATTGTTTTTGCTTCAATAAAGCTGCTTCGGGAGTAACAAAAATGCCGACATCTTCGGGAAAATTTACAATTTCATTATTGTAGCATTTAACAACCAAATTTGTCACGTTCATCGCTACCCGCTGATTGAATCGGAAAACTTCAGAAAAAGTTCGATCGCCGCGAGTTGTCTGAAGTAAATGTTCTGCAACTTTATTGACTTCTGTTGTAAAAATAAATTTGTGTGTATCCGCACCAAGCGACAGCACAACCTCCTGAGTGTTGGGTGCGATCGCGGGTTTAACAGATAAAACTTGTACTTTCATTGTTTTAATGAGTAAACTGCTTGAAGGTTCCAATAATTTAAAAACTCTGCTAATTCCATTTTATATCTTGTAGCATTCCAAGGGTCGCGAATCAAAATTTTTCCTGTACCGTCAAGTCCGCCAACAATAACTATAGAACCCAAGTCAGCTAAAGTTTCCCACAAAACAGCAGCCCAAGAACCCGTGCTAATTAATACCTCCACTATTTCAGAATTTGTGGCCCCAGGTATGGAAACTGTACCGCCCAACCAAACTCTCGAACTGCTTGCATCCAGAGTATTGAGTGCGATCGCTAAATCTTCTACACTTACAGGTACTCCAGTTTCAGTCGCAATTAAAGATTGATTTGTATCGTAAATTCCGCGATCGCGAAAGAGCATTTCACCGCAAGCAGGGCCGCAGGATAACTTATCTTGTTGTTGGACGACAGTTCGATCGGGAATTTCATCAATAACTGCCCAATTGCCACCAGCCCCAGACAATTCTACCATAACATCAGTTAATCGTGTTTGACTGATGCTTTGAAAATAGCACAATGCTGCAGTTGCTACAAGTTGCAAACAAACTTAACTAGGCATTAATGTCAATCGCAACTGTTCCCGAAATAATTAAACTTGTGTCAAAATTACCCAAACGTGGTATATTCAACTCCGTAAACCCTGAACTGCAATTTCAGGTATCCTAAATTTATCCACAAGTTAACTAAATGCTTTCTAATTTCAAGACATTAGCTTCGATCGCCCTCTTATTTGTAGCCGCCAAACTTTTAGTTGACTCCCCCTATTTCAAAGATGTAAAAAGTTCGATCGCCCATCGCAACGAAGCCAGCGCCACATCAGACACCGCAACTCTGCGACAACAAACAACAAGCAAACCCGCCAAATCTTCCCAAATATCGCCTTATCAAAAATTCGATGTAGTAGTGTATGGCGATGAAGTACCGGGGATTTGCGCGGCGGTTTGGGCGAAGAAAACTTTAGGTGAAAAAGGCAAAGTTGCATTAGTTCGATCGAACTATAAAAGCGATCTTTTGGGCGGCGTACTCACCCGCGGCGGTTTGGGTTACGTCGATTTAGATAAAATCCCCGATTGGTACAACCAACCCTACGCCCAATGCTTCCGGGAATTCTTAGATAAAGCAGGCGTTCCCGAATCTTGTCTCGAACCCAAAATGGCAGACAAAGCACTCAAAGAAATGCTTGCAGAAGCGGGAATTAAAGTTATTTCTAATTCTACTCTCATTCCTCACGTAGTTGGAAAAAAAATTGAATATGCCCTAGTCAAAGACAGCGATGTCAAAATTCAAGCCAATTCTTTCATTGACGTAACTCAAGATGCCGAACTCGCGAGAAAAGCAGGCTTGTCTTATTATACAGGATATGAATCGCAAAATATTAAAGCCAAAAATGAAACTTTAGCTATTTCCATAGTGCCGACAATTACCGGGCTAACAATATCGGATCTTCGCAGAATTGAAGACGAAATACTCTACAACGCACCCTTAGTCAAAAAAATCAAAACTAGCATTAACAAATACAAAGATGATGCCAGTACCGAATTTTGGATGCGCAACTTTTTGAGTACTATTTACCAGCCATACCAAGACGGTTATAACATCAGAAGTGTCGCGATCGGAGCGGCATATCACGTAGAAAGAAAATTGCCATTTACCCAAGATCGGGGATTCTTTTTTGACAAAGCTAATATCTGCCTTTACAAAGATAACTCGATGTCTTGGAACGGGTTTTTATTTAAATATCAAGTTGACAAATTAATGAAGATGGAAGAAAACGGCAGAAAACCGACACCAGAAATGGTGAAAGAAATGTCGTACCTTCAAGAATGGCTGCAAAAAAAATCGGGAAAAGATGTTAGAATCTTTATTCCCAATGAGGTTTATATCCGGCAAACATTGAACGTGCGCGATGTGGTAGATCCGCTGACGGGACAGGAAATTATTAAAGGGGGAACCGCACCGGAAAAGTCGATCGGCAGTTTTTCCTACGATTTCGATTTGCGGGGCGGTGTCACGAATTTAGAGTCGAGAATTCCGCCGCTGCCGGTGTATAATTTTGGGATAGAAAGTGCTTTGGCTAGTAAGGTGAATAATTTGGCTATTGTGGGGCGATCGTCCGGTTATATTGGTATGGCGGTATCGGTGGGCAGAATTGCGACAGTGAATATTTATCAAGGACAAGGTATAGGTGTGGCTGCGGGTTTGGCTAGCAAATGGGGAGTTCCGTTAAATACGATTACTTCGAGCAAAACGAGAGACAAATTGGAGGATTTGACGGGGAAAACTACTTATTTGTCGGGGAGAGATACGAGTTATGGGGTGGGTTATAAGGAGGTGAAATAGAATAGCAGTTGACAGTTGACAGTTGGCAATTGACAGTTAGATAGTGCGGGAATCAAACTGTTTGTGAATTGTTGGATAAGGACTGTATTAATGAGGTTATTTATGTCATAACTGATGTGGCGGTTATTGTAAGAGGATTTTACCGCAGAGGGCGCAGAGGGCGCAGAGGGGAGAGAGATGAGAGAGTTTGTTGGGAGAGGATTAGGGTAGCAAGTATTGGTGTTAGCTTAGGGCTGAAGCTATCGAAAAATTTCGTTTTTACCTGAGTCTCGATCCCCCTAAATCCCCCTTAAGAAGGGGGACTTTAAGAGAGTTTCTGGAGTCTCGATCCCCCTAAATCTCCCTTAAGAAGGGGGACTTTAAGAGAGTTTCCAGTCCCTCCCTTTTTAAGGGGGGTTAGGGGGGATCTAGATCTAAAGGTTAAACAGCCGTCTGTCACTACTTTTGACTTTAAGTTAAAACTAATAGCTAGTAAGGTGCGCAGTGCGTACCTTACAAATTAGCTGATTTGGGGTGTCAATAATGAGGATTGTTTTATGCCTTGGGATGTGAATCTTGAAATTAAAGATCCGGAGATATATGTCAAGCTATTGCCGACCATAACTAAACATATTCCCCATTCTAAAGATTATAAAATTCAATGGCGACTGGCTAAATTAAAGAACTTCGAGCTCTTGAATGTTGTTTGGGAGGCCGGGAGTACATATACTGCCGGACATTCTCTTCCGGGCAAAATTGTTTTCACTTTTTTCGAGGGCAATCATATCATAAAAGTTGGCTCTGAAGAGCTTCTCATCAATGAAAAACACCTAGCTATCGGTCAACCGGGAGTCGAATTAATTCGCCTGCAACATTCACCTAATTATAGTGCTATATCAATTTATATAGATGAAGCTCGATTTTTAACTGAACTTAGCAAGTATCTCGACAAATCGATCGAACGTCCTAAATTAACTCATGCGATCGATCGTACCACTGTTTACGGTCGATCGATCTATCAAATGGTCGTGACGTTGTGGAATTTGATTGAAACTGACGGCCATCCGCTGGTTATTGAAAATTTAGAAATTGCTGTTTTTTCCACCTTAGTCCAAGGTTCATTTTACAACAATTCAGATACCTCGACTATCAAAGTCTCAGAAATTTCGATCGCCCGCGTGCGGGAAGCTGCGGAATACATTCGGGCAAATATGAAAAAAGAGTTAACAATCGCCCAAGTGGCGGCTGCGATGAACTGCAGCAGTCGTTCTTTGCAAACAGCTTTTGCCCGCCATTACGGCGTCTCTCCCGGTCAATTTTTGCGAACCGCCCGCCTGGAAGCCGCCCGGATTGAGTTGATTGAAAGCAACAAAACAATCGCCGAAGTTGCTTGCGAATATGGTTTTTACAATCCGGGCCGCTTTACCAAATACTTCCGGCAGCATTTCAACAAAAAGCCTTCGGACATTTTGCGAAACTAATCCTTCGCAATTTGAATAGGCAAACCGATAAGCAGCAAGTTATAAATTTGATTGTGGAATAAATGTTCGATCGATTAAGCGCGATCGAACGGTTCGTAGTAAGGACTTTAGTCCTGATTTTTGGGACTTCAGTCATCACTCCTGATATCTTACACCTTGTCAATTGGGGATTTTTTGTGGGGTTGGGGCGGGTTTATTTAACCTGTTTGCTAACTTTAAAATCCTTGGCGAACCCGCCCCTACAGGCTGATTGACATTGTTGCAATATTTCAGCACTGCGAACTAATTTTATTTGTCCTTTTGATTAAATTGTAACCTGCTATGACTTTATCTGCGATCGACACTGGAATACCTTTTGACATCGGTCAAGCTACTGAAAGTAGCGATGTATTTTTTTTCAGTCAATTACCCGCCAATCAACTTAGTTTGCTTGCTAATTCTCCGGGAAAAGACGTTATTTTACTCCAAGGAGGCGACGATTGGGTAACTAACAACCAAGAAAGCCGTACTTTTTACGGCATGGCGGGAAATGATACCCTAATTGGCTTGGGAGGTGACGATATCCTTTTAGGAAATGCCGGCAACGATTTGTTATGTGGAAATCAAGCCGCGGACACGATTTCGGGCGGTCAAAACGAGGATTCGCTGCTGGGCGGTAAAAGTAATGATATCCTAAATGGCGACTTCGGTAACGATGTTTTATTAGGAGAATTGGGCGATGATGTGCTTAATGGAGGAGTTGGCAACGATACATTAACTGGAGGCAATGGCAGCGATATTTTTGTCATAGCTAGAGGTGAAGGACTCGATCGAATTACCGATTTTCAGAACGGCATTGACTTGATTCAACTGCATCCGTCTCTGAGTTTTAACAATCTCGCAATTAGCACAACAAATACAGGTCAATTATTAGTTAGCGATCGAACTACCAACCAACCGCTATTATTAATTAATGGCATTACCGCCGCTGATTTAACCGCAGCAGATTTTATTACAGGTACTGTTGAAAATACGCCCGATCCTTTTGGAGAAAGAAATGCTACTAAATACGAAGCATTTCTCAGTCCCCAACAAGAACCGGGAGAAGAAATCGAATCCGACGCTAAAGGATACGGTACGATTACATTTCCGAAAAACCTCAGTTCCGCTAAGATTGACGTGCAAATATCCGGTGTCGATACTTCAGAAATTACCGGATTTCACATTCACTGCGGACCTCCAGGCGTGCTCGGACCGATTGTTGTCGATTTGGGGCAATACGGAACCTTTGACAAGACAATTGTAGGTGGTAAATTTTCTGCTGAAGTCAAGAATCAAAACCTTACTTTTATCGATTCTCCACCCGAGTTACCTGAAGGCGTACCTCAAATTCCCGACGAAGGTTTGACTCTGCGCAACGGTCAACCTATTGCACAAACTTCTAATCAAACTTCTGCAAATACTGCGCGCCAATCTTCTCATTTAGGTCACAATCATAATGAAGATGTGGTAGAGTCGAGTCAAGCGATCGGACAACCTCCTGTAAATCCTCCTGTAAATCCTCCTGTAAATCCTCCTAGTTTACCTACCAATCCACCTCAAACTCCCCCTCAAATTCCCAATTCCAGTTTGCCTCAAATCAATCAAATTATTGGGAACCTGCCTAACAATTTTCCTAATATTTCTCAAATTCCCGATTTAAGTTCGCCTCCATCGGTGGAAGACATTCAAATTCCTGACAATGTTCCCCGCTTGCCTGAAGGTTGTCCGGTGGAAATCGGCCTTCCGGGTCAAGTCAATACTGTTGCTGGAATGGAAGCAGTAGCACGGCGGGGTGCTCTTTATTTCAACTTGCATACGGAGGAACATTCATTTTATGGCGAAATGCGAGGTCAAGTTTATCCAGCGAGTTAAATGATGTAGAATAAGAGCGATCGCACTTGAGGAAATAAGGTGCGATCGTTTTTTCTTTGCTTGATTCAAACCCCTGAAGCTTCTTTATTCTGTAAGCTTGCTTCTCTAAATTCACTAATGCGTTTTGCAGTTCGATCGTCCACAGCCGCTATTACCTGACCTACTTCTATCATTTGCCGTTCGACTATTTTTGCCAGTTCCAGCAGTTCGAGTAATTGTTTTTCATCCGGTAGCTGTCTCATGATAAGTTCTCCAATCGATCGATAATTTGTAGTTTTATGCTCAAAATAATATCTGATTGGCAAAGGCAAAAATCCGTCGAAACTGAAGCTTTCGGAAAACGATAGCTAAACAGTCCAGTCTTCAGATCTTAACTCTTCAATTTGCCCGAAGTCTTTTAAGTTACGAGTGAGTAGTATGGCATCATTCGCTATGGCGATTGCTGCAATTTTCAAGTCCATCGAACCCAAGCGAGGATACAGCTTTTTCAGACGTTGAAACTCGACGGCAGACCTTTCATCAAAATCGATGACTGAGATAGCACAATAATTTTCCAATTGCTTTTTCAAGCGTTTATAAGCTTCAACTTGTGCTTGAATCGATCGGGATCTGGCCAGATAGCTCAACCAACCCCGCATTTGTTCTTCATAACTGATAATAGTGACTGCTAACTCATTGGCTTCCAGGATAGAAAGTTTAGCTATCAAAAGCCGTGCAGTTTCTCCACCATGCTCTAGAATACTTAAAGAATCTGTGTCAAGTAGGTACATCGTTAGCTTTACGTTTTCGAGACCCTCGGCGGCGGAGCGATCGACGATATTGACGACCCAATTTCATCGCTTCCTTGTAAATTGGATCTTGGGCGAAAGTGCCTGAGATTTTTTCCCACCACGGCATTGCAGGAATGACTGGACTTTCTAAGCGCTCTTTTATCTGTCCGACTTCGGCTTCTAGTGCCGCTAATCGTTCTTCAACTGACAAGGCTGACATAATATTTCAACTTACATTTTCCAATAATATTAGTTTATCATTAAATGTTAATTTAGACACACTCCCAATCTTTAAAGTTGTCGATCGATCTCCTGGCAGCTCTCCCCGTGAGAGTTGTTCGATAATGGATTGAATATCATTGCGAATAACGTAAACCTGCCCCGCCTTAAATATCGCTCTTCCCTCTGCTGTCTCTGGCACTGATGCGGTTCAAAACTCTTCTCCTCCCTTCTGTGGCACAATCATAAATAAGATAAAATCCTCTAGCCACCATGACCGCAAACCTACCACCCCAATACGACCCCTTCACCACCGAAGCCAAATGGCAAAAATACTGGGAAGACCACCAAACCTTCAAAGCTGACCCCGAAAAAGGTGGCGAACCTTATTGCATCATCATCCCGCCGCCCAACGTCACGGGAAGCCTCCACATGGGCCACGCTTTCAACAACTCCCTCATAGACGCCCTCATCCGCTATCACCGCATGATTGGCGACAATACTCTATGTCTTCCCGGAACTGACCACGCTAGCATTGCTGTTCAAACTATTCTGGAAAAACAACTCAAAGCCGAAGGCAAAACTCGCTACGATTTAGGCAGGGAAAAGTTTTTAGAACGGGCCTGGAATTGGAAAGCAGAATCGGGCGGTAATATTGTCAATCAATTGCGGCGTTTGGGCTTGTCTGCGGATTGGTCGCGGGAACGCTTTACGATGGATGAAGGTTTGTCTAAATCGGTTTTAGCAGCTTTCGTTCAACTCTATGAAACAGGGATGATTTATCGGGGAAATTATTTGGTGAATTGGTGTCCCGAAAGTCAGTCGGCGGTTTCGGATTTGGAGGTTGAAAGTAAGGAAGTTGACGGGAATTTGTGGCACTTTCGCTATCCTTTGTCTGATGGTAGCGGTTTTGTGGAAGTGGCGACGACTCGACCGGAAACGATGTTGGGCGATACTGGCGTGGCAGTGAATCCTAATGACAGTCGCTACCAACATTTAATTGGCAAAACGTTGACTTTGCCAATTGTAAATCGGGAAATTCCGATTTTTGCTGACGATTTGGTTGACCCCGAATTTGGAACTGGCTGCGTGAAGGTAACTCCGGCCCACGATCCGAATGATTTTGAAATGGGCAAGCGCCACAATTTGCCGTTTGTTAATATCATGAATAAGGACGGTACTTTAAATGAAAATGCGGGGGATTTTCAAGGACAAGACCGATTTGTTGCCCGCAAAAATGTAGTTAAGCGGCTGGAAACTGACGGGTTTTTAGTCAAAATAGAGGACTACAAACATAAAGTGCCTTACAGCGATCGAGGTAAAGTTCCGGTGGAACCGCTATTATCAACTCAGTGGTTTGTCAAGACTCGCCCGATGGCTGACAAAGCTTTGGAATTTTTCGACAAGTTCGATCGACCGACTTTTGTTCCTTCTCGCTGGGGTAAGGTTTATCGCGATTGGTTGGTGAAAATTAAGGATTGGTGCATCTCGCGGCAATTGTGGTGGGGACATCAAATTCCGGCTTGGTATGCTGTTAGCGAAACTGGCGGCGAAATAACTGACAATACTCCTTTTGTAGTCGCGATGAACGAGGCGGAAGCTAGGGAAAAAGCCGCAGCAAAATTTGGAGAAAATGTCAAGTTACAGCAAGACCCGGATGTTTTAGATACTTGGTTTTCTTCAGGACTTTGGCCGTTTTCGACGATGGGCTGGCCGGAGGAAACTGCGGATTTGGCAAGGTATTATCCTAACAGTACGCTATCAACTGGTTTTGATATCATCTTTTTCTGGGTTGCTAGAATGACGATGATGGGGGGATATTTTACGGACAAAATGCCTTTTGAAACTGTTTACATTCACGGTTTGATGTTGGATGAAAACGGCAAGAAGCAATCTAAGTCGGCGGGAAATGGCATCGACCCGCTAATTTTAATTGATAAATACGGTACTGATGCTTTGCGTTATGCGCTGATGCGGGAAACTGCCGGTGCGGGTCAAGATGTGCGTTTGGATTACAACCGACAAACTAATGAGTCGGCGACGGTGGAAGCTTCGCGGAATTTCACTAATAAGTTGTGGAATGCTGCTAGGTTTGTGATGATGAATTTGGACGGTCAGACTCCGCAGCAATTGGGAAATCCTCTCGATCTGGTTCGTAGTGAGGACTTTAGTCCGCAGGGAGAAAGGACTGAAGTCCCCACTACGAACATTACCGTAAATCTTAGCGATCGCTGGATTCTTTCGCGCTATTATCAAGTTGTCAAGGAAAGTCGCGCTTATTTGGAAAGTTACGCTTTAGGAGAAGCGGCGAAGGGACTTTACGAGTTTATTTGGGGCGATTTTTGCGATTGGTACATCGAGTTGGTTAAGTCTCGCTTGCAAAAGGATGCCGAACCTAATTCCAAGCAAGTTGCGCGACAAACTTTGGCTTTCGTATTGGAAGGAATTCTGAAGCTGCTGCATCCTTTTATGCCTCACATTACTGAGGAGATTTGGCACACTTTAACTCAAACAGGTGATGAAAAATGTCTGGCTTTGCAAGCTTATCCTGAAGTGGAGGAATCGCTAATCGATGCTGAATTGGAACAGCAGTTCGATTTGTTGTTCGGGACAATTCGGACAATTCGCAATTTGCGGGCGGATTCTGATATTAAGCCGGGCGTGAAGGTGACGGCGATTTTGCAAAGCGACAGCGAAAAAGAACGCCAACTTGTTTCCCGCAGCGATGTTTATATTAAAGACTTGGCGAAGGTGGAAAATTTGACGGTGACAGCTAGCTTGGATGCAGATTTGGGACAAACAATTGCCGGGGTTGTCGGTACTTTGCAAGTCTTGATTCCGCTGGCTGGGGTAGTAGATTTAGTGGCTTTGCGCGCTAAACTTGAGAAGAAATTGACCAAGCTGGAAGGGGAGATTAAGTCGATTTCGGCGCGTTTGGCAAATCCGAAGTTTGTGGAAAAAGCTACTCCTGATGTTGTTCAAGGTGCGAGGGATGCTTTGGCGGAAGCTGAAAAACAAGCGGAAATTTTGCGCGATCGACTAAAGTTATTTTAGTTAGTAATCATTAGTCATCGCTGTAGGCTGCGTCGCTACAGAATCGTCGTAAATCACCGGGACTGTTGTAGCGACGCACCCTACTTTAACTTCTGCCTTCTGCCTTCTGCCTTCTGCCTTCTGCCTTCTGCCTTACATTCGTTACAAAATCCGTTGCCGAACTTCCTTCTTCCTTTAATGTTTGATACAGTTTTGCGTTTGAGTTTAAGTGGCGGTATTGCTTTAATAATCGCGACTAATGGCACCCCGCCAACCTCCGCACAGATTGCACCCACCGAACTCCATTTACCCTCTAATATTATGTCCGATCGATTGACTCCAATTCCTACTGTAGGTTGGGTTGAGGAACGAAACCCAACAACATTTGATGTTGGGTTTCACTTCGTTCAACCCAACCTACGATTTATGGTAATCGATCGTCCAATATCTCCTAAATTCATAGCACAAACTGCGGAAAATAGCAAGCTAAAACCCTTAAGTGAAACTGAAATTTCTCAACGCTTGCGAAATTTGCCGAATTGGACTAGAGAAGGTAAAACTATTAAATACACGCGCGAATTTAAAAATTTTGTAGAAGCTGTCAGTTTTGTAAATTGCCTGATTTCCCCCTCAGAAAACGCCGGCCACCATCCCGATATTGCAATTGCTTACAACCGCGTCACGATTAGCTTGACAACTCACGATGCAGGGGGGCTGACAAAACAAGATTTCGATTTAGCTGAAACAATCTCTAAATTAGCTAGTGACTGGGTGCGGGGAAATGTTTGTTTAGTAGTCGAAGGTTCTGGGATTGAATAATTTACTGTACCCAACTGCAGGCGGATATTCAGGTAATTGATTCAACTGTCAAGTTTTTTATTAGTGGGGTTATGAATAATGATTTTACTGCATCAAACCGCAAAATGTCAAGTTAAAAAACTGTTTTTAATTTTATCATTTTGCTTGTTCCTGGGAGAAACTGCTGCTTTCGGGCAATCAATTATCCCCGCTAATGACGGCACCGGAACTACCCTCACCCCTCAAGGAAATCGCCTCGATATTAGCGGCGGTCAACTGTCAGGAGATGGGGCTAATCTTTTCCACAGTTTCCAACGGTTCGGCTTGAACAAAAATCAAACAGCAAATTTTCTTTCCAATCCTAACATCCAAAATATTTTAGGGCGCGTTGTTGGCGGAGAAGCTTCTACAATCAACGGTTTGATTCAAGTTAGCGGCGGCAATTCTAATTTATTTTTAATCAATCCGGCGGGCATTATTTTTAGCAATACGGCTCAATTAAACGTACCTGCATCTTTTACTGCTACGACTGCAAACAATGTGGGTTTTGGCAATAATTCGTTTGGTTCGATCGGACCTAACAACTATCTCGCTTTAACCGGAAATCCTACCAGTTTTGCTTTTTCGGCAGTTACACCTGCAAGTATTGTTAACAATGGAAATCTGGCGGTAAAAAAGGGAGAAAATTTAACTTTACTCGGCGGTACAGTCACAAATACAGGTCAAGTATCCGCACCGGGAGGACAACTTAACATCCTTTCCGTACCGGGTCAAAGTGTTGTCCGCATCAGTCAACCGGGATTTTTGCTGAGTGTAGAAGTCAGCAGCGAAGCCTTGAATTCTCAAACGGAAACTGTCAATTCGGAACCCGGAAAATCAACTCCTACCCTTGCCGAAATGCTGACAGGTTTGGCTGACAAAGTTAATAATGCTTCGGAGGTTGCTGTTAATAGTGATGGCAGCGTTCAATTAACCCGATCGGCCTCGCAAACTCTTTCTCCTACTCCACCTCCTACTAATACAGCCACAACTCCGCCTCCAAATACTGCTGTAGGCACGGCTCCACTACCTACGAATACGACAACAAACCCACCTCCAAATACTGCTGTAGGTACGGCTCCACTACCTACGAATACGACAACAACTCCACCTCCAAATACTGCTCTATTACCTACGAATACGGCAATAAATCCGACGCCAAATACTGCTGGAGGCACGGCTACACCACCTACGAATACGGCAATAAATCCGCCGCCAAATACTGCTGGAGGTACGGCTCCACCACCTACGAATACGGCAACAAATCCGACTCCGACGCCAAATACTGCTGGAGGCACGGCTCCACCACCTACTAATACGGCAACAAATCCGACGCCAAATACTGCTGGAGGCACGGCTCCACCACCTACGAATACGGCAACAAATCCGCCTACTAACGATCGCAATGAGGAACTGCTGCGACAGGCTAATACGAGAAATGCCAATACTCCCAATAATATTCAGGCTCCTCCCGAAGTAGTCGATCGACTTGAAAGACAAGCTAATAACATTCAAAATACTTTAGTGCCGAATATCCAGCCAAATTTTCCTATCAACGAACCGCTGATTCCGAGAAGTCAACCCGTGCCTATGATGAATAATCTGGAGTTATTGTCTGCTCGCCCGATTATTGATAACCTGCCGACAAATGCGAATATCGATCGCACTCCTCTCATTACTAATATCCAGCCCAATTCTATTATCAACCAACAGATTAGCTCTAACAAAGCTCCTACACTTGCCCCCAATATTCAGATAGTTGATGCTCGCGGTATTGGGGAGAATCCCCCGCAAACTGCTGCAAGCAATATAACTGAAATGCGGGCTCGTCCTGGAGAAAATCTGCCGCCCGGTGTCCCGAATATTCCCAGCGGTGTAGCAAATCCTCCAGCAAATATGCAGGCTATGGCTAATATCAATGCCATGATATCTTTGGATATCAATCGGGCAGATAAATATGCTGATTATTTCGGTCAAAACTCGGCTAATACGCAGCTTGCTCCTGAGAATATGCGCGAAACTTTGAGTAAAATAGCTACTCAGACTGGCCAGCGATCGGCTATTATTTATATCAATTTATTTGCCTCGCAATTGGAACTGTTGCTGTTCCTGCCCGATGGTGCAGCAATTAGAAAAACAGTACCGGAAGCTAATCGAGAAAGCGTCCTCAAACTAGCATCAGAATTCCGCCAGGAAATCTCCAATCCTCGCAAGCGCAACACCACCAGCTACAAAGAATCGGCTCAAAAACTTTACAGCTTGTTGATTGCACCTTTGGAAACCGAGTTGCAGAATCACAACATCAATACGCTGCTATTTTCCTTAGATACGGGTTTGCGGAGCCTCCCCTTAGCGGCTCTGCATGACGGAAAACAGTTCCTAGTTGAAAAATATTCCCTCAGTCAAATACCTGCTTTTTCCCTCACAGATACTCGCTATCAATCCATCAGAAATGCCTCAGTTTTAGCAATGGGAGCGGATAATTTTAATCAGTTAGAGCCGCTCCCTGCCGTGCCTGCAGAACTATCTACAATTGTAGATTTGTGGCAGGGAAAATCTTTTTTGAACGAACAATTTACCCTGAAAAACCTGCAAAGTCAACGCAGTAGAAATCCCTATCAAATCATTCATTTAGCAACTCACGGCGAATTTAAAGTAGGGGCCGCCAGCGAATCTTTTATTCAACTTTGGGATGGCAAATTGCAATTAAATCAACTGAGACAATTGGGTTGGAACAATCCACCTGTGGAGTTGTTAGTGCTTTCTGCTTGCCGCACGGCATTGGGGGACGAACAAACAGAATTGGGTTTTGCTGGCTTGGCATTTCAAGCAGGAGTTAAGTCAGCTTTGGCGAGTTTGTGGTATGTTTCTGATGAAGGTACGCTGGCATTGATGAGCGAATTTTACCATCAATTAAAAACAGCGCCGATTAAAGCTGAGGCTCTCAGAGCAGCGCAAATTGCAATGATAAAAGGTCAAGTTAGAATTGAAGGTGGAGTGTTGCGAGGTCCGTTTGTTGCAGCTACGCGGAGAGGGCAAAATACCTTGCTGGTGCGCTCGCAAACGGCAGGTAGGGGCGATTCCCTACCTTTGGGGAACCGCTTAGGGGAAGATAGCTTCGCTTCACGCAATTTGGCTCATCCTTATTTTTGGGCTGCTTTTACGATGATTGGTAGCCCTTGGTAATTATAATAGTTGACAGTTGACAGTTGACAGTTGACAGTTATATATATAGCAGTCATAAATTATTTGTAAATTTTTTACCCCACCCCAACCCTCCCCTTATTAAGGGGAGGGAGTAAGAAATTCACAAATGATTTGCGATCGCTATAGCAGTCATAAATCATTTGTAAAAGTTGAGAAATCTGGTTTCTTAGAAAAACCGGGTTTTTGCAGCCTAGTAGTTTTTAAAACTCATTTAGGACTGCTATAGTAAGAGAATCAAACCGTTTATGCAGCACTTTGGATCGGGATCTATTCTTCATGGTGCGCAGCGCGCACCTTACAGCTATTGATTTGGCGTCGCACAAATGATATTACTTAATAAGTACAAATTATTACAAATAGAGCCTCGCAACTATCAAAAATTGTCTTGGTCGATCGCATTTTTGGGCGGCGTTTTGATGGCACTGACAACCGCACCAGTAAATGCTTGGCCCTTGGCTTGGATAGCCTTAGTTCCCCTCTGGATTTTAGTTGTCAGTTACAAACGACAAAAAATAGCAGAAAAACCGCAAAAGTTCTTCTGGTTTCCTTTCTCATTCTTCCTGCTGCCTTTACTTTGGGGAATTGGCTATCACGGACTAGCTTTATCTTGGATAATGGGAATTCACCCGATGACTTGGTTGGGAGTTCCTTGGTGGCCGAGTTTGGCGATCGCACTTTTTTGCTGGGTTTTTATCACCCTTTGGGGCGCGGCATTAGTAACTGTTTGGGCTTGGTTATTTGCGATCGCAATTTCCCTAATTAGTAACTCGCCTTTTTTGCGCGTTACTCGGGTTTTAATCGGTACTGCATTGTGGTGTGCTTTAGAAAGTTTTTGGAGTCAAGGTTCGTTGTGGTGGACATCGCTATCTTACACGCAAAGCCCCTACAATTTACCAATTTTACACCTCGGTCAGCTTTCCGGTCCTACCGCAGTAACGGCGGCTATTGTAGCTGTCAATGGCTTAATTGCTGAAGGTTGGATCGAAGGAAGAAGGAAGAAGGAAGAAGGAAGAAGGAAGAGGGAAGAAGGAAGAGGGAAGAAGGAAGAAGGAAGAAGGAAGAAGGAAGAGGGAATAGGGAAGGAGGAAGAGGGAATAGGGAGGAATTTGGTTGGTTATATTTGGCCAGTGGGCTTGTGTTTGGTTTTACATATTGTGGGGTGGAGTTTGTACGATCGCCCTTTAATTCAACCACCAGAAACTGCTTTAAAAATTGGCATTATTCAAGGCAATATTCCTAATGAAATTAAGTTTGATTCTGCGGGATGGCGGCGCGCTTTGGAAGGTTATACGAGCGGATACAAACAGTTAGCAGATCTAAAAGTTGATGCCGTGCTAACTCCCGAGACGGCTTTGCCGTTTATTTGGACAAATGAATACCAGCGTTCCAGTCTTGCTTTTTATCAAGCTATACTCGATCGAGGTGTTGTTGCTTGGATTGGAGGCTTCGGACAGCAAGATAATAGCATTACTAATAGTTTGCTGGCGATCGATTCTACGGGAGAAATTGTCGGGCGTTATGACAAAACTAAGTTAGTGCCTTTGGGCGAATACATCCCATTTTATGAAATTTTAGGCGGGATTATTAACCGCCTTTCTCCTTTAGACGCTCATTTAGTACCGGGCAATCCCAAACAACTGTTTGATACGCCATTTGGACGCGCGATCGTCGGTATTTGTTACGATTCGGCGTTTGCAGAAATTTTTCGCTATCAGGCTGCAAATGGCGGGGAATTTATGCTGACAGCTTCCAACAATGCTCACTACAAACCGGCGATGCTTGCCCAACATCACGCTTTGGATGTGATGCGGGCAATTGAGACGGATCGGTGGGCTGCGATCGCAACTAATACAGGTTATTCTGCTTTTGTCAACCCTCGCGGCGAGACAATTTGGATGTCTGGAATCAATACTTATGAAGTTAAAGATGCTGTAATTTATCGGCGACAAACTAAGACTTTGTACGTGCGATGGGGAGACTGGTTGATGCCTTTATTATTAATTCTTGCGGGATTAACCCTAATTCCAGCAATCAGAAAGAGTTGATAGTTGATACTGGTTTTTGATACTGGTTCCCAGGCTGTGCCTGGGAACCCATGTCCCGAGGCTCTGCCTCGCGTGGGAAACAAACACTGGAGGCAGAGCCTCCAGATCTGCGTTACCAGGCAGAGCCTGGTAACGAGTAATACTGGTTGATACTGGTTCCCAGGCTGTGCCTGGGAACCCATGTCCCGAGGCTCTGCCTCGCGTGGGAAACGAACACTGGAGGCAGAGCCTCCAGATCTGCATTACCAGGCAGAGCCTGGTAACGAGTAAAGAGCTCGCACTGTCAACTGTCAACTGTCAACTGTCAACTATCTACCCATTTTCTACAACGCGATTGTGAACGCTGGGAGACAAAGAGATTAAATCCTCAATATTGCGCTTCATCGTAGCACAAATATTATCCAAAGGCAGATCGTTAGGATCGTGACCGAAAGGATTTTCGATTTCAATACCGATTTCTTCAATGCCAAACAAAGCAAAACTAATTAAAGCTACCACCGGACCAGTTCCCCAACTTAATTCTTTTACCATTTGAAATGGCAGTGCAAAACAGTAAAGCAGCAGTAGTTGTTTGAGGTGAATTGCGTAAGCTAGAGGCATCGGAGTTCTTAAAATTCGCTCGCAACCGCTCAAAGCATCAATCATGTTATTTATTAACTGATTCATTGCAGTTAAACGGTAAACATCAAGTTTTTGTTGTTCGTGCTGGATGCTCAAATAATCCCCAATCCAGAAAGCGATTTCGAGGGGAGGATTGTTCATTTTTTTCAGGCTTTCATAGCTTTCTGGCGATACGAAAGGTTCGATTTCTGGACCGATCGGCTCTTGGCGTAAGTGCAGTTTCATGGCAATAGCAAAAGCTACTAATAACCTCAAAGCTGACTTTTTCTTATCTAAATCTTCGGGATCTCGATCGCTCACAGATACCCAGATTTGACGGGCTAAATTGCGGACTGCAATGATAAGAGTTCCCCAGCACCTCCTGCCTTCCCAAAATCGATCGTAAGCCGTATTTGTCCGAAAAACTAATAATAAACCGAGGACAATACTGGGTACAATGCTCGATAAGATTGGCAAGGATACCGGCAGATTAAAAAAGTACAGCACCGAAATCACAAACCCAAAACCAGCGCACAGCAAGACGCGGGGCAAAATGAAAACAACAATCGACCCTCGAAACTGCAGGGCAACTCTAAACCAGGGCCGCCTTTCTCCAATCATCACAATCTCCTATTGAAATAAAATTCAGCACGGGCATGCGGACTTGACAAATGCTTGCTACAGCAGTTGACAGTTGACAGTTACATAGTACGGGAATCAAACCGTTTGTGCTAGAGGGTTTGCGGCTCTATTTGCGAGGTTGTTGGTACCCCAACCGATATTGCTGTTGCTATACATATTATTTTTAGCTGCGATCGCACTGCCTTACTCCGCACAATTTTTAAATTTTACCGAAAAAACTCATCCGCAGCGTAACACTCAAATTTAAAATTGAAAATTCATGAATCCAGGTACATAGTTAGGTACGATTAACAATATATATTCAAACCCCAGCTTACGTGCAAGAGTTACCGCCATCTCGTTCCCCGCAGCTTCACCGATTGCCAAATCAGCGGTGGCAAATCTGTTCGCCTCAATTGCAGCAAGCTGAAAGCTTTGCCGCCGAAATCGGTTTGTCGCCGCTGCTAGCGCAGGTACTGATTAACCGGGGCATCGATTCTGTTGCAGAAGTGCAAGGATTTATCGAACCCGAATCTTTGGTTTTGCCACAGCCTCTGGATGAGTTTCCCGATTTGACTGTCAGTGTCAAATTGCTGCGGCAAGCGATTTCTCTGGGGCAAAAAATTGCGATTTGCGGTGATTACGATGCTGACGGAATGACGAGCACGGCTTTGCTGTTGCGGGGACTCAGGGCTTTGGGCGCTAATGTAGATTATGCAATTCCCAGCCGGATGCGGGAAGGTTACGGAATTAACGATCGCATTGTCGAAGAATTTCACTCGGAAGGTGTTAGTTTAATCCTGACGGTAGATAATGGAATTGCGGCTTTTGGACCAGTTGCGAGAGCCCGAGAATTAGGTGTCAAAGTAATTGTTACCGATCACCACGATTTGCCGCCGCAATTGCCCCCAGCGGATGCGATTCTCAACCCGAAATTAATTGCAGAATCTTCGCCCTATCGCGGTTTGGCAGGAGTGGGCGTTGCTTATGTTTTAGCGATTACTTTGGCGCAGGAAATGGGGAGAGTGCGCGGGTTGGTGAATCCTTTATTGGAGTTGTTTACTTTGGGAACTATTGCCGATTTAGCACCTTTGACTGGGGTAAACCGGCGCTGGGTAAAGCGGGGTTTGCGGTTGTTACCTCATTCGCAATTGGCGGGCGTTAAGGCTTTGATTGAAGTATCGGGAGTGCAGCCGGGAAGTGCGGGTAATTCGTCGGTTTCCAACTCGCAATTTAAAGTGCAAAATACTTTAAAACCGGAAGATATCGGTTTTCGCCTCGGTCCGAGAATTAATGCTGTGGGCAGAATTGCTGACCCTCAAATTGTAATTGAATTGCTGACAGCGGACGATCGAGAAGTTGCTCTGTTAAGGGCGAAGCAGTGCGAACAAATCAACCAGCAGCGGCAAGATTTGTGTCAGGAAATCGAACGCGAAGCAATTGCTTGGTGCGAAGAAAGCGATCTCGACCTCCAACAGGAACGAGTATTAGTTATCGTGCGCCCCGGATGGCATCACGGAGTTATCGGGATTGTGGCTTCTCGCTTGCTGGAACGCTACGGCGTACCCGTTTTTATCGGTACTTTTGAAGATGAAATATCCGGCACTTTCTCTCATCAAATCGTTCGGGGTTCGGCGAGGGGAATTCCCGAATTTAATGTATTTGAAGGACTGCAATTTTGCGCCGACTTGCTAACAAAATTTGGCGGACACAAGGCGGCGGGCGGCTTTTCGATGCCTGCGGACAATCTAGATAAATTCCGCAGAAAACTGTCTGTTTTTGCAAATCAATGCTTGCAGCCAGAACATTTAAAACCGCTGGTTGCAGTTGACGTGCAAGCTGATTTTACTGAGATTAATTTCGACCTTTACCGCCAAATTGATGCTTTAGAACCTTGCGGAATTGAAAATAAGGCTCCCGTTTTTTGGACTCCGAATGTTTGCATTACCGAACAAAAAATTGTGGGAAAAGGAGGTCATCTTAAATTAACTGTAACTCAACCGGGAAAAATGCCGGTAAGCTTGCGGGCGATCGCGTGGCGTTGGGGCGAATATTTTCCTTTGCCTCGCGTAGTGGATCTTGCTTATCGGTTGCGGGAAAATACTTTTAACGGCAAAACTTCTGTTGAGTTAGAATTAGTAGGAGTGCGGTTGCCTGTAAGTTTAGCTAATCCTTTACCTCTGACAGTTTCGCAACCAGTTTCACAACCAGTTTTGCAAGCAGAGTTTGATTGGAACGATCGCCCGTATTCTTGCAGTTTATCTCGATCGGGCAATATAAAAGAGTTAAGAATCCGCAACTCTCAAGGTCAAGTTTTAGCCGTACAGCAAGGGCAAAAAACAGGTTTGTTGGGAAACAGCCGCGACAGTGCCAGAGAAGTTGATGTCTCTCAACCTTTTTTCTACAATTTAATTATTGAAGCTAAAAAATCTCTAGGCATTTAAGCAGTTGACCTGGGACAGTTGACAGTTGACATCAGTCATCAGTCATCAGTCATTAGTCATTAGTTATTAGCCTATTTTTTCTTCTTTTATTTATTTCCTTCTCTCCCTCTCTCCCACCCTCCCCCTCTCCCCCTCTCCCTCTCTCCCCCTCTCCCCCTCTCCCCCTCTCCCCCTCTTTCTCTCTCTTCCTTCTGAACGATCGAGCGTTTTCAAGTTTGAATAATTTAATACCCAAAACTCGAACCACCCGATCGCCCCGATGGCGCGCAATTAACGGTACAATTATAGGTCGCCGCCTCTAGCAGCAAGCAAAAAGATGACGATCGGGCCCGAAATCACCACTGCTGCCAGCAAAGCTACCTGGATAATGAGTTGGAAGTTCACACCAGCGAAAAGATCAGTTATAAAGTCCACGTGTCCTCCTGAGCCTAGTTAATAAGTCTAGATTGTTGCATGAGAAATTCCGCTTCTGATTTTACCGGGCGATCGACCCTTTTTTTTAAGGAAGTTTACAAAATTCAATAAAATGTAAAAGGCGATCGACTCTCCCACAGCCCAAAAGCCCCAATCTCCCATACCCAGCCCCAATCTCCCCTCAAAAAAAATCCCCCATCCCCAATCCCCCATCCCCAATTCCCAATTCCCAAATCTAAAATCGAATTATGGCTACTTGGCGTTGCGTAAAAAACTGCGGTGCTTGTTGTTACCTCGATCCAACTGAGCGCCCCGACCTAGACGAGTATTTGACTCCTGACGAATTAGAGCTTTATTTGAGCTTGGTGGGAGAAGACGGTTGGTGTATAAATTTTGACAAACAAACGCGGGAATGCGGAATTTATGCCGATCGCCCCCGCTTTTGTCGGGTAGACCCGCAGGTGTTTCGGGATATGTACGGCATCGAACCGGAGGAACTCAACGATTTTGCGATTGACTGCTGCACCGAGCACATTGAGGACCTCTACGGCGAGCGATCGTTGGAACTGATCCGCTTCAACGCAGAAGTCGGCAATTTTGTCAATCCCCACCAGGCATTGTAATTCGAGCGCAAATCTGGGAAAATGAAAAGAAAGTGAAAAACTTATCGTCTCGAGCCAGATTGCCCGTGAAACTAGATTCTCTGCCACCCAGCTTGTCTGCTATTGAGTCAGCCACTCCCAAAAGTTCGCTCCCACAGCTAGAAGCGCTACAGCAAGATATTCTCGACGATTTGGCGATCGTCAAGTCAGATCCGGCGCAACTTTCAGATCGCCCCAATCCCGATCGCTGTCAGGAACAACAGGGAATCAAGCACGCGCACTGGGCTGTTTTCGCATCAACTTTTGCAACTATTTTTCTAGCAGAAATTGGAGACAAAACTCAGCTAACAATTCTGTTGATGACGGCTGAATCTCGCAATCCTTGGATCGTATTTGCCGGTGCCGGTGCGGCTTTAGTAGCAACCAGTTTTCTGGGGGTTTGGCTGGGCAGGTGGCTGGCTGCAAAAATCCCTCCGAGAACCTTGGAAAGGGCAGCAGGAACAAGTTTGCTGGTGATTTCAGCACTGTTGGTATGCGAAATTTTCAGTCATTAATCTCAGTTGAATTCCCTAAATTATCGTAGGGGCGGGTTCACCAACAATACCTGGCAATAACCGACAATCTCAAAAACCCGCCCCAACCCCACGCAAAATCCCCATATATCGCCAATCTCAAAAACCCGCCCCAACCCCACAGAAAATCCCCATATTTCCATCAAAATTAACAAACATAACAAACAGAAAAAATTATGGATTGGCAACTTTTAGGACTGAGTTTTATCACCGTATTTTTGTCAGAATTGGGAGACAAAAGCCAATTAGCCGCGATCGCCCTCGGCAGCAGTTGTAAGTCTCCCCGCGCCGTATTTTTCGGGACAGCAGCCGCCCTGTTGCTGGCAAGTTTAATCGGTGTTTTAGTCGGTCAAGGAACAGCAGAAATTTTGCCAGACCGCTTGCTGAAAGGGATAGCCGCGATCGGATTTGCAGTGATGGGCCTGCGTTTGCTGTGGCCGAAAGCAGTCGATAGTTGATAGTCGATGCGCATTTATGCCGGGGAGTTAGTCAACAATTAAACCTAAAATCCTAAATCCATTTTAGCTGCTTCTGATTCGGCAAAGACATCTTCATCGGGCATTTCTTGCCAGTCAATATCGCCGATTTCCCTGTAAAATTTCTCGTCGTAGGGACGAGTCTGCACCACTACCGGCATCGGTACGGCGTGCCCCAATACTAATGCTTGCTGTTTTGAATCTAGTTTAGCTAAAACAGAGCGCAAGCTTTGCCCTCCGGAAACGCCGGTAAAAATCGCGTCGATGTCTTTATCGTCGTTTAGCAAAGCTGTAATCCGCGTGCCGACTTGCGACATCACTTCAGCATCGATACCCGAGGGTCGCTGATCTACAATGAGCAAAGTTACAAAGTATTTTCGCATTTCGCGGGCGATCGTCCCAAATATAGTCGATCGCACGATTGCCGGATCTAAAAATCGGTGCGCTTCTTCAATTGTAATCACTAACGGCTGCGGGCGATCGCACGGATTTTTACTTTGCAAAAACTTCTCTGCTTTCCGCACGTAAGCTTGGTGAATTCTGCGAGTAATGATATTTGCTGCTAGCATGTAGGACAGCATATCTGAATGCGAACCGAATTCAATTACTACGTGTTTTCCTGCATCCAAACACTGCAAAACTTCACTGACATAATCTTTCGGACAGCGGGTGCGGATGTATTTTAAATCGTTCAACCTTTCTAATTTGCGCTGCAACGCCATGATCGAAGATTTATTGCCCCGCTTTTCTTCGCAAAACATTTGGATATCTTCGTTGCTCATATCCAGCAGCTTATTGATCCAACCGCTGCCCAATTCGTTGCGCAAAATAATCGCATTTTCGATGCTGGCTTCCGACAAATTCAAATCGCGCTGCACTAAGGCAATGTCTTCGACTTCTATTCGATCGAAACTCAAAAATAAGTCTTGGGCGTCGCGCACTCCCCGCCGCCTGGTAGCTTCCGGATCGAGGCTGTAAATCTGAATTTGACCCGGAAATAACTGCCGCAAACCTTTAACCGTGCTGAATTGTTTGCCTTCCGAAACTGCTTCCCAGCCATACTCGGAGTGCATATCAAAAATTAAATTAACGGCCGCTTGCTTGCGAATAATTCCCGACAGCAACAAGCGCGTCAGAAAAGATTTTCCAGTTCCCGATTTGCCAAAAACTCCGTTGCTGCGTTCGACAAATCTATCTAAGTTCAAACACACATCAACGTCCATGTCAATAGGTTTGCCGATCGCAAAATTGCGGCGCAGTGGGTCATCTTCCCAGCCAAAAACTGCACGAAAATCAGTTTCTTTGGCATCGAATACTTGGGAAAAATGGCTGGGAATTGTTTTGACGGGCAATAGTTCGATATCGGCGCTAGATTGCGGCTCGAAAGAGGCAAATTTTTCGGCTGCTGCTGATTTGCCATTTTTGCCGTTATTGTTGTTTTGGGAATTGAGATCGAAAATAGCTTGAGATTTTTCGCGTTCTGCGGTTAGCATCAACATCGGCGACAGTTCGATCGTACCGTAGGTGCTGCTACCGGCGAGAACTGCGAGCAGAAAATCGTCCTCGGGATTGGGGGGATTCGATAAAATGCGAGCGCTGGAAGTTCCGAGGGAAACATCGGTAAGCATGCAGAAAAAGTGCGATCGAACCCCCCGCACTACTAAAAATTTCCCCACTCTCATATCTTCTACGGAGACATCAGCGTGCAGGCGCACTTCTAATCCCTTGCTGAGGGAACCTTGAATAACAGAGCCTAAAGGACGATCCATTTGAGATTTTAGATTTTAGATTTGTGATTTTTTTGAGGGATTTTGGATTTTTCAGCACTATAAAATACGTAGGTTGGGTTGAAGAATGAAACCCAACTCTTTCTTCTTATAAAATACGTAGGTTGGGTTGAAGAATGAAACCCAACTCTTCGTTCGAGTTGACCCGTTCGAGTTGACCCGTTCGAGTTGACCTGTTCGAGTTGACCTGTTCGAGTTGACCTGTTCGAGTTGATGTTGGGTTTCACTTCGTTCAACCCAACCTACAGAACTTACCATTCTGATTCTAATGGTATTTCAAAGAAACTCTGACTTAACTCGATATCCGTCAAATCAGTTTCGCTCAAATAAGCGTCAGTCAAAGACACCCCCTTCAAGTTTGCCCCCTTCAGGTTAGCACCTTTTAGATTAGCACCTCTAAGGTTAACTCGAAATAAATGGGCTTCGCTCAAATCGACCTCTGTCAAATCGGCTCCCTCCATATTTACTCTCATCAAATCAGCTTTTCTGAGGTCAGCCTCGTTTAATTTTGCGCCGCTGAGGTCGGCTTTTGTCAAGTCCACACCTCGCAAATCAGCGGCCGTTAAATTGGCGAACAACAAAGTAGCTCCCGTCAAATCTGTTCCCCTCAAATCGGCATCGCTCAAATTAGCGCCGCTCAGATCGGCCCTTGTTAAGTCTACACTTCTAAGGTCGGCAGAACTCAAATTTACTTGGTGCAAAATTGCGCCGCTCAAATCAGCTCCCCTCAAATCAGTTCCCTCCAAGTTAGCGCCCTTGAGGTAAGCTTTTTTCAAGCTGGCTCTGCTGAGATCTACATTTTTTAAATTTACTGAACTTAAGTTAGAACTGCTCAAATTAGCTCCGCTTAAATCCGAGCCGTTCAAATCGGCTCCGGTCAAGTTTACACCTTGCAGCGATACATTGGGAGCAATCAAATAAGCTCCGGCGACGCGAGGGTCGATACCTTCTGAAAACAAAGTCTGGTTGCTGTAAACAGCTTTTTCTAAAATCGTGCCGCTCAAACTGGCTTCCCGCAAATCTGCCCCGCTGAGGTTGGCTCCTGCTAAATTTGCCCGATCGAGCTTGGCTCCAAATAAAATAGCTTTGTACAAGTTTGTCCGCCGCAAATCTGACCCTTTTAAATCGGCTCCGGTCAAATCTACCACTGCCAGATTTAATCCGGGGAGGGAGGCGTTGGGAGCTAGCAAAATAGCTCCTGTTTTGGCGATTTCGAGGTCTTCGGGAAAGACTGTGCGGTTGTTGTAAACAGCCTTGTCTAAAATGGTTCCGGTCATCTGAGAACCGCGCAAATCGGCACCGCTGAGGTTCGCTCTGGTTAAGTTGGCGTTCTGAAGGTTGGCTCCAACTAAATTAGCTTTAATCAAACTTGCTTGTTTGAGGTTGGCGCTCGTGAGTTCGGCTCCTACTAGAGTAGCTTCTCTCAGGAGCGCGCCTGTCAAATCGGCTCTGGTGAGGTTGGCTAAGTTGAGAAATGATTCAGCTAAATCCGCCCCGCTGAGATTGGCGCGGGTGAGGTCGGCTTCAATCAGGTCTGCATACCTGAGAATAGCGTCGCTGAGGTTGGTTTCTCTGAGGTCGCAGCCGCGCAGGTTGGCGCCTCGAAGTTCCGCACCGCCGAGGTTGGTGCCTTTCAGGGCTTGTCCCCTAAGGTCGAGACGGTGCAGAAAGTCGCCAACGTTCATGTCCATGTCAATTCGCCTTCTCTATTCCTGTGCATAGCTTGGCATTTCAAGAGCTTAATCGGGAATAGTAGCAAAACTGTGAATTTTTTGAGGTTCGAGCCGATCGCAAATTGCGGTCAGTTCGGTCAAAGGGAATTGCTGGCGATCGAGTTGTATTTGCAGGGTTTTGAGCGGATCTGTGCCATTGGAAACCAGAAATTCTAATTTTTGCAAATCCGGCCAGTTGCCGATTTCGGTGAAAATTTCGGCGATTGCCTTGAGATAAGGATGGTTTGGTTGCGCGTACCAATCGGAAGCTGCGAGTCCGGCTTGGTCGAAGCCGATGTGAGCGATTAAGGAGTTTTCTCCGAACAATGCTATGCCCACCGGCCGCGCTTCTTCTTGCAGCAGCAAATCGCGGCTGGCTGCCAAACGCCGCAGTTTTTCCAAGTGTTCGTATCGATCGGCTATGGGAGATTGCTGTGCCGGAACTAAACTTTCTTGTCTTCCTTCCTTCTCGTCTGCTCCTTCCTTCTTCCTTCTTCCTTCTTCCTCATTCCTTCTTCTTTCTTCCTTCTTCCTTCTTCCTTCTTCCTGCGTCTCGTCCCACTGAATTGCTACTGTTACTAGATAAGTTTGCAACAACATATGACCGAGTTTTTTAGCTTTGGTTGCCAAATAAACTGAGTTGTAATCCGTAGCTTCAATTAGTAAAGGGACGCGATCGACTACTTCAATTCCGTAGCCTTTCAAGCCGGCAATTTTGCGGGGATTGTTGGTAATCAACCGAATTTTTTGCACTCCCAAATCGTTAAGCATTTGCGCGCCAACGCCGTAGTTGCGCAAGTCGGCGGGAAAACCCAAACGTTCGTTTGCTTCTACGGTATCGTATCCCAAATCTTGCAGTGAGTAAGCTTTTAATTTGTTAATCAATCCGATGCCCCGACCTTCTTGGCGCAGGTAAACTACGATTCCGGCACCGGCATTTTCGATCGTTTTCAGCGCTGCAATCAGTTGCCTCCGGCAGTCGCAGCGCAAGGAACCCAAAGCATCGCCGGTCAAGCATTCGGAATGTACCCGCACCATCACGGGTTTGTCTTTAAATTCTTCGGGATTGCCTTTGACAATGGCGACATGTTCTGAGTTGTCTTGGGTGTCGCGGTAGCCGTAGATCGTAAATTCGCCGAATTCGGTGGGCAATTTGGCTGCGGTTTCGCGACAGACGAATCGATCGTGCTTCAATCGGTAGCTAATCAGATCGGCAATGCTGATGATTTTCAGGTTGTGGGTTGTGGCGTACTCGATCAATTCCGGCAACCTGGCCATCGAACCGTCGGGATTTTGGATTTCGCAGATGACGCCGCTGGGATAGAGGCCGGCGAGTCTGGCAAGGTCAACTGAAGCCTCGGTGTGGCCGGCGCGTTTGAGTACGCCCCCGTCAACCGCCCGCAGGGGGAAAATGTGACCGGGGCGGCGCAAGTCTTGGGGTTTGGTGTCGGGGTGAATGGCGACTTGGATTGTGCGGGCTCTGTCTTCGGCGGAGATGCCGGTACTGACGCCACAGACTGCATCGATGCTGACGGTAAAAGCGGTTTGGTTGCTGTCAGTATTTTTCTTCACCATCAGTGGCAATTCGAGTCGATCGAGCCGATTGCCGGTTAGCGCCAGACAAATCAAACCCCTAGCATGCACTGCCATGAAATTAATGATGTCGGGGGTGGCGAATTGGGAGGCACAAATTATGTCGCCTTCGTTTTCGCGGTTTTCGTCATCGACTACTACTACCATGCGACCTGCTTTGATGTCTGCCAGGGCGCTGTCGATCGAGTCAAATTGAAAAGATTGAGTTGAGGTTGAGCTGTGGTTTTGTGACACTGAGAAATTCAAGCTATAAACAGTTGACAGTTGACAGTTGACAGTTGACAGTTGAGGGCGAAGTTTTTCAGACAGTTGACAGTGGACGCTTGACAATTGACGCTATACAACTTTCCACTTTCCCAAGTTCGCTGTCGGTCTGCTGCTGTACCCAAGATATTTGGTAAATCCGTCGTGCTGGTGACGGTTTTTCGGTCCAGTTTTCTGATAAACTGTTCTCATAACAATATTGTTATGAAAATTGTTATGAAAATGGAATGTATTTTTGATTGTAGCCTTTTGTTTTGGGTGCGGGCGCTGCCCGAGCTAGATTAGTTTAACACCACCTGCTTACTTGCATACTATAATTATTGGTATTTGTCAATAATAAATTGACTGAATATTTAATGAACTCCACCGATCTTATCGCGGAAATTTTAGGCAAACCGTACTTCCAAGCTCCTAATTGCCTAATTTACAACATGGATTGTTTGGCAGCAATGAGGTGGCTGCCCGATCGATTTGTAGATTTAACTGTTACCAGTCCGCCTTACAACATTGGCAAGGAGTACGAACGATCCTTTATGTTTTCTATAATTTACCAATTACCTCGTTCACAGGCTTCAAAAAGAGTAGTTAAAAACAAAAAATAAAGAAACAGGATTGGGAGACTAAAAACTCCGCTTTCAGACTTAGATCGTGCTATCATTAAAATAGGAATCTGTTTGAAGAAGGTGGCGTGATGAATATTACTTTAAGTCCAGAGCAGATGGAATTGATCGAGGCGCAATTGGCGCAGGGGCAGTTTAGTTCGCCGTCTGAGGTAATTACGAAAGCTCTCCAAACTCTAGCGCAAACCCAGCAGAAATACAGAGAGTGGGTGGAAGAGCTTCGATTTTCGATCGAGGAAGCGGAGGCAGAACTATCGCGGGGCGAGGGCATCCCCTTAGAGGCTGTATGCGAGCAATTGCAGGAAAAGTTTCGCAAGGCACGAGAGGTTCAGGAATGAGCCAGTGCTTTGTATCTCCAAAAGCCAGCCGAGACTTGGACGCAATGAGCGACTATTTTGTCGGGCGCAATATCGAGGCGGGAGAACGTTTGCTTCGGGAATTTATCAAAAAGTGTGAGAACTTAGTGCGATTTCCGAGCATGGGGCGCAGTTACGATCGAATTAAGCCCGGACTCCGAGGAGTGCCATTGGATGGCTACATTATCTTTTATCGAGTAGTTGATAACGGCATTGAAATTTTGCGGGTGGTGAGTGGTTACCAAGATTTTGAGGCAATGTTTCTTGATGAAAATTGAGCGTTTCTTGACAGTTTCAAATACTTAGGTCGATCGAATGCGGCACCCCGTGGGAAAATACTAATATCCAAATACAAAATTCCCGCCTCATGAATAACTGGCCGAAGTTCCTCCCCCATCCCGTATCGTGGGCGAGAGGGCTTGCCTTAAGCAGCAGCTTTTGGCTGATTGTTTCCGTACTATTACCGAAAACTTATTACTATTATTACGGATTCACCAGAACTTACTGGAACAGTATCAGCAACTCCGACTTTGAAAGCGCGATTTCTTTTGCATGGTTTTGCCTGATACAGTTATTTACTTTCTACCATTGGCTGCTAACTAAAGCTACCGAATGGGTGGAAAATCGCCGTCAAAACCAGCCACCAAATACTGTATCGGCTTGGCTGCATTGGAAGGAAGGTATTATCGCATTTGCTACGCTGCCTGCCGCGATCGTCCTGGGAATTCCCGCAATGGCAATTTTAATTCTGCCCTTTAGGGATTCTGCTGCCGGAATCGTTGCTTTAATTTTAGGAACTGCGATCGCAAGTGCTTATTTATATCATTTCCGCTTTGCAAGACTGCTGAAATTTATTCTAAAATTTTTCTGGCTTTTCTATACAGCCCTGTTCAAAGTATTGCAAATTACCTTAGTTCCAGCAGCAACCGGTACGCCGTTTTTTATCTTCACTATCGCAACGGCAGAAAGCGTGCCAAAACAACTACTCCCGCTGACAACATTTCTGTTAGTTGTTTGCGTGTTGCTGAGCGGAATTGTAGGATATGCAGTTTTGCAATATTGGTCGGCACATTTGGTTAATTGGGTCGGGACTTGGTGGCCGGTTGGCGCGCCCGGTTACGGCAGAATTCAAGCTAGAAAAGCTTGGAAACACAACAAAACAGCAATGAGTCAATCTTTTATTCACCACTCAACCAGTTGGCATTTAGCTGCAAATGACGCTACCTATCTAATTTACTTCAAATTGATGGCGATCGGATGCGGCGCGATCGGTTATTGGTTGTTTGGAGAACCGTCAGAATGGTCAGAAACACAAGAAGAAATGTTAGGAACGGTAACAGCGTTAAGTTGGGTGGCGCTGTGGCATTTCTCGGGATGGCGTCGGGAAGTAGCAATTGCGAGCGATCGAACTTCCTCCAAAACATCAGCTAACACAACATCAGCTAACACAACATCAGCTAACAAGCGATCGTCTAATGTCGATTTACCCGCACCAGATGCAGTTGAAATCGAACTCAATCAGATGTCGGCAGACTTGGGCAATACTAGGATGAGATCGGTGAGAAAATCGCAGCCCGCAACTCAAAAAACACCACCAGCAAATCAAAAGCGATCGACTGCAACTCAACAGCCAGCACGAACCAATCAAAAACTGTCCGCACCAACTCAAAAACCCAAATCGGAACAGCCTCAATGGTACGTATTTCGCAGCGGGCAAGCTGAGGGACCTTATACGAAAAATCAATTGCGAGACATACAGAAAATTACCGATCGAACCAAAGTGCGGCTGGGAGAAAGCGAGTGGCTGCGCGCAGGTGAAATACCAGAATTAGCGGCATATCTGACTGAGAAATAAGGATTGAGAGAACAGATTTGTTCTTCGCCAATCCATCTAATCTACCTTGGTAAGATCGCGCCACCAGCAGGAGGTACATTGCTAGCGGTCGTAACAAGGCGCGATCGCTTACAATTGTTGCATATTGCCACCAACAACAATACAACAGATATGGTTCAGACAATCGCGATTTCCGAAAATACAACCCTCAAATACTTGCGGGAAAAGTTTAACCTACAACGCACGCAAGACAGCCAGTTTTTCCCAGAATGGTGCGAGGAATTACCTGAAATTACCGACTCGGAAAAGGTATTTCTCGATCGGATCGTGCAGCGATACTTTTACCAACTGGATGAAGCTTCTTTGGGTTTGGGTACTGGAGGTAAAGCGAACAACTTTCTCACTCGGTTTGGGAATTACTCAAGCTTTGGCATATATGCTAGGCAATCCCGATCGCGACAAAACTACTTTTGGAATTTTGACAAGTGGTGAAGATTTCATTTTTATTAAGTTAGTTAAACAAGAACCGCCACTGTATGGATTGTCTAATAAATTAGTCAAAGTTTGATATACCTTGCCCTGCTGCATAAAAAATAAGTCGAGTTCGATAATTGACTGCATGGCGATCGTAAACCTTTTTTTGAGGATTGTAACTAACGTATGTCTGATGCAGTTATTTGCCGTTAAGTTGCTGAGCTTTTTATTATACAGGTCAAAAAGCTTTTTACACCCTTTTACACCATTCCCCCAAAAACGCCAAAACCCTCAGCGTGTGAGGGTTTTGCGATGCCAGGAACGAGACTTGAACTCGTGACACGAGGATTTTCAGTCCTCTGCTCTACCAACTGAGCTATCCCGGCTTGTTTTTTTTGCGCTTGACTATCGTAGCAAACACATCCCGAATTTGGCAAGCACTTTTTCAAACTAATTTTTCGATCGCCCGCAACCCCGCACCTGTAAGCTAAAAGCTGCAACCTACATTCCAAAAATCGCAATGGGTGACCGAAATCGGGACAGCAAGGGCAAGAGTCTGCTTGTCTTGGGCGCAATTTGGCTGCTGGGGGCAATTAGCGATCGCACTTGGTTTGCCTTCGATCGATCCGTCCCCGCCTGGGATCAGGCAGAATACCTGAATGGGGTGCTGAATTACTTCGAGGTACTCCAGCATCCTCAGTGGTTTTCCGGGGAGTGGTGGACGAACTTTTGGCTGCTTTCGACGAAAATTCCGCCCTTGATTTTCATTACGACAGTGCCATTTTTGCATTTTTTCGGCACTGGGGGCGATCGAGCTACTCTGGTTCATTTATTATTTAGTGCAATTCTGCTCGCTTCAGTTTACGGTTTGGGCGTCCAATTGTTTAACCGACAAGTGGGTTTGTGGGCTGCTGCAATTTGTGTTTTGTTGCCGGGACTTTATCGCTTTCGCTTGCAATTTTTGCTCGACTACCCGCTAACTGCTGCTATTACTTTGACTTTCTTTTGCTTGACAATGTGGAAGAAGGAAGAAGGAAGAAGGAAGAGGGAAGAAGGAAGAGGAACATCGGATTTTGCAGCGGATACAACAGATGGAAGTTTGGCTGCGGACAATGTACTAGGGATAGCCAATTTTAAGAAGAGGGAAGAAGAAAGAGGGAATAAGGATGTAGCGGATGAGGGTTTGGTTGCTGGCAATATACTGGATGTAGCAGACTGTACTCCCGAACAACTCAAAACTCAAAACTCAAAACTCAAAACTCCCAAAACTCTCTTTCAACTCAAAACTCAAAACTCAAAACTCAAAACTCAAAACTCCCTCTCCCCCTCATCTTTTTTTTGGGCTATTGCCTTTGGGATTTCTCTCGGTTTATCAATTTTAGTCAAACATACTACTGTATTATTTCTCTTTACGCCGATCGCCTGGATAACTGTCGGTACTGTGCAGCGAAAAGCTTGGGGAAGATTAGCTCAATTAGTTGGTGCTTTATTGCTATCGGTAGCTGTATTTAGTCCGTGGGCAAAAACTAATTGGCTGTTAATTTTAACTGGCGGCAAACGCGCTACTGTAGATTCTGCCCTTGCCGAAGGAGATCCGCCACTAAGTTCGATCGATGCTTGGATTTACTACTGGAATCTCTTACCAGAGCAGGTCTCTTGGCCGCTTTTGCTCGTACCTATAACAGGGGCGTTACTCTATGTAATTCTACGTTGGCAAAACTCAGAAAAATCCACGATTTTTGCTAAAATAAAACTGGCAGATTATCCCTTTAAATCGCTGGGCTGGCTGGCAGTTTTTTGGCTGGGAGCTTATTTAATTAATTCCCTAAATATCAACAAAGACGATCGCTATGTTTTGCCTTATTTGCCAGTTTTAGCTATTTTCTTGGCTTACTGTTTGACACTGTGGCCTGCTAGGTGGGGGCGACAAATTCGCTGGGGAACTATTGGCGCGGCAATTGCTGCAATGCTGTTCCATATGTGGCCGATCGGAGGTGCTTTGGGACACAGCTTGGTGCAAGTTGTCAGTCCCGGAAATTCGAGCTATCCTTACTTGGGAAAAGAGTGGCCGCATCGAGAGGTAATTGCAGAAATTATTGACACGCAACCTTACTTGCAATCTACTTTAGGCGTGTTGCCTTCAACGCCGGAAATTAACCAACACAATCTAAATTATTACGGTGCTTTGGCGAATTCTCAAGTTTACGGGCGGCAGGTGGGAACTAATTTAAAAGAAGTGCCGCAAGATGTGCGATCGCTCTCTTGGTTTGTCACGAAAACTGGCGCGCAAGGTTCGATTCGCGACAACATTAAAGATGCTCAAGCTGCAACAGTAAAAACGATCGAAACAGGCGATCGCTTTCAATTGCAAAAAACTTGGATTTTGCCGGACAACACTAATTTGCAACTCTATCGCAAGCGGTTGCAGCCTGTTGAAGTCGAACCGTTGCATGAAGCCCGATCGCGCGTAAAATTAGAGCAACTTATTGTTCCCCAACAAGCCGTTCCCGGAGAGACGTTACCCGTTACTTATACTTGGTCTGGACCTTGGCAGCAGTTGCAGTCCGGCTTAGTATTGGTAACTTGGAAACACCAGCAAACTAGCAATGTTTCGCCGGGAAAAACTTTGAGAATTTTACACGATCGCGCGATCGGTTCTGCTACTTTGCATCCGGGGATTTTGCACGCGGATAAATTTGCTGTAGGGTTTCAAGTTGTCGATCGCACTGCGATGTTAGTCCCTGCTAATATTGTTCCGGGAAATTACAGTTTGAAAGCTACTTATCTCAATCGCCAAACAGGTGAAACTTATCCGATTAATGTACCTGCCGTGAGTGTTAAAATAGAGGCTCTGCCTCTAGATATGCGTTCCCAGGCTCTGCCTGGGAACGAGAGTAAGGAGAGTAATGTGAGTGCTAAAATCGAGGCAGAGCCTCGGGATCTGCATTCTCAGGCAGAGCCTGGGAACGAGGAGCGCACAGAGAGTTATAACGAGAATAATACTAATATACCTGAGTTGGATTTGGTGACTCAATTGAGGACAATGGCGGCTAATTTACCTCAAGGATTGACTGGTTTAGAACCTCTATTCGAGCAAATCGGACGCATCAATCAGTACGATCCAAATCAAGATTATACCGCTCAGGCAGAACAAGCGTTAGAATATCGGTTGCAACGGGAACCAAACAATGTAGAATGGGCTTATGCTTTAGCATTTTCTCGGGTATTGCAACAGAAAGTCGCAGGGTCGATCGCCGCTTTAGAAAAAGTCACCCAGCTCGATTCTGGGAACCCTTACGCTTACGCTTATCTGGCTTTCGTACACTTGTACGCTTGGCATCCCAAAGCAGCTAAAATTGCTTTAAAACCCGCGATCGAACTCAATCCAAATTTGCCGGAAATTAGAGTTTTAAACGGCGCGGCTAGTTTGATGCAGGGTAATCTCATTCAAGCATGGCAAGATTTGCAATTTCTGAAAAAGTTGGAAATTTAACAAGCTTAAAAAAGTCATCTAGCAAATCTCAACAAGTTGTAGAGGTTATTTATGAGCTCGTGGGGGTAAAACTTTACGACAAAAACCAAGATTTAATTATGAATCAACTCAGAATTGTTTCGCTCATTCCCAGCGCCACCGAAATTGTAGCAAGTTTGGGATTAACTGATGTGCTTGTCGGTCGATCGCACGAATGCGACTATCCCGCAGAAGTCCAAAAATTGCCTGTTTGCACTCAACCTAAATTCAATCCCGAAGGTACTAGCGGCGAAATTCACAATCGGGTAACTGAATTGTTGCAAAATGCCCTCAGCGTATATAAAGTAGAAATAGATACTGTGGAGAAATTGCAGCCGACTCACATCATTACTCAAGCTCAATGCGATGTTTGCGCTTGTTCTTTAGCAGATGTCGAACAAGCTGTTAGCATGCTAGTAAACAGCAAACCAGAAATAATTTCTTTGCAGCCGAATTCACTAGCAGAAATCTGGACGGATATCGCACGAGTTGCAGGGGCTTTAGGAGTAGATGGAACAAGGGCGATCGAACTTTTAAAAACCCGCGTTGATACTATCACTGCTAAAATCCAAACATTAGCCCCCTTGACTGCTGGAAGAGTTCCCGAGGTAGCCTGCATCGAGTGGATTGAACCTTTGATGGCTGCGGGAAATTGGATTCCCGAATTAGTCGCAATGGCGGGAGGCAATTCGCTGTTTGGGATGGCAGGCAAACATTCTCCTTGGTTGAAATGGGAATCTCTAGCAGCAGCTAATCCCGATGCAATTATTTTCATGCCTTGCGGCTTCGATTTAAACCGCACTCGCAGCGAAGCAATCCAGGTGGCTAAATATGCAGAATGGCAAGATTTGCGCGCTGTAAAAACCGGAAAAGTTTACGTTACTGACGGCAATTCTTACTTTAACCGTCCCGGTCCGAGATTGGTGGACTCCTTAGAGATATTAGCAGAAATACTGCATTCCGAAATCTTTAATTTCGGATATCAAGGTAGCGCTTGGCAGGCGTTTTAATTCGGGAGTTTTGAGTTTTGAGTTTTGAGTTTTGAGTTTTGAGTTTTGAGTTGTTTGGACGTTTGCAGCAAACAATCCCACATCCGATGGCATTTCAGACTTGCGGGGCAAATCTCGATTAAATTATGCGTATTTTTACGGAGAATGCGATCGTGCCCTGTAAATACTAATATAACTTGCGCGCTGGAGGTCAAAAACCGGACCTTTTTGCAAACATACTGCGTCGAAGCCTTTAATACAGATGAAACATCCGGTTTCTCCAGTATTTATACGTAAGTCTTGACTACTTAACCAGCGTTTGCAGCCTGCTGTCTTGGCTGACACCAGCAAACCTGCTAGAAAAAGCGGTGCTATCTTAGAGATGCGTATATTCACTTAAAGATTAACCCTCACACTTGAGGATACCATGCGCCAATTACTTTCTCGCAGCCGATCCACCCTCAGCAAAATAATTTACAAGCAAATTATTCTGGTTTTGACGATTTTATTTTGTGTTGGTGTAGGAATAACGATGGCAAGTATGTATCGTCTTTCTTCCACCATAATTAAATCGCAAGCACTCCAGAATGCTACACTTTACGCGCAAACAATTAAAGAAGCCCGCACCCTTTACAGTACCGAGGTTGTCAAGCCTTTAACCAAGGTTAATGCGATTAACTTCACCCACGATTACAAGCCAACAAAAGTAACAGTTCCCGTACCGGCAGCCTTCTTAATCGATTTGGGAAATCACATCAGCAATCTCAATCCAGATGTGTCAGTCAGGCTGTACAGCGACTTTCCTTTTCCTTGGCGGAAAGCGGAAGGAGGCGCGAGAGATGATTTTGAACGGGAGGCACTTGCTTATTTGACAAAAAACCCCACAGAAGAATTTTTTCGCAAGGATACGTTTCGCGGCAAACCAGTATTTCGATACGCGCAAGCTGATGTTTTAACTGCTAGCTGCGTCAAGTGTCACAACACTCACCCCGAGAGTCCTAAAACAGATTGGAAAGAGGGAGATGTGCGGGGAATACTGGAGATTACTCAGCCTTTAGATACCGTCAATCAAAAAACTCGCAACGGGCTGCGAGACTTATTTTTATTGTTAGTCGGACTTTCGGTTTTGGCAGTTTCGGGATTGACTTTAGCCATCGGTCGATTGCGCCAAAATGCTAGAGAACTAGAACACAGAGTCATGGAACGCACGGCACAATTGCAAGAGGCTAATATAGAATTGGTGAAAGAACAGGAAAAGAGCGATCGACTGCTGTTAAATATTTTGCCGGAATCGATCGCAGCTAAGTTAAAAGAAGGTCACAGCAGTATTGCTGAAGCCTTCGCCGAAGTCACGATTTTGTTTGCTGATATCGTCGGTTTTACGGTGCTTTCATCGCAAATATCGCCCGAAGAATTGGTAGAATTGCTAAATGAAATTTTTTCAGCATTTGACGATTTAACTGAAAAGCACGGTTTGGAAAAAATCAAGACGATCGGTGATGCTTATATGGTAGTTGGAGGCTTGCCAAATCCTTGTGACAATCATGCCGAAAATATTGCAGAAATGGCTTTAGATATGAAGGAGGAATTAGTTAAATTTAATGCCAGACACAATGCGGTAATTAATATTCGCATCGGCATCAATACCGGCCCGGCAATTGCGGGTGTAATAGGCACTAAAAAGTTCATTTACGATCTCTGGGGCGATGCCGTAAATACAGCTTCCCGCATGGAATCTCACGGGCTTCCCGGTACGATTCAAGTCACCCAATCGACTTACAATCTTTTACGAAATAAGTATCTGTTTGAAGACCGGGGATTCATTCACGTAAAAGGCAAAGGCGATATGAATACTTATCTGCTTGCGGGCAGATTAACCAGCAACTGGCAGTCATTAGCTATCAGTCATTAGTCAGTCAAGAGTTGAGAGTTGAGAGTCGATGGTTGATAGCAGTTATTTGTCATTAGTCATTAGTCATTAGAAGAAGGAACAAGTAAGGAGTAAAAATTCTCCCTCTCCCACTCTCCGACTCTCCCCCTCCCCCCCCCTCTCCACTTTCCCACTCTCCGACTCTCCCACTCTGCCCTCTTCCCTGTATAATATTATATACTATGAAACTGCGTCTATGAAACTGCGGAGTTTGGCATTTTTGAGCTTTTTAAAAGCTCGCTTGTCCCGACAAATAGCCTTGTGGGTATTTGGGAGTATACTTGTTATTGAGGGAATTATTCTAGTTCCTTCTTATTTTCGCTACGAAAAAGAACTTTTAACGCAACTCGAAAAGGTGTCTGGCGCGACTGTGGATTCTCTCGTGTTTTTGCTCAAACAAGATATGTCCGATCGCAATTTATTCCAAACAAGAATTCAAAAGGCTGTTGAAAATTCTCCAGTAGTTTTAGGATTATCTATCTACAAATCTGACGGTGAGTTAAAGCATACATTTGGAGAAACACCCGAACTCAATTTGCAAATAGTAAAAGATGCGCATATTTTCCGCAAACGAAGTTTAGATGGCAGCCACTACGATGTAGCTTGGACAAACCGCTACCTTGGAGGGAACTACGTATTAATCGTGCGCCACGATGCCTCGTCAGTCACGCGGGAACTGCACGCTTTTACTTGGAGAATTGCTGGTTTAGTTGCCATTATATCTGCTTTTGTTTGTTTAGTAACCATGCTAGTTTTGGGGGCAACAGTCATTGCGCCGATCCTGAGACTGCGCGACGATTTGATAGCAGCAGGAGAAGCTTTGAGCAAAGATAAGGACAAACCTGATTTTTACTCTTTTTCTGCCAAAGGCAAGGACGAGTTGGGAGATGTGATGGTTGCCTTCAATCAAATGTTTTGTCGGGTTTACGATGAAATTTTGCAGCGCAAGAAAGCAGAAGAATTTTTGCGAGAAGAGCAGGAAAAGTCGGAAAAGCTATTGTTAAATATTCTGCCGCAGATGATTGCCGATCGACTCAAACAAGGCAACAGCAATATTGCCGACGGATTTGCTGAGGTAACGATTTTGTTTGCCGATATTGTCGGCTTCACCGAAATATCTTCCCGTACTTCACCAGAAATATTAGTCAAAATGCTGAACGAGATATTTTCTGAATTCGATCGACTCAGCGATCGCTACGGCTTGGAAAAAATTAAGACGATCGGCGATAATTATATGGTAGCTGGTGGCTTGCCGATGCCCTGTACCGATCATGCAGAATCGGTTGCTGAAATGGCCCTCGAAATGCAGGAAGCAATTGCAAAATTTAGCGACGAAAGCGGTACACCATTGAACATCCGCATCGGGATTAATAGCGGCCCTGTCGTAGCAGGCGTCATCGGGACTAAAAAGTTTATTTACGATTTGTGGGGAGATGCTGTCAACACTGCCAGCCGCATGGAATCCCAAGGCATACCCGGTAAAATTCAAGTGAGCGACTCAACTTATAAATTGCTGCACGATCGATATTTATTTGAAAAACGCGGTACGATTGAGGTTAAAGGCAAAGGACAAATGGTTGTTTATTTTCTTACAGGTAGAACAGTCGATCGAAAGCATCCCTTAAATCGAAAATCTCAAGACTAAAATCTCAAAGCAGTCCGATCGAGATCGAGAGCGAAGGACAGATGATTATTTATTTCCTAACAGGCATAAAACTTGACCAAAAGCATCCTTTCAATCTAAAATTTAAAATCTAAAATCTAAAATTGTCTGGGGGACTTGTGGACAAGCGCGAAGAAATTACGATCGCCGAATACCAGCTAACCGCCGAATCTTTCCGAGCCGGAACTTGGAATCACGATGTATCGCAAAATCGCGACGCACTCACCGCTATCATGCCCCGCAACCCCGGTAACATTCTCGATATAGGGTGCGGGCCGGGAAGGGATTTAGTCGCCTTTAAAAGTCAAGGACATACCGCTGTAGGCTTAGATGCGACTCCGGCGTTTGTAAAAACCGCAAAAGAGCTATCGGGGTGCGAAGTTTGGCAGCAATCTTTTCTCAATTTAGCTTTGCCAAAAGCAGAATTTGACGGTATTTTTGCCAACGCTTCCCTGATTCACGTTCCCAGAGAGGAAATGGTAAAAGTGCTGACAGATTTGCACCAAACGCTGGTTGCAAACGGTGCGATTGTCATGTCAATGTGTAGGGGAAATTGGGAAGGCTACGACGAACGATCGACCGGAAAACGCTACACTACAGGTTGGGAATACGAAACCTTAGCTCCCTGCGTGGAACAAGCGGGATTTGCAATTATTCACCACTACTACCGCCCGCCCGGATTGCCAAAAACAGCTCAAAATTGGCTGGTAATCGCAGCCAGAAAACCCTAAAATAATGAGATGCTAGCCAACCCTTCTCTTTTCTTCCTTCGCGCTCTTTGCGCCTTCGCGGTTCGTTAAAAATAAATCCAGTTGTCCAAGCGGTAAGGTGCGTACTGCGCACCCTACATATCGAGTAGCCGCGCAACTTCTGCCTCAATCCAGCGCCAACAAACAAAATTGCTGTATAATCATCAAAATTAGATAAATCCGCTTGGTAAACCAATCCAAACACGATCGACATGACAGAAAAATCCCACATCTTTTTAGCAGGAGCAAGCCGAGGCGTCGGCAGAGAAATAGCTAAGTGCTTGGTAGAACAAAAAATACCAGTAACAGCACTTTTGCGATCGGAAAAAACCGCTGTTGAATTAGAAGCAATGGGCATCAAAATCGCTACAGGCGATGCTTTAGACGCAGCAGCAATGGCAGCGGCAATGACGGCAGGCGAGCCAATTCATGCCGTTATCAGCACGATTGGCGGCTTGCCGCAAGATGGAGAAAGAGCGGATTATCTGGGCAATAAAAACTTGATTGATGCAGCCCTCAAAGCAGGAGTACATAAATTTATTTTAGTTTCTTCGATCGGCAGCGGCAATAGTGTCGCCGCTTTACCGCCGCAAGCTTTAGAAACTTTGGGTGCTGTATTGGTAGAAAAGGAAAAAGCAGAAAACCACCTGATAGCCAGCGGGCTAATTTATATTATCATTCGTCCGGGAGGGCTGAAATCAGAACCTGCAACGGGGAACGGTATTTTAACAGAAGACAGTCGGGTTGCGGGAACCATTCATCGGGCTGATGTAGCGCAGTTAGTTTGCAAGTGTTTGGTTTCTGATGCTGCTAATAATAAAGTTTTTTCGGCAGTAGACAAGCAAATGGTTTACGGTACTCCAAAATTTGAGGTGTTTAAATTTTAAGGGTGGGTCGATTGCAAGATTTGTTAGCCATTGACAAATGATATAAACCAGCCCCCAGTGATGTGGCGGCGGGTTTATTTCGATCGTCGAGTAGAACTACAGATTGTTGGCGAACCCGCCCCTACAAGATTGCGGTTAATTTACCGAACACGAGCTCAATCTGAAATCGAAAATCGGTCAATCTTCAATCTTCAATCTCAAATCTCAAATCGTTCTATTGTCCGATCCAAAACTAAACCCGCGATCGCAAACAATACCACACTCTCGACACCGCGCGCGGCAAACGGCAATAACACTTCCGGTGCCGGAATTTGCCACCCCTCAAAAAACAATCCAGCATCCAACTCCCCGCAAACCCGCACCAATCCAAAAGCCCACACCACCCCGGATTTGAGTTGCGGATTGGTATCGCCGCGGATGGCATAACGGTAAGTCACCCCAAACAAAAATCCTGCCAGCAGCGCCATCGCTCCACGCAAAGCAAAATTAAGGTCGATCGCCCCCACCCGCAAACTCGCCAGAGCATCCAACTGCGGTGCTAAAATCCAAGTATTAACGGTGGCAATCGCTCCAAAAGCCAGCAGCGCCGACAAACCCGCCACAATTCCAGCCTTCAAAGATGCCATCCTTTCTGCCGGACTAAAATTCGCTCGATCGTTCACGCCACCCCATACCAAAAAAGGTTCAAATTAACATATCATAAAGTTTGAAGTCTTTTTGTAGAGTTGGTTCAACAAATAACTATGGATATTTTGTCGCTGGGTTGGGTTTCGCTGCTAGTGCTGTTCACTTTCTCAATTTCAATGGTTGTTTGGGGACGCAACGGTTTCTAATTTCCATAATCGCTGGCAGGGCAGGCCGCAAAGCCTGCCTAATTTTGTTATTTCCAGAAACCGCGTTCTTCGGCTGAAATTTCACTTGATTAAGGCAGTGGCAGATGAACAATTTGGTCTTGATATTCCTCATCAAAAGATGCCACCGCAATTAAAGTTAATTCATCAATTGTCTGACCGATACTCAAATTTGCATTTAAAATTAAAATTCCTGGTACGTGACGACCAACAGCTAAGTGGTCTGCTAAATGTACGGGCATAGATTTGCGGTTATTTGTCACCAAAATAAACCCATTTTCCTCACACCAGCAAAGAATCTCTGGATCTTTAGTCCCTTTAGGGGGAAGGTCATTTTCTCCTACTGCCCGCATCACCAAGTTGGGATTCCGCAGGAGATATTGGGTTTGATAAACAGGATCGACATTTTCATCCGAGAGGAATTTGAGACTCATTAGCTATTTTCATTGCTTCTCTTTCTGCTTTAAACTTCATCAATTTAGCAACAACGGGCGGGGGATTGCGTCGCTGTTCTTCCAACATTTTCTCGCTCCATGCCAGCCAATCATTTATGTAAGCTGTAACTGCTTCTCGATTGTGCAGATAGTACAGAATTGTCGCATACACTTGTTCTAAATTTAGCGTTCTGTAAGATTGCGCAATTTCCTCTGGAGTCCGCTTTTTGTAGATGAAATCGTAAAGAATCGTTTCGATTCCTACCCTCGTGCCTTTAACCCGAATATCATCGGGACGTAGAAACTCGAAGTAATCTTCTAACTGCATAGTCAACCTCGCTATTTGTTTGTACTATTATACTACATTTTGGCTGGCGATCGAACCTGATTTTATAAGTTCTGCAGGCAGAAACCGGGTTTTTTTGCAAAAATATGCGTCGCAGCCTTTAATATCCATGAAAAACCCGGTTTCTTTGGTATTGATGTCTCCAAAACTGTTTATCTAGGTTGCATCAATTTCAGTCGATCGAGTGCTAATATAGTCCCAACGCTATTTTTCAATACCTTGTAATAACCCCTAAAACGAACATGACAGCTAAAAAAATCTTAATGCTAGTCGGCGACTTTGTAGAAGACTACGAAGTAATGGTTCCGTTTCAAGCACTGCAAATGGTCGGTCACGCCGTCCACGCAGTTTGCCCCGACAAAGCAGCCGGTGAAACAGTTCGCACCGCAATTCACGACTTTGAAGGCGACCAAACTTACAGCGAAAAACCCGGTCACAATTTCACTTTAAACGCTACGTTTGACGAAATAGATGTTACCCAATACGACGCTTTAATTGTACCCGGCGGCCGCGCGCCCGAATACATCCGCCTCAACGAAAAAGTAGTGCAAATTGTCCGTTACTTTGCCAACAACAAAATGCCAATTGCCTCAATTTGCCACGGCTTGCAAGTTTTAATCGCGGCAGGCGTCCTTGAGGGCAAACGCTGCACTGCTTACCCCGCTTGCAGCCCCGACGTACTCCGGGCTGGTGGCAAATATACGGATGTTTCCGTTACCGAAGCTGTGGTTGACGGCAACTTAGTTACCGCCCCCGCGTGGCCGGCACATCCTAACTGGCTGGCAGAATTTCTCAAAGTTTTGGGAACGAAAATCGAACATTCAGCGAAAGTTGCAGCATGACAATTTTAAGTGTCAAAGTTAAACCGAATTCCAAACAGCAAAGCATTCAAGAACAGCCTGACGGCAGCCTGATAGTGCATCTCAAATCGCCCCCGGTTGATGGCAAAGCCAATCAAGAATTAATCTTGCTGTTGGCCAAACAGTTTAATTTGCCCAAATCTTCGATCGCGATTAAATCCGGTTTGTCCTCCCGCAATAAACTTGTCGAAATCCCCAATCTTCCCCAAACATAGGAGTAGATTGAGAAATCTATCTAAAGGAGGATTCAGACTCAACTTTAATTTTATATGCTAGTTACCTATAGAATTAAGTTGCAATTGCTAAGTTGGAATAGAATAAGCGCGATCGACCTGCATGTTAAATAATTTTTTAAAAGTTTCCTGCCTACTCAATCCAGCAAACCTATCGTTTGCTGGATTTTTTATATAAAACTGGTTTTTAGTAAGGAATTTAGCCCCAATTTGAGGACGGAACTCCTCACTACAAACCTAATATATAAAACTGGTTTGTAGTGAGGAATTTAGTCCCGATTTGAGGACTGAAGTCCTCACTACAAACCTAGCAATAAAAAAACTGGAGATTGATATCCCCAGCCAAAAACAAAGCAAATAAATTTTGAGTATTGATGGGCGGGGCTGTTCTAAAACCCCTGCTACCTCATGCCAACCTCAATTAAATGAGGGTAATATCAGAAGCAGTCAAAGTCGGTCTGTTGTTCAGAATAGCCAGCGTCACGCCAGGGTTAGGACCAGCAGAACCGTCTGGGTCAAATCCCAAGCGACCATCATTAATTTGATAGAAGATGAACGGTTGCGTGGTCGATGCCCCTACAGGATTCACACCGCCATTGTATTGCGAATTAATTAGCAAGAACGACTCAAAAGCAGGGCTATTGTTTCCTGTGATGCCGGGGAAACCGTCGCGCCGCAAGACCAACTTGTCTTGACCGGGAGTGAAATCTCCGATTTGGTCGGGGTTGCTGCCCAGTGGCAAGAAGCCTGCTCCGCCACCAAGAGTCACGCCCTCACCGAAGTTAGCATAGTAGAAGTTGTCGTTGCCGCTGCCACCAATCAGGGTATCTGCGCCCGGTCCGCCGCCGAGGGAGTCGTTGCCATCTCCTCCAATCAAATTATCATTGCCAAAGTCGCCCAGCAGGGTGTCGTTACCGCCACCGGCATCCAGGGTATCGTTTCCGTCAATAAATCCTGTGGCCGTACCAGTGGTGACACCGCCGAACAGGATGTCGTCGCCCGCACCGGTCGTGATGACATCAGTACCCCGGCCGCCAGTGATGAAGTTGCTGCCTAAAGTATCAGTAATTACGCTGACGTTTGTACCGGTGAAAGTAGCTGTAGTAGCGTAGGATATCGTATCGTTGCCTGCTGTGTTGCCAATTATGCGATCGCGCAGGCTGCTTAAAAAGATCCTGTCATCTCCTTCACCACCATTGAAGAAGTTGGTGACAGTAAAGTTGTTGTTGACACCGGTAGTAGTATTCCCAACCAAGAAATCGTTGCCCAAGCCGCCATCGAGAGTAATGAAAGCAGCATTTGTACCGGCAGCAGAAGCATCGATCGTATCGTTGCCTTCTGCACCAGAAGCAGAAGTAAAGACGCCGCTCAAGCTGTCGTTGCCTTCACCGCCGATCATCGTATCGCTCGAAAAAGCCGCGGTAATTGTATCGTCGCCGGCCCCGCCGTCAAGCAAGTTCCGACCGGCATAGCCTGGGAACGAGCTGCGAGCGCCCACGCTCGACAGTACGTCTGTAGTCCGCGATTGGATTAAGTCGTTGCCGTCGCCTCCTCGCGCAGTATCCTGGGAAGCAAAAGCAAAGATCGTGTCGTTGCCTTCGCCGCCGTCGTAGAAGTTTCTACCGTTGCCGAACTCGCCGATCGCGCCGTAGAGAGAGTCATTGCCCGCACCGCCGAGCAAGGTGATTCTTTCCAAGCCAGCAACAATTACACCGGCACCAAATACATTTGCCGAAGTAGAGTTGACAGCCCATAAGGTATCGTTATCAAGGTCGCCGGATACGTAGCTGTTGCTGCCCACAGTCCGCAGCGAGTCATTGCCTCTACCGCCGTAGAGAGAGTCCCTTTGATTGATGCCTGCAACCAAGTCGTCGCCCAAGTCGCCCCGCAAGAAGTTGCTGCCTTCATTACCAGCGAAGCCGGTGCCGAATAAGGGAAGCCCGAGGTTGTTGCCACCACCCGCGATGAAGAAGCCGATCGAGTCATTGCCTTTGCCACCGTAGAGGGAGTCCCTTCTCTGAGCTCCACCCAGAATCGTATCGTTGTCCTGATTGCCAAAAATGAGGTTGGATTCGACAGTACCTTGAAGGAAGTCTTCTCCTTCACCGCCGAGCAGCGTAGCCCGAGCTTCGGCTACTATCGTGTCGCTACCTGCGTCGCCGGCCAACCAGGCTGGAGACCGCTGACCTCTGATGGAGTCTTCATCTGCGCCGCCGTACAGGCTATCGTTCGGGCCGACGGAAAGGAGAGTATCGTTATCACCTTGCCCAAATATTAAGCTGCCGCCCAGGGTGGAAGTTCTTACGAAGTCAGCCCCAGCTCCGGCAAAGATCGTATCCGGGCCAAGTCCCGGAAGGTTTAGATCGAGTTGATTAGGATTGTCATCTAGTGTTGTCATTACAGCTTCACTCCTCTACTTGTTGGTCATCGCCGTTGCGACTACAGACACTGCCTAGAACACCGAATGTTTGGATTCCGCTGTAGTTTAACCTGTTTGCCCGCCGCAAGTCTAGTCTACTTGCGTACAGCCTGTCTAGACTTTCTAGATGGCAAATTTTTTGTGTGTAAGCTTTAGTTGTCAACGTCTTCACCCTTTTACGTTTTTCTGTTACTTTACAGGTGTTCGCGTTGTTCAAGACGCGCTCAATATTCTTTATGTTCCGTTACGGGTTGGCGATCGATCCCCGATCTATTTGGGATTTGGGATTTGGGATTTGGGATTTGAGATTTGGGATTGGGCATAGGGGATTAACTGGTTCCCAGGCTGGAGCCTGGGAACCCATGTCCCGAGGCTGTGCCTCGCGAACTCCAGCGATCTGGCGAGGCACAGCCTCGCAGATCTGCATTCCCAGGCACAGCCTGGGAACGAGTAAGGCACAGCCTGGGAACGAGTAAGGCACAGCCTGGGAACGAGTAAAACGAGTAACCCCAATCTGTTCAGACTTTAAAAGTCTACACCGCGCTTGAGTTCTACGCCTCGATCGCCGTAGTGTTTGTGACAGTATACTTCGGAGTGTACGCTGGCCAGGTCAAAGTAAGCGTGGGGTTTGTGGCAGCGCCCGGTAATAATAATTTCTGTATCGCGGGGTTTGCGCAGCAGGGCTTCTACTATTGGTTCGACTGGCAGCAGTTCTAAGTCTACTGTGGGGTTGAGCTCGTCAAGAATAATTGTTTTGTACCAGCCGCTGGCGATCGCTGCTTTGGCGATTTCCCAGCCTCGCTCTGCTTCGATGCAATCTAATTCTTGCTGTTGTCCGCGCCAAACTATGGCATCCCGGCCGCACCGCTGGTGGTCTACTAACTGCGGGTAGCTTTGGCGCAAAGCTGCGATCGCTGCATCTTCCGTGTAGCCGCTGCCGCCTTTGAGCCACTGCACTATCAGTACGCGGTGAGATTGGTCTAAACTGATACCCCGACCGATCGCTTGCAAAGCTTTGCCCAAAGCACTGGTAGATTTCCCTTTGCCAGCACCCGTGTATATTTCAATACCTGAAATGTTGTGTTCGGCCGCTGCGGGGTGGTAGTGGGGCTTCATTTCCGAATGCAAGTCAGCGATGTCGAGCAAAGCTTGGGGGGCCGCCCGCCCGGTGGCGATAACTTCTAAGTATTCGGGTTTGTTTTTGAGGGTGCGAACTACTTCTTCCACTGGTAGCAAGCCCAAGTCTAAAACCGGATTCAGTTCGTCGAGCACCACTACAGAATAAAGATCTGAGGCAATCGCCCCTTTGGCTACATCCCAGCCGCGCTGAGCTTCGGCGCGATCGAACCGAGTAATTTCTTCCGAACTGAAATATTCCGCTCTGCCGGTGCGCACTTGGTCGATCAAGTGGGGAAAAGCCCGCTGCAAAGCTTCGATCGCCCCATCTTCATCGTAGGCGCGGCCGGGTCCTTTGAGGAAGCGCAACAGCAAAACTCGCGTGGGCGAGGCCGAATCGATCCCAAGTCCGATCGAGCGCAACACGACTCCCAAAGCAGCTTGAGACTTGCCCTTACTAGCACCATCGTAGACGTGAATTTGACCGATCGCCCGTTCCGAGCGAACAGAGGCTGTCCGAATACCAATGCCATTTCTTACCATAATCAGCCGTGATGTACAATTAGAACCTAGGTTTGCCACATCGCGCCCCGCAGCGCAACTGTCAAATGTTTTTCTCAAACAGAATCGGTTATACCTTAATCCTATGATTGCGAGTGTTTTTCCGTTTCGGACAATCTTGGCTCAAGTTTTGATTTTGTTTTTGGCGATCGCGATCGAATCGTGGTTTTTGCAAAAGCTACTTAAACTCGGCCCCAGAATCAGCGTTGAATATACAGCTATCCTCAACCTAGCTTGCACTTTCGTGGGGTGGTTGGTGTTCTTCGGCATGGAAAGCGTTCTTTCAAAAGATATGCGGGAACGACTGATCGATTACATGATACTGGGAGGAGGTCAAGATACTTACGGTCTACTAACTCTGATAGCACTTTTAATATTAGCAGTGACTTTTCTCGCCAAATGGCAGGGATTAGAAATGCTAGAAAATGTGGCAGCAGGCACTAAAAAAACAGCCAAACCTCAGTTCGTCGGACCGCCCTCCCTCACCCGCCGTCCCGTCAAAAAAACCTTTCAAGTAACTACTCAGTTTGGTGCTGTTTTAATTGCCCACACTGTTAGCAATGCCGTTATTTTAATCGTGTTGTTTCTGCAAAGCGTTAATTGAAACCTATGATGAAGCAATTTGTGGATATCACGCAGCAACTGACTAAGCTGACAAACAACCTTTGGGAAAGCAATAAAAAACTCCAAAAGGCGATGCTGCCGCCTAAAGTTGTCCACTGGAAGACTCCTTTACTGCTCAGCATCTTTTTAGCTTTGCTGTCGGTGGCTGCCATCACTGACTGGCCTACAAGAACGTTCATTCTCGACATGAGCTGGTTGTTCTTTACACTTTCAATGGGTTTGCTGACCAGCCAGAAACCTTTTGTGATTAAAGGAGTAGCTCTGAGTCCCTGGGTGTCAAGTATCTTAATCGGATTGTGGTTGTTAGTAAGATTGCCGGCAGACAGGAAGGAAATAGCGTGGATATCCGGTCCGATTATCGCAGTGATAATTCTTGCTACCATAGCGGTTTGGCAGAGCGAATCAAAATGGGAAAGAGTTAGGTCGTTGGTGCGCCCTCAATTCGTGATGATTACCTTAATTCACCTGCTGTTTTCTTGTTGGTTCGCTTTTCATTTTTTAGTTCAAGGTTGGCTGCAACAGTACCCGAGTGTTTTATCTGAAGATTTGAGACGCAGCGATTTTGTTGTCACTTTTCAAAGACCAACTATTAATCGATCGAGGGGCGTTGTAATTCTCAACGAAATGGAGAGATACTTAAAAAATGAAGCCCGCACCAAGCCGTGGCCGCAGGTAGAGCAAATGCTCATAGATATCGACAACCAGCGGTTTTTTCTGCGGAACGAAGCCTTAAAAAGAATTAATAGAGTCCCAGAAGATGATAGCTGGAATGTCGAAACTACTGTCGTCCAAGGAGACGCGCGCTATCAGTTAGATATGCAGGCGGATTGGTTGGGACTGGTTTTTCGACCTGAGGTATATTCCTTTAGCAAATCTTGCGAGGTGGTAGATATCGGCAATCGAGCAACTGTAACCTGCAGCAATATCAAGCGTTCTGCGCCCGGCCAGAAACCAAATGGAGGAACTGGGGCAGACACTCAAGTTTAACAAACTCGCAGCTAATTGCCCGCATTACAGCAGGAGATGATTCTGCTGTTATTTTTTCGGACAAGTTACCAATTACCAATTACCAATTACCAATTACCAATTCTTCAATGAATTTAAACAGAATTTTGACAGTCGCAACTAATGTATTTTGGGAAGTAATTCGCGATCGCATTCTTTACCTAGTAGTTTTTTTTGCTTTGTTGATGGGAGTTGCGGTGCGATTGATACCGGAACTAGCGGCAACTACAGAAAAGAGAATTATCCTCGATGTCGGTTTGGCAGCTATTAGCGTATTCGGTCTAATTGTTACAGTATTTGTGTCAACAGGACTGGTCAACAAAGAGATTGAGAAGCGGACTGTGTACCTGTTAGTTGCCAAGCCGATAAGTCGGGCTGAATTGATTGTGGGCAAGCATTTCGGACTGTCGGCGGTGCTGGGCGTGCTGGTAGCAGCGATGACTGCGATTTATCTAGTTATTCTGAGTTTGAGCCGCATTTCTTACCCTTTGATAAGTATTTTAATGGCTGCGCTATTCGTCTGGTTTGAATTGTGTTTGCTGGTAGGTGTCGGAATTTTATTTGGAGTTTTTAGCAGTTCCCTGCTGGCAACTTTACTGACATTTGGCGTTTATTTGATGGGACATTCAACGCGGGATTTGGTAGCTGTCGGCAAGCTAACTAAAAATCCTGGAATTGAGCAATTGATGATGGGACTGTATTTAATTTTGCCCGATTTGGCGCGCTTCAATTTGAGAAATGATGCTGTTTACGGACAAGTACCTTACTTGGCGGGTTTGATTACAAATGCTGGCTACGGTTTGCTGTATTGCGCGCTGCTGCTGTCAATTTCGATCGCCATTTTTTCCCGTCGTGAGTTTTAAAAACCACATCCTGCACTTCCCAAAATAATTGTTTGTAGTGAGGACTTCAGTCCTCGGTTTTGGATGCGGACTGAAGTCCACACTACGAACTTGTTTTAGATGCGGACTGAAGTCAACACTACGAACTTGTCCGCACTACGAATTGCGCTAAAATATAGGGAAAGTTATCGTTCGGGAATCTTGATTAAAACTCAAACTTTTATTGGTAAAATGAGGTGCTTATGACTGTTACAATTCAAAAACCGATATCCCAGCTAAAAATTACCTGGCCCCTGCTTCCAGATGATTTCATTCTACCAGATGACCCCGTGGAAAATCTCGAACATCCTTTAATTGCTAACGGTTTGCGCCAGTCTTTAGTAGATTCCCCGGAATTCATGCAAGATGCGCTGATAGTTTCTAATTTTGCTTTGTGCGCTGCCGCAGACGATCTTACTATTTGTAAAGCCCCAGATTGGATGTACGCGCGACTCGTGCAGCCTTGCCCTCATAGCTATCCCCGACGCAGTTACACCCCCCATACTGAAGGAAATGTACCTTTTGTCGTGATGGAATTTCTCTCAGCTACTTACGGCGAGGAATACTCTGTCGAACACACAGAAAAAATTGGAAAATGGTTTTTTTACGAACAAGTAATCGAAGTTCCCCGGTATGTTATTTTTCGACCGCATACTGGTAGGATTGAGGTTTATGCCTTGGAATCCGGGCGTTATGAAAATCAAAATCCCGATGAAAACGGGCGTTATTTAATACCGGGATTGGATTTGTTTTTAGGAGTGTGGCAGGGAACTCGCGAAGGTAGAACGGGGTATTGGCTGCGCTGGTGGAATGCTGAAGGCGAGTTGCTTTTGTGGCCGGAAGAAAGAGCTGAAAATGAACGACGAAGGGCTGAAGATGAACGCCAAAGGGCAGAAAACGAACGCCAACGGGCTGAAGATGAACGCCAACGGGCCGATCGAGAACAGCAAGATAAAGAGTTAGCTCAAACTTTGCTGGAACAGGAAAGACTGCGAAATCAAGAACTATTGGCGCGATTGGCAGCCCTCGGTATCGATCCAGAAAAATAGTAAACAGTTGGTAAGGAGTTTTGAGTTTTGAATTTTGAGTTAAAGACAGTTCTAAAGTTCAAAACTCAAAACTTAAAAAATCATAACTTCCCTTCTTCCTTCTTCCTTCTTCCTTCTTCCTTCTTTCTTTGTCGATCGAAAGTTGAAATTATGTTAATTGCAAAACTCGAAAAATTACAGGCGATATTTTCACAAATGGAGCGAGCTTTGATTGCTTACTCCGGCGGAATTGACAGCACTTTGGTAGCAAAAATTGCCTGTGACGTATTGAAAGAGCGCGCTTTAGCTGTAACGGCAGTTTCCCCATCTTTACTGCCGGAAGATTTAGAAGATGCGCGAATTCAAGCAGCAGTAATTGGCATCGCCCACGAAGAAGTAGAAACTCAGGAAATGGCAAATCCTAATTATACTTCTAACCCGGTTAACCGCTGCTATTTCTGCAAAAGCGAACTGCACGATACTTTAAAACCGCTAGCTTTAGAAAGAGGTTATCCTTATGTAGTAGATGGGATTAATGCCGACGATTTACAAGATTACCGTCCGGGGATTCAAGCAGCAAAAGAACGGGGCGCGCGATCGCCCTTGGCAGAAGTAGGAATTACTAAAATGGAAGTGCGGCAATTAGCCAAAGAATTGGGATTGCCTTGGTGGGATAAACCGGCTCAACCTTGTCTGAGTTCGCGCTTTCCTTACGGTGAAGAAATCACGGTTTTCAAGTTGCAAAGAGTGGGGCGCGCCGAAAGATATTTGCGACAGTTGGGATTGAAGAATTTGCGGGTGCGATCGCACGGAGATACAGCGCGAATCGAACTACCGGTGGAGGAGATTAAGGAGTTTGTTTTAAATGCTGATTTGCCTGCGTTGGTGGCAGTATTTCAAGAGTTTGGTTTTGTGTACGCGACTTTGGATTTGGAGGGATTTCGCAGTGGTAAATTAAATCAGGTTTTGCAACTAGCAAAAAAACTCTGAAAATTACTATGAGAATTAAACTGTGGATGTTATTTCGATATCTATGCGATTGCGGAGCGCAGTGAACAATGACAATAACGGGGGTAGTAAACCCGGATTTGGTATTACTCCCTCCCCTTAGTAAGGGGAGGGTTGGAGTGGGGTTGAATTTGCTACTGCTGCCCCTGATTTTGAGTTTCCAGTTGCAGTTGCTGCTGCTGAATTTGAAGCTGCTGGTTTTCCAGATTTATTTGTCGCTGTCTGTCTTCTAATTGCAGTCTTCTGTCTTCAGCTTGCTGCTCTCTGTCTTGACGTTGCAATTCTCTTTCTAGCTGTCTGTCTTCACGTTGCTCTTGTCTATCTTGACGCTGTTCGCGAAGCTGTTGGAGTTGAATCTTCCGATCGAAATCTCCTCCCAAAAACAGCCTCTCAAAAGTTCTGATAGTTGTTTCAATCCCCGTAAAAATATTGGTAACAGAGCTGATACCAGTTGCTACTCCCACCACTGGTTGCAAGAAACTGTTGATATTGTCTGCTACTCTAGCATAGCCCGATCGAGCTACTAAAATCACATCGTTGTTGCGCAGAGTTGGATTGTTGTCTGGATTCAAACCTTGTGCGAAGTCAACTTCGATCGTCCGGCGGGAAACTGTACCGTTCGGGTTCAAACGCAGCAGTTCTACTTTATCTTTTTTCGCGCGCAGTTGATTGAAACTGCCGGCAGTCAACAAAGCTTGGTGTAAGGAAGTATTGGGTCGAACTTGCAACGCTCCCGGTCTGATTACTTCCCCTACAATATTAATAGCGATCGCATTTGGCGAAAAACTGGAAGTGGCAACTTGGGAAACTTCAGCTAAGTCTACAGTAGGTGCCGTTGGAATAATAACGCTATCTCCTTCTTGCAGCAAAATATCTTGAGTAGTATCGCCTTTTTGCAGCAAATCCCACAGATTTACGATGATAGTTTGTTCCGCACCGCCTCTAACTCGGCGGCGGATTTGTACGCGGCGGATGTCAGCTTCTGTAGTGATGCCACCGGCAATTTTGAGAGCTCTAGTTATTGTTGGCAAACCGACAACTGCTCCTTGTTGCTGGTCGATCGATACAAAACTCAATTCTGTTTGTTGGTTGGTCGATCGAACATCGGAAGCAAATACAGTATAAGGTCCCGGACGGTTCACTTCTCCAACAATTACTACGCCGATTGGTTTAGTAATATCAGCCGAAAAATTAGCACTCGCTCTTTCGCGCACTTCTTGGGTATTTAGAGCGCTGGCTGTCGGGACAAAAATAGTATCCCCATCACGGATAGTTACATCTTGGCGTAAATTTCCCGTGTCTAAAAACTCCTGCAAATTAACACTAATTACTTGCTCCGGCGCGCCCCTGCGGGGGCGGCGAATTTGCACGTTTCGCATATCTCCAGCAGGCGTCACGCCCCTTGCAAGTTGCAGCATTTCCATCAAAGTTGGGAATTTGACCCCTCCTCCAGTTCCTTCTCTAACTGGGTTAATTTTATAGGAACCGGGGCGAGTAACTTCACCGGCAACGCCGATATTTAAAGGTCTAGCAGCTATCAAAGTCACGGTGACAACGGGAACGTTGATGAAGGGTTCGTATCGCGTGGTAACTACTTCAGCAGCTTGTTGCAGTGTCAAACCTTGAATTGGTACGCTGCGAATTATCGGCAAATTCAGAGTACCGTCAACCAAAACTTGATATTCTCTGCTGAATTCTGGAACTCCGACAATATCCAAAGCAACGCGATCGCCCGGTCCTAAAGTATAAGCTGCTTCTGTTCCTAAGGGGTCAAAATTGCCGTTCGGAAGACCGCCGGGAGGAGGTGGCGGTACTCTCAGCCCGTTTCGATTGGGGGCGGGTAGAGGATTTCTGGGCGGTCGCGACTGGGCCGTACCCGGCAGCGAGCTGCCCAACAGCAGGAGTGCTGATAAACTGATACTTGTAGCGTTTTTCACGGTATTTTTCATTTTATTTTTTTCCTTTTATTTTTTCCATTTACAGCCTGCTTGCGATCGAGAGCGATCCTGATGTCAAGTTTAGCCTCGGTTCGCCGTAAAATCCATAGTTGAAACAATAAAATTTGCGCGATCGCGATCGATTATTTGATACTTTTTCTTAAAGAAATTGTAAAGCAAACCAACCATTCGCTGTTTTGGGGGGTAAGCTTGCTGAATACATTTAATCAGATAGTTGGGGAAAAAACAAGTGTCATTTCAGCTCGATCGAGTAGTTCCGTGGGGGCGCTGCTTGGATGAATACATCAGAATGTTTGACTTGACATCAAGCGATCTCAAGCTAGCAATTCTCGATTGCGCGGGAGGCCCGGCCAGTTTCAATGCTGAAATGACTCAGCAAGGCAACAAGGTAATTGCTTGCGATCCAGTTTATCAGTTTACGGCTGAAGAAATTGGCGATCGCATCCGAGCAACATATCACACTATACTTGATGGAGTTAAAGCAACTGCAAACGACTTGGTTTGGAGGGATATTAAATCGCCGGAACACTTAGGCGAAGTGCGGATGAAAGCCATGCAAGAATTTTTAGCTGATTTTACAGCAGGCAAGCAGCAGGGTCGTTACATCAATGCTGAATTGCCTGTTTTACCTTTCCCAGACTGCCAGTTCGATCTGGCTTTGTGCAGCCATTTTTTATTTACTTATTCTCACTTGCTATCCGAAGAATTTCATCGAGATGCGATCGCCCAAATGTGCCGCGTTGCTCGGGAAGTGCGAGTATTTCCGCTATTGCAAAGTTTTAGCACGGAGGTGTCCGATTTCTTGTCACCGATTCTTCAAGAATTAGAAAGCAAAGGTTTTTTTGTGGAAATCAAAGAGGTCGCTTACGAATTTCAAAAAGGTGGCAACAAGATGCTGCGAGTTAGCAGAAAAAAACTCAGTTATGAATTAGATGGAATCCGGTCGATCGATCGCCCTCAAAACGGTTTGTAGTTCTGAGATATTGTGCCAATGTCAAAAACCGGGTTTCTGGCAAAGGTTATACACTTTGGTGTATATTCCCCGCAATACCATGTAATTACTCCTTAAAGATGCACTGGATGCAAATTCGATCTCTCGCTCGCGCGATCGAGCCTGCGTTTTCACAATGCGAGCGCAACTTCATCGAGAATTTGTCACAGACATCAGTGCGCGTCTGCGTGCGATCGGCCGCGCGCCTTCATAACACTTTATATTTATTAATAAAATTTATTAATTTGGGGCTTTTAGTGGTTTCTCTGAAAAAAGATTAGAAAAATTTCTCAATTATTGGACGAATTTTGTGCGTTTGGGGACTTGACTAAAAAACGGAGTTTTGATATCCTAAAATTATTTTGTAGGATTGAGGCATGGTTTAACTTAAGCAGCTTTCCTGACAAGGAGAAGGCCAGAGCTCTCCTCAAACAAGATTGGCATCAAAATACTGACGGTAAAGTTCGCAACTCGGTGCAATACTAAGTCCGGCAAAAGCCGTGTCAATCGATCGGCATTATATGATGCGATACTCGCTACCTCGATCGCGAGCGGAGACGCTCGCACGATCGTCGATTCAAATATATCAAAACAATACAACCAAACTTATTCCTCAGCTACGGGAACCAAGTAACAGCCGTTAATTCTCCAACTACCGTCACACTGTTTTTCCATCAGATAAACTGCCATTGAAGGGATGCCTTTAGGGTCTAGCAGCCACACCGGCTGAGCCGGATTTCCTGCTATATTAGCGAGGTCTTCAAATAAAACCGATCGCGGCCGATAAACAGCTTGATAGGCAATTCTCACCATTTTCATAAAGCTGTCTGCCCTGCGAAATTGCTGCTGAATTCCCGGACTAGCAAAAGCAAAAGCTGCTGCTGCATCGTCTCTTTGAAATGCTAGCATTTGTTGCTCTACGATCGAGCGGATGGAAGTGCGATCGGTGTCAGTAATTTGCATTGTTTTTGCAAGATAAAATTTAAGATTTTTTTTAGATTTGACCTTGAAAATTTGAGATTGCAATTACACTATAGTAGATCGCAGGGAAAATTTGCTATTTTATATACCAGTGTGAAAATGTTGAGTTGTGCGGCTTTAAGGAAAACAGGGACAGGGTGGGAATTTGTCAGTGAAGAAGCGTTAGAGGATTTTGTCGAAGCGCATTTAGAGAATTTGCTGGGTTTGACAATCGTCAAGAGACAGCATACTGTTAGCGAACAAAGATGCGACATTATTGCAGTCGATGAAGATCGAAGTTTAACAGTGCTGGAATTGAAAAATAGTGAAGATAGATATATCGTCCAGCAATTAACTCGTTATTATCATGCTTTGTTAGAAAGCAAACCTTTTGCCGATCGAGTAAATTACGATCGCCCCGTGCGTTTAATCGCGATCGCGCCAAAATTTCACAGGGATAATTTTACAGATAGGAAGTACAACCAGCTAATTTTACAGTTTTTAGAATTTGCGATCGTTACTGAGGGGAAAAAATTATATTTCCGTTTGAAAGATGTAGATACTGGGCATATTTCACAAATCGAGATTACGTATCAGCAAACAGAAACCACTAACAACATACCAAGTCCCCCCAGAGAATTTCGGAATCTACTCAAAAAGTTTATTGATGAAGAACAGCAGGTTGTTTGGAAAATTCGGGAGAAGATTCTTAGATTTGACACCCGAATGCAAGAAATAATTTGCTCTAAAAGTATTGGCTATGGTAAAGGTAAAAGTAAACTTTGCGCTCAGATTTGTATAGATAGGAGAGCCGAGGAAGGCTATATTAGACCAGGACTCATGTTATGGCTACCTCTTTCCCCTTGGAGGGATAACTGTAACAGGGTTGGGAGAATGGCGATTTATAACCGAAAGAGCAATGATGCTTTATCCCTTAGCAAAATAGATGAGTATTCCTATCTTCGCCACTGGCCTGTGGGTTCTCGTTATTCTGCTTCTGATTGGCAAGTTCAAACTTGGGATTTAAAACACTATGTAACTGAGATCGGCAAGCCAAATAATGAATCTAATCTTTTAGATTTTTTAATTAATTTATCCCTGCAAAAATGGCAGGAAAGACTTTAAAGCAAAAAAAGCGATCGCACGCCCCATCAGCCTTTACCAAATCCATCACCCATCTGCGTTTATCTGCGGTTAAAAAATTCGATCGATAACTTGGCAACAAATCAAACTCCCAAACTTTGATATAATACTAAATCAAGAAACCAAAACATCAAATCCTCATGCCCCAAACAGTCTGGATCGCAAGACACGGAAACCGCATCGACTTCGTAAACCCCGATTGGTTTCTCACCGCCGAACGCCGCTACGATCCGCACCTTTCCGAAGACGGTCACGTTCAAGCAAAACAACTAGCAAATCGCCTCAAAGGTGAGGGAATTTCTCATATTTTTGCCTCGCCTTTCTTGCGGACAGTTCAAACAGCAAACCACGTTGCCAACGCCCTCGATTTGCCAATTAAATTAGAGTGGGGACTCTGTGAATGGCTGAATCCCGAATGGATGACAGAAATGCCGGAAACCGAATCATTTGAAGCTTTGTGCGCGCGTTTTCCCAGAATCGATCGCACTTACAAAAGCAGCAATGCTAAATATCCCGAAACTGCCGAATATTGCCTCAATCGGGCCGGGGAAACTGCCAAACGCCTCGCGGCAGAGTTTCCCGAAGATATACTGTTAGTAGGTCACGGC
>JALOON010000156.1 GCA_025454405.1 Oscillatoriaceae cyanobacterium Prado104 | reverse complement strand
CTATGGGTTTTGAAGAAATTAAGTTTAGGCGACTGAAGTCGCTGCCGCTTTCCTCCCCATGTCTAAAGCCAGGGGCTTCTCGCTCGTTTTTCTGGTGAAACAATTCCCGCAGAGTCAATCTGTGCGGTTGACCCGCCGATCTATCTCAGGTATATTGACTTATAGCCCGCTATCTGATTTTGCATTCCTGCGGGCAATGACAAAAGAGTATAAGAAATTACAATACGGGCTTTATAATTTTTTAATATTTCAGTAAAATACGTCCTAGGAGGGTATATTATGGTAAAAGTTTGCAGCAAACATCAGTAAGTTGCACAACAGCTTTTATCCATTAAAATTGACTTACAAACAAAAATATTAGCGGCTCATGCCCAGAAGATCGGGTTTTCTGCTCCCTGAACGTTATAGATTTTACCCAACAGATCGACAGCAACGGGATTTAACTCAGTTGTGCGATCGGGTTGGGGCTTTCTGGAACGATACTTTGACACTTGGCAAGGATTCTGAAAAACTGCCGGCAACCGGCGAACTTCAGAAGCTGGGCGTCACGTTGGAAAAGCAAACGAGCGATCGCGAATGGTTGGGCAATGCACTTGCTCTCTCTTTGCAACAGTCAATTAATGATTTAGGAGTTGCCTCTAAAAAAATTTTGATTCGTTGAAAGGTAACAGAAAATGTCAAAAGGTTAACCTACCAAAGTTCAAGAAAAAAACTAATCGGCAGGATACATGGTTTACCCGATCTAGTTGTTCGCTCAAAAGCGATCGCGTCTACCTTACCAAAATCCGATCGGGTAAAATCTTTAGGGTAGAAATAACTGCCATCTGATTAATAGTGGGTAATGGGTCATCGGTAATCGGAAATCAGTACTAGATCGCCGGTAATCGGTAATAAAAAACAGTTTAGTTGTCTGGAAAAAAATAGAATGAACGAAATAATTTCCCAAGCGGTAATTACCAATTATTGGCATCTTGTGAGATCTACCAATCCAATATTTACCAGAGGTTTCATCTATGTTTGCGTTGCGTGAGTCTAGCCCGGAGTTATCAGTGTTGCACATACCTGAAATTTGTACTTGGCACCTCTCATTAAAATCTACTCTCCAAGATCTGCCTCTATACGACTGTCAAATTGAATTAACTCAACAAGCCAAAGAAGTAGCTAAAGCTTTTGAAAAAAATCCAGTATTGCCAGGGGTGATTTTGACAAAGCAAGGCAATTTTGCAGGCATGATTTCCCGGCGGTTATTTTTTGAAAAAGTCAACCGCCGTTACGGCTTAGAAATGTTTTTTCAAAGACCGATCGAGGTTTTGTATCAGTTTTCGAGGAAAGAAATGCTGGTGCTGGAAAGCTCTACATTAATTGTAGAAGCAGCTCAGGAATCGCTTTGCAGGTCAGGAGAATTAGTGTACGACCCGATCGTAGTGGAAGTAGGACCGCAGGTTTACAAGCTGTTAGACGTACACCAATTAATGGTGGCTCAGTCAAGAATTCATCAATTAACCAATAAATTGCTGCAAAAACAAACCCAAGCCAAAATCATCCAAACAGAAAAGATGGCGAGTTTGGGGAAAATGGTAGCAGGAGTAGCTCACGAGATTAGAAATCCCCTCAACTGCATCTGGGGAAATTGGAGTTTTTTGATGTCTTACTTTGAAAACTTAATCGAACTAATGGCAGCTTACGAAGAAGAATTTCCTGAAGATTCTCCCCGCATTGCTGCGCTGAAAGAAGAGATTGAATTTGATTTTTTAAAAGAAGACTTGCCCGTAACTTTAGAAGGGATGAAATTCGGAGCAGAGCAATTGCTAAAAATTGTTAACAGCCTGCACAATTTCTCTCATATGGACGAAACCAAGCCAGTGGAAATAGATATCAACGAATGTCTTGACAGTACGCTGTTAATCCTGAGAAACCGCTTAAAAAAGGGCGTAAAAGTGGTAAAAAATTACGGCGAACTGCCGGGAATTAGCTGCTACTCCGGTCAGTTGAGTCAGGTATTTTTAAACTTATTAGTCAACGCTCTAGACGCCTTGGAGGAGCACGCAGCCGATCGAGAACAACAGGGACATTGCTTGCAAAACTGGCAGCCCAAAATAGAAATAACCACTAAAGTCATCGAAGCCGATGGCTGCAAGCGGGCAGCAATTTGTATTGCCGACAACGGACCCGGAATTTCCCCAGAAAATCAGCAGCAGATATTTGACAGCTTTTTTACCACCAAACCAGCGGGCAAAGGCACGGGGATGGGACTGGCTATCTGCAACCAAATTGTCACAGAAAAACACAGGGGTCAACTGAAAGTGCGATCGAATCCCGGCCAAAGCACCGAATTTGAGATTTTGCTGCCGATAATTTGAAAAAACATCGATTTTTCCTGCTGCGTTGCTGTGTCGCTGCTGTCAGAAGATAGACTAGGCTAGTAGTACGTTCAAATTCGAGAAAAAAGGGTGCTTCGGCAAATCACAATGCCCGTGGTAAATACATTTAGTTCCAAACTACTCGACCCTTCGCTCTCCGAGGGGACCGATCGAGACTTGTCCCTCGACTCCACTCTCAGGGATTTGCCCCTGTATAACTTTCAGGTCAAATCTAGCTGCTTGGGAGTTGCTGTTGCCGAAATATTTGAAAAACATCCCCTGCTGCCGGGGGCAGTCTTGGTAGAAGCAGGGGAATTTGCCGGCACGATCTCGCGGCGCAGACTCTTGGAGTACCTGCTAAAACCCCAAGGCATCGAGCTATTTTTGAACTTGCCGGTCAAAATTCTCTACAGCTACGCTCGCGTAGAAATGTTGGTGCTCTCCGAGCATACAACTATTTTGGCAGCAGCCCAGCAAGCCCTGCGCCGATCGCCCGAATTGCAGCCGGAACCGATTGTCGTTCAAACTGACTCTCAATCTTACCTGCTGTTAGATCCTCACGCACTCAATATCGCCTACTGGCAAATTCGCGGCATCGAAACTCAAGTCCGCTACGAAAGAGCCCAAGCCCAAATGATTCAAAGCGAAAAAATGGCGAGTTTGGGGCGGTTGGTCAACGGAGTCGCCCACGAAATTTTAGATCCGGTAGGCTTTATTTGGGGCAATTTAACTTACGTCAGCGACTACAGCAAAAGCTTGATGGAATTGCTATCAGCTTACGACGCGCACTGCGGCAATCCGACACCGGAAATAGCACGATTAAAAGAAGAGATAGATTTTGAATTTTTGCAGAACGATTTCCTCAAAACAGTTGCCAGCATCAAAGCCGGTGCCGAACGCTTGAGCAAATTGGCAAGCAGTTTGCAAAACTTCTGCCACATCGACGATATTTATCCAAAACCTGCGGATTTGCACGCTAATATTGACAGCATTTTGTTGCTGCTCAAAAGCCGTTTGAGCGGCGAAATAGAAGTAATAAAAAACTACGGTTACTTGCCACCAGTGCCTTGCTACGCCGGACAGCTAAACCAAGTGTTTATCAATATATTAACTAACGCGATCGATGCTTTAATTAACGAAGCAGTCGGTAAAGAATTTGCGAAAGAATTCAAGGGTGCGGGAGGCAAACATTTCGATCGCGCGCCGCGAATTGAAATCTCAACGCGAGTTTGCTGTCCCGAACCCGCGATCGATCCCGACAGACGCCACATTCGTTGGGTTTCGATCGGCATCGCAGATAACGGGCCCGGAATGTCACCTAACAAGTATCAAAAAATCTTAGATTCATTTTCTGCTGAAAAACGCGCCCTGAAAGAAACAAGTTTAGCGGTTAGCTATCAGATTGTAACGGGCAAACACGGCGGTGCATTCAGGATGCGATCGGAATTAGGTATTGGCACCGAATTTGAAATTTTGCTGCCATTATAAATCATTAGTCATTAATTATTAGTCAGTAGTCGTCAGTGCGAGCGTCCCCGCTCGCGATCGTTATTAGTCATTAGTCACTTCTCATAATTTACAATAATATATCGGCGACTGAGGTATTAGAAACCCGGTTTCTTAAACTGAAGTTCCCCCCGTAGAAATACTGACACGTGGGTTAAAACCCTTGTGCTGCTTGGTGTTTCAGCTTGCGAACCAGAAAACACGTACCCATGTAAGA
>JALOON010000040.1 GCA_025454405.1 Oscillatoriaceae cyanobacterium Prado104 | reverse complement strand
ATTGCCTCAATCGGGCCGGGGAAACTGCCAAACGCCTCGCGGCAGAGTTTCCCGAAGATATACTGTTAGTAGGTCACGGCGCGTCGGTTTTGGGGTGCGAGATCGGGCTGGCTGGCAACACCGAAACCGAAATTAACGCTGCTTTGTGCTGTGTGGTGAAAATAGTGCGGCAAGATTCAGGATGGTCGATCGAACTTAACGGCGATACTTCACACCTTACAAACAGTGAAAAAGTTATCCGTTTTAATTAAAGTTGAGTTAACACTCAGAATCAAAGTGTTATTATTTAGCAGGTAAGGTGCGCACTGCGCACCCTGCATTAATCCAATTTCGATCGAACATCTCGATCGGGTACACTCAGAATCAAAGTGTTATTCTTTAACAGGTAACAGCGCGCACCCTACGTTGATGCAATTTCGATCGAACATCTCGATCGGGTACACTAAGAATCAGAGTGCTATTATTTAACAGGTAATGCGCGCAGCGCCAATCCTACGCTGATTCGCTCGATCGCGCCTCTCAAGTCGAACATTTCAAATCGTTATGGCAGGACACAGTAAATGGGCGAATATTAAACGCCAAAAAGCCAGAGTAGACGCCGCCCGCGCCAAAATTTTTACTAAAGTATCCCGCGAAATAATTGTCGCGGCCCGCAGCGGAGTTCCCGATCCGGTGGGTAATTTTCAACTGCGGACGGCAATTGACAAAGCGAAGGCGGCAGGTATTCCCAATGAAAACATAGAAAGGGCGATCGCGAAAGGTGCCGGTAAGTTGGGGGCGAATTCCGAATTAGAAGCCATCCGCTACGAAGGTTACGGCGTGGGCGGCGTTGCTATTTTAATTGAAGCGCTGACAGACAACCGCAACCGCACGGCGGCTGACTTGCGGGAAGCTTTTACGAAAAACGGCGGAAATCTCGGCGAAACAGGTTGCGTCGGCTGGATGTTCGACCAAAAAGGAGTGTGTACGGTACAAGAACCTTTTGACGAAGAACAACTGTTTGAAGCCTCTTTAGAAGCCGAAGCAGAATCTTACGAATTGATTTCAATTGATGAAGATACTGAAGGCGCGGAGGTATTTACAACTGTTGCTAATTTGGAAAAATTAGCGAGTGTTTTGAAACAAAAAGGCTTTGCTGTTTTGCAGTCGGAGACTCGCTGGATTCCCAGCAATACAGTAGAATTAGACAATCCTGAAAAAGCTCGATCGCTCCTCAAATTAATGGATGCCCTGGAAGATTTGGACGACGTGCAAAGCGTGACAGCTAACTTTGAAATGACAGAAGAACTGATGTCTTTAAGTATGGTTTGAGAAGTGAAAGAATGAGGTTCGTAGTGGGAAAATCAGTCCGCTCCTAGGTTCGTAGTGAGGACTTCAGTCCGCTCGATCGCAAGTCTTAGCTAATGAGAACATAACTTACGCATTACTCCCTTCTCACTCGAAGAATTTGTATTGATTGAACGAACCGCGAAGACGCGAAGGACACAAAGAGAAGAAGAAGAAGAAGAAGTGAAAATGGTTTAATATTAAAGATAAGGAATCGGGAACGTCCCGATCGCACTAAAAAGCAGAAAAAACGCCAATCGGCTATCGCATTAAACTCATACCAAAAACGCATCGCCATCTGCGCGCGATCGAGCGGTATTTAAAAATATCACCTACAGTAAACCCATGCCAGATGACAACGAAATCGAAACAGACAGTAACCACTCAGAAGCTATACCCCCAGCAATTGAAATAACAGAAACCAACGATCGATCCGAATCGCAAGCGCAGGCTGCATCCCAGGATACACCTAATTGGTTCGGTTCTGTTTTCGGAGCTGTTTCTGCAAGTGCGAGTGCAGTGGGAAATACAGCAGCAAGTGCCACAAATGCAATTGTGAATACCGCAAGTGCAGTGGGGAATACAGCGGCGAGTGCCACCAGCGCGATCGCGAATACTGCGAGTGCGGTAGGGGATGCAGCAGGCAATGCTGGAGGTGCGATTGTGAATAGTGCCAGTGCGATAGGGAATGCGACGGCGAGTGCGGGAAATGCGATCTTTGTGAATGCTGCCAGTGCAGTAGGAAACGCGGCGGCGATTGCCACAAATGCGATCGCGAATGCGGGGAGTGCGGCAGGGAATGCGGCGGCAAGTGCCACAAATGCAGTACAGCAAGTTCCCAATTTTTTGGGTTCAGCCCTAAGTTTAATTTCTCAAAGTTCTATCCTAAAAAAACTCACTAAAAATCTTAAAATCGACTGGTTAGTCAGCGCGATCGATACTGTTGATGTCGTGACTGCCGAGGCGCAAGTTCGAGAATTGCAGCGCCAATACCCTCACGAAAAACCTCAAGAAATTGCACATCGCTTGATGCTGGAAAAAGCTTTGCTAGCAGCAGGAAGTGGCTTGGCTAGCAGTTTAGTTCCCGGCGCAGCTTTGGCGTTAGCAGGCATGGATTTAGCGGCAATGACGGCGCTATCTGCAGAGTTAGTTTATCAAATCGCCGCCGCCTATGGAATGGATTTGCAATCGAGCGATCGCAAAGGAGAAGTTGTCGCTATTTTCGGTTTATCCTTGGGTAGCAATTTAGCGATCGAAGCTGGAGTTGCGATCGCCAGCAATATTCCCTTGGCGGGTGCTGTCATTAATGCTAGCGCCAGTGCGGCAATGATTTACGCGCTGGGATACGGTGCTTGTCGCTTTTATGAAGCCCATCTCGATTCCTCGGAAATCGAAAAGCTTGAAGATTTACAAGAGGTATTACAAGCAGAAAGCGAGCAATATTTAGCAAGAGCGATCGCCCAAGAAACTGTCATGGATTGGATTTTGGTTTATGTTGTCTATGCCAGTAAAAAAATTACCCGATGGGATGAATTTTTACCTGATTTACAAGCTGCTAATTTACATCCCAAATCCTTAGCTGAAATTGAAGCTGTAAAAAATCAGTCTCAATTACTTCCCAAGTTGGATGTTTTACTGGAACAACTCGAACTCGACTTTGCCGAACCACTTTTAAAAAGATGTACCGAGACGATCGAGGCTGACGGTGAAATTAACGAACGAGAAGGCAAAATTTTGCTGAAAATTCAACGGGCTGTTTTGAGCAAAAGAAAGCAAGCCCAAAAGCAAATCCAAGAGCAAATTCAAGAGCAAGCCCGAGATCGATCCCGGCAAAGTTCGATCGAAGATGCGGTATCGCAACTCGCCACATCACAAACAGAAATATCGCAAACAGAAAACCAAGCTGAATCGCAAACTTCCTCTATATCCGATCGTACTTCTGGCAATAATATGAGTTCAAGTATTCTCAAAAAACTCAAGCAAGTTTTAGCAGTTCCTAAGGTTTCAGAAGCAGCAAAAACAGAAGATTCGAGCGATGATATATCGCAAACTCGCACCTTATCTTCTGATGGTATTTCTCAAAAATTTAGTGCAATTCTGCTGAAAAAATTCAAGCAAATTTTAGCAGGTTCTACTCGGTTAGAATTGCCAGAAATTGGATATTTAATCGATCGAGTCGATCGCATGACTGGAGAAGAGTTTGAGGAATTTTTAGCCTGCTGTTTCCGCAATCTAGGTTATGCAGTTGAAACGACACCCAAAACGGGGGATTTTGGAGCGGATTTGATTCTTTCTAAAGGGCGCAAGAAAACAGTTGTCCAGGCAAAACGCTATCAAGGAAAAGTGGGAAATTCCGCCGTGCAAGAAGTAGTTAGTGCGATTAAGTATTACGGCGCGCAGGATGCGATCGTCATTACCAACAGTAATTTTACATCCAATGCTTGCAAACTAGCTCTGGCGAATGGAGTACAGCTCTGGGGACGAGAACAGTTAATTGATTTAGTGATGCGAGCTAAGAAGTAATATCGTTTCCGGTTGCATCAGAATTATACAGCAGATTGCAAGTTTATGAAGTACACACCTCCAAACCCGGTAACTTTGGCGAAACCGGGTTTCTTTGTACCTCACATACCTGAAAACTGCTGTATATTTCGATAAACGAGTGCGAGCGTCCTCGCTCGCGCGGGTGGGGCCGCGAGCGAGGACGCTCGCACTTTATAATTCCGATGCTACCGGATTTGATATAACGACTTTAATCCCGAGATTTGATGCGGACTAAAATCCTCACTACGAACCAAACTGTCAACTGTTTACCGATCTTTCCTCCCCGTTAGCAAATAAGTAGTCATGTATCCTTTACCCTTAACTTGAATGGCTCCCCGCTTCTGAAAAATGTATTTATCCTTTAATATGTGATAAGTTTCTGCTGTTACTTGAATGCACCCCGTAATCCCGTGAGACTCCATGCGCGAAGCAATATTTACAGTATCGCCCCACAGGTCGTAAATAAACTTTTTCAAACCGATCACGCCCGCTACTACAGGGCCGGTGTTAATGCCAATGCGGATGCTAAAAGGTTCCGCCCGATCTAAACTGAGGAGGCGAATTTCATGCAGCATATCGATCGCCATTGCCGCGATCGCCTCCGCATGATCCTCCCTCGGCGTCGGCAAACCGCCCACCACCATGTAAGCATCGCCAATAGTTTTAATCTTCTCCAAACCGTGCCGGTCAGCCAAGCGATCGAAAGCAGAAAAAATACCGTTAAGCACTTCCACCACCGCCGTCGCTGAAACTCTCGACGAGATTTCTGTAAACCCCACAATATCGGCAAACAAAACAGTTACTTCCCCAAAACTCTCGGCAATATTGTGTTCGTTGTGCTTGAGGCGCAGGGCGATCGGACCCGGCAACACATTTAACAGCAACTGTTCCGACTTAGCTTGTTCGGCTTCCAACAGTTTGTAAGCATCCTGCAACTCGTCGGCTTGGCGGGCTGTGTCCAAAGCTAACTTTTCAATTTGAGCGGTGCGACTCAAAGCTGTCAGCATATATGTCACCGGAATCAAAGTCCACAGCAACCCCATCGTCAGCAGCCCCCAAGAACGCCAGTGCCTGCGAGTTTTGCGAATTTCCGGAGTTGCGGCAACGTAGAGAAACCACTGACGGCCGCTAATTTTCAGCAATCTCCTGCAAGCTTTGCTTTCGGGGTCGGAACTTTCTTGAATCGGGCAGTTCGCACGCAGTTCTTTCGCAACGTCAGGCGATGCAGCCAGTATCTGTTCCCTGTCGGAGAGGAAAAGTACGGCTAATTGATTGATTTGACTGGAAGCAGTAACATCTTTTAAATCAAGGTCGGGAGTTTGAGGCGCAAGCGAGGAAACTTTTTGGTCTTCTGGCACCTCGGTGGCAAGATAAATTTTGAGGTAGTCGGTATTGCGCCCTTTTAAAGAGCTTTGGAAAATATCTTTGACTCGAAATACGCCGAGAACAAATCCTTGCAGCAAGTCGCGCCGGGATTCCAGAGTAGTTGGTTTAGTGTTGTTCTCGTAAATCGGGACGATCGCCAGCAGCCTCGGTTCGGAGGAATCGTCTGGAATCGAGTTAATGTAGTCGGTGACGATCGTGTCTCCAGTATCGCGGCCCTTGTCGAGGGCGGCGCGGATATTGGGGTGGGAGGCCAAGTCGAAGCCCTGCACTGTTTCGTTCCCGGCTGTCGGTTCGACGTATGTAACCGGGAAATACTCAGCACGCTGGCCGGCTTTGCGCAGTTCTCCTCGGGGACTGCGTTCTGAAATCTCGAAACTCGGATCGATTTGAGTTTTAGCTGCTGCTTGGTAGTTAGATCGATCGCTATTGGGGACGCGGGGGGCCCAAGCCAGGAGTTGCAGGCTGGCGTGGACGGCAAGGGGACGGCCGACGAAGCGGGCAAAGGAGTTTCGATCGACCGCGCTCAAGGATTTCATGTAATCGCTGAGGGCGAGAACTACGTCTAAATCGGTGTTTAGCTGGCGTTCCAGCCCGATCGCGATGTCATCGATCCGGCGGTGCATTTCGTAGTCGCGACGCCTGTCTTCCCAATCCCAAACAAGAGTGAATGCCAGTGCCGAGAGTGCGACGCCCAAAACCAGCGTCAACCCCGCGGGAACGTAGCGAGACCAGGGTAATGGTAATTTTTTCAGCATAATTGCCTCGCGAATAGGGGCAGGGGAATAGCGCACCGCTGCGTGCTTTAAACCCCGATCGCTCAACAACAAGCGGCAATCGGGAATAAAAGTTAGATATTACTTTCAAGTTTATTGTTTCCCTCTATAGCGGAATTTCAATCCAGAATTCCGCGCCCTGGCCCGGTGCGGAAACGCACCGCAGCGTCCCCCTATGTTTTTCTACCACAATCTGATAGCTGATGGACAATCCCAGACCCGTACCGGAACCTACTGGTTTGGTGGTAAAAAAAGGGTCAAATACGCGATTGCGGATATTTTCTGTCATTCCCGGACCGCTGTCGGCTATGCAAATTGCGATGCGATCGAACTCGGCTAATTTGTTTGGGCTGTTGGCCAGATGCCCTGAATTTTTAAGTGTCGCTGCTGGTGTCAACTCAAAGAATTCTTTCGGCAAGTTGATGTTCTGACCGATCGGCGCAGCAGCCTGCTTGCGGAGCGCGAAAGTGCGAATGACGATCGTCCGAGGCTGCGACTGCTTTTCTAAAACATCGATCGCGTTGCTGATAATGTTGAGAAATACTTGATTTAACTGCCCCGCACAGCAGTAAACTTTCGGGATTTCCCCGTACTGTTTGATAACTTGAATTCTCTCTTTTTGACTGTTATTCTTTAATCTGTGCTGCAAAATTAACAGCGTACTGTCGATTCCTTCGTGAAGGTTGGCAAATTTCATTTCAGCTTCATCCAACCTGGAAAAATTGCGCAGTGACAGCACAATTTTACCGATTCTTTCTACTCCTTTTCTCATAGAATTGAGCATTTTCGGCAAGTCTTCTTTAAGGAATTCTAAATCTACTTCTTTAATTTTTGCTGCAATTTGAGGTGCGGGCTCTTGGGAAAATTCCTGATATAAATTTAACAGATCTATTAAATCTTGAAAGTAGTTGTACGTATGAGAAATATTGCCATTAATAAAAGTAGCAGGATTGTTAATTTCGTGAGCGATGCCGGCAACCATCTGACCGAGGCTGGACATTTTTTCTGATTGAACTAACTGGATTTGAGCCTGTTGGAGCTGCTGGCAGGCTTCCTGCAATTGAGCTGTTTGTTTTCTCAGTTGAGCTTCGGATGCCATCAGTGCGGCTTCGGAAGATTTGCGTTCGGTAATATTTTCAATCATCCTCAAACAGTAAATTGGCTTGCCTTCAGAGCTTTGAATCAGAGTAGCCGTTACGTTTACCCAAACAATTGTTTTTGCTGCCGAAATCAGGCGTTTTTCTAGCTGGTAGCTAGATATTTCTCCCCGAGCCAGAGCTGAGGTAGCTTGCAGATTTTTTTCAAGCTCTTCGGGATGGACGAGATCTGTAAATTTTTTACCCAACAATTCTGATGCGGGATATCCCAGAATGGAGCAGAAAGCTTTATTCACCCGAACTAGCTTGCCATCCTCTAAATTAGCTAAGTCAATGCCGATCGGGGCATCTTCAAATATCTTGCGAAATACTTCCTCGCTTTCCCGAACTTTTGCTTCTAACAACAGCCGTTCGGTGATGTCTTCAAAACTGCACAAAATGCCGACTGCATTGCCGTGACTGTCGTGCAGGGGGATTTTATTGGCATCGAGCCAGCGCTGGCTGCCGTCGGCTTGCATTTGCGGTTCTATAATGTGATATTCGGGAGTATTTGTTTCAATAATGCGGCGGTCGGTAGCTCTAAAAAATTCTGTTTCTTCGGGCTTCCAAGGCATATCTAAGTCGGAGAGTCCGATCAATTCTGCAGGGTGATTGAAACCTGCTTTTTTGGCAAAGTTTTGGTTGCAGCCTAAGAATACTGAATTGCGATCTTTCCAAACTATAAATTGCGGGATGTTGTTGATTACCAGCCACAGCATTTGCTGGGAGGCTTGCAAGGCGAAGGTGCGGTCTCTTACCCGCTGTTCGAGTTCTTGATTGGCTCTTTGCAGGGCGATTTTTGACTGACCGAGGGCGATTTCTGCTAGCTTGCGATCGCTAATGTCGATCGTCAGTCCGTCCCAAAGTATGCTGCCGTCCGGCTGCTTTTCCGGGCGGGAAATCCCGCGCATCCATTTCACTTTGCCCGAGGGCGTTACCAGCCGCCATTCGTGTTTCCAAGGTTTTAAAGTTTGGGCAGAAATGGCTATCGATTCTTCCAACGTTTTCCGATCTTCTTGATGCACTAACGACCAGATGATCTCTGAGTTTTTTTTGATTTCTTCTGGTTGTAATTCGTACAATTCCCGACAACCGTTACTGACGTAAATAAAATCATTGGAACCGTCGGTACGCAGCAGGAATTGATAAATCATTCCCGGCACGTTTGCTGCTAATTTTTGGAATCTGGCTTCGCTTTGTTGCAGGGCTAATTCGGCTTGTTTGCGATCGCTAATATCGATCGACAAGCCGTCCCAAATAATGTCGCCGTTTTCGGTTTTTTCGGGGCGAGATTCCCAGCTAACCCACTTAGTTTTACCCGAAGGCAAAACTAGCCTGCCCTCCCACCGGCAAGGATCTAAGGTTTTAGCGGAGGTGGCAACGGCTGCCTCGAAATTTGGTCGATCGTCCGGATGAATTGTTTCTAATGCCCGCATCGCTGAATTTTCGAGGAGGGCCGGTTCTAATTCCCAGAGTTTGCGACAGCCGGAACTGACGTAGGGAAAGGACATCGTGCCGTCGGCTGCTAGCTGAAATTGATAAATCATGCCGGGTATGTTGGCGGCTAATTTTTGAAATTTAGCTTCGCTGACCCGCAGGGCTGCTTCTGCTTCTACGCGATCGGTGATGTCGTAAAATGCAGACAAAGTTGCTAGTTCCCCGTTAAAATTAATCGATCGCACCGACATTTGTACCCAAAACAAACTGCCGTCTGCTTTTTTGAGGCAAATTTGTTCGCTGCCGCTGCATCCCGTTTCTTTCAGGGAATTTAATAACTGGTTTTTGTTGGTAACATTAGCGTATAAATCGATTTTTTTCATGCCGACAATTTGTCGGAAACTCAAACCGAAAGTTTTGCTAAAAGCCGGATTTGCGTACAAGATAGTGTTGTCTTCCAAGCGACATATCAGCATGGGAACGGGAGTTGCAGTCGCGATCGCCCGAAATCTTTCTTCGCTTTCTTGCAGGGCTGTTTCGGCTTTAATTCTTGGGGTAATATCATTTTGCACTCCAATCAAGTGAGTAATTTCGCCGCTGTCATCTCGAACTGGCGAGACTGTTAATTCATTCCAAAAAGCGGTTTTGTCCTTGCGATAATTTTTGAGAATTACTTTAACTTCTTTACCCGCCCGCAGGCTGCTGCGGAGGCGCTGCAACTCGGCGCGATCGGTATCTGGACCTTGCAAAAACCGACAGTTGCGTCCGAGGACTTCTTCGCGACTGTAACCCGTGAGCTTTTCAAAAGCCGGATTGCAGTAGATAATAGGTCGATCTGGCACTCGGGCATCGGCGATCGCGACGCCGTTGCTAGATGCTGCGATCGCCCGTTCGAGGAGAGACAGGTGAAAAGTGTCAGTTGTCATTGCTAGCAATATGGGAACTCTGAGGTCGCTGCGAGTCAGATAAAATTTTCAATAGCTAAATCTATTGTGATTTTTTTATTTCATAAGTTTGTTGCCAATTTAACAATCTTAATAAATTATGGGAAGCAGAAAGAGTTAAACATTTGACAGTTGACAATTGGAGGCGAGGTTTTTAAGACTGCGATTTAAAGAGTGCTGGCTCAAACAATCCAGCAACAGCGGTGGGAGATGCAATAACCTTGAGATTTGCTAAAAATTCAGAAATGGAAGAGGAAAAAGTAACAGGGAAGAAGCGATTGAGAAAATACGATCGCGCCGGAAAAAGAGAAATAATAAAGAGTATGCGCGACGCATCTCGATCGGACTACAAGCGATTATCGATCGATACGATAGGGACGCGGTAACGCCCCAGGCTTGCCAACAATCTGCTAAAACCTTCAACCAATCTCGTTTTTACTCGATTGGTTCGATCGGCTCGACACGATAGCCACCAAAAAAGTGCAAAATATAAACAGTTAAATTTGAGGTTTCAGGTTTCAGGTTTCAGGTTTTGGCCGCAGGGTTTAGGCTTTAGGTAAGCGTACCTACCACCTACCACCGTTCCACCTACCACCTAACACCTAATACCTAACACCTCCTCCTTCCTTCTTGTTTCAACTTAAAACACCCTGCTTGACCATGCCTACCTCGATCGCCGACTCCAAAAATCTACTGTCCGATTTAATGGCACGCTACCGCCACCAAGTCGATTACCTGGCAATCAGACTCGAAGAAGCCGAAGGCACAGACATCTTGCTGCGGGGTGAAAAAATCGAAACCCTCAGCGAAGGAATCTCCATCGGCGGTCAAGTTCGAGCCTGCCACAAAGGCGGTTGGGGCTTTGCCAGTTTTAACAGACTTTCGGGCCTTGCCGAAAGAATCGAAGAAGCCATCGCCGCCGCCAAATTAATCGGCGAATCAGAAACCATCCTCGCACCGGTAGCCCCCGTACAAGACATTTGCTTGCTGCCTCTGACGGGAACAGACCCCCGGTTGATTCCCCTTGTTGACAAAAAGCAACTGTGCGATCGTTACGCCGCAATCCTGCGCAGCGTTGACCCCCGGATTGCTACCATCTCCGTCCGCTACGGCGACAGTACCCAGCGCATCATCCTCGCTACCTCCGAAGGCACGATGCTGGAACAAGGCTGGGCAGACATGGAAATGCGCTTTGCAGCCACCGCCCGCAGCGGTGACACGGTACAAACAGGCCGCGAAACCACCGGTTCGCGCAAAGCTTACGAAGATTTAACCGAACTTGACACCCAAGTGCGCAGCGCGGCCCAGCGCGCCGTAGATTCCCTCGCCTTGCCCCCCGTCCAAGGCAATACCTACACCGTTGTCATCGACCCAATTCTCAGCGGATTGTTCGTTCACGAAGCCTTCGGCCACCTTTCTGAAGCTGACATGGCCTACGAAAATCCCGATATCTTGGAAGTCATGACTCTCGGCCGCCAATTCGGCCCTGCAAACTTGCAAATTTTTGACGGCGCAGCACCAGAGGGACATCGAGGCAGCTATTTCTACGATGATGAAGGCACTCCGGCGACTACTACTCAGTTAATTAAAGACGGCGCTTTAGTCGGGCGGCTGCACTCTCGCGAAACAGCCGGTAAATTGGGAGAAATGCCAACAGGCAACGCTCGCTGTTTGAATTACCATTATCCGCCGATCGTCCGCATGACTAACACTTGGATCGAACGGGGCAATACGCCTGTTGCCGATTTATTTTCTGACATCAAAGAGGGAGTTTACGCGCGCAATTGGCAGGGCGGCATGACTAACGGCGAAATGTTTACTTTTGGTGCCGGCGAAGCTTGGATGATCCGCAACGGCAAAATAGAAAATCCAGTGCGAGACGTAACTCTTTCAGGTAATGTTTTCAGCACTTTAGCCGATATTGAGGCGATCGGCAACGATTTTTATTGGGATGAATCCGGCGGCTGCGGCAAGGGCGGACAAAACGGTATGCCTGTCGGCTGCGGCGGTCCGAGTTTGCGCATTCGCAATGTAGTTGTTGGTGGCGAAGCTGCTGAAGATTGAGGCAAGAAACCGGGTTTTTTAAGGTTCGTAGTGCGGACTTCAGTCCGCAAAATGCAGCGGACTTTAGTCCGCACTACGAACTTACTCCCTTCCCACTAAAAGACTATGTACTTCTTTCTGCTTCTTCTCTTCGCGTTCTACCCTACTCTAAGGCTTCGCCTACTGCGTCGAAAGCGGTTCATTCAATACAAATTCTTCAGGTGGGAAGGGAGTAATCGATCGTCGATCTGCTGTATTGTCATCAAGAACCGAGGTTCTGGCTGTCCTAAAATTCTTGTAACGATCGCACCCACTCAAAATCGTTCTCGTTTAGCGGTGGGACAGGTTGCACGGAATAGTCGATCGCCATATCTAAAGCTGCTTCTTGGTAAACTTGTCTTAAAACTTCAAATAAATCTACAACAGGTTCTCGATCTCCTGACTGCAAAGGCAGCAAGAATTGGGGAATCGATTCTCGCAGGTTAAACGGATAAAGTTCAGCTTCGGGACGGAGATTTGCCCGACTAACTAAAATGCGGTAGTCCGATCGAATTGCTTGGACCACCGGCATATATTTTCCCGTTCTTAGCAGATCGATTTCCACCAAGTTTGTAGCGCTGTTCAAAACTTTTTGTCGCTTGGTGAGATACTTGTCTCTACCTTCACCGACTCGTTTGTTCTTGGGCGACAGAACTTCCACGACTGTTACTACTTTTCCCGTCTTAACTTCCCGAATTTCCAGATAGCGTTCGGTGATTTCTTCATTGTGAGGTAATGTGACTCGTATCGGCTTGCTTAAAACCTCTGTTTTTACTGCTGAACCTCGATCGACCTCAGGGTTTTTGTGAAAAACTGAGACATCTGGGATGCCGATCGATACAGCATCTAGGTAAAGCCGTTTCTCCACAGCAGCCCGATACTTTGGTACGATGAGGGGATTGAGCGATCGCGCCAACTCAACTATCAGCCACGAGTGAACTTCTGACCATAAGGACGGGTTTTCAAGATAAGGGTTTATTCCAGGAAAATTCGGTGTCACGACGCCAGCGAACCAATATTAGAAAAAACAGACTTGTTTCTATTCTAAGCTATTTCGCATTTAAATTGTAAATTTTTTGTTCCCTGTTCCCTATTCCCTGTTCCCTGTTCCCTATTCCCTGTTCCCTGTTCCCTATTCCCTGTTCCCTGTTCCCTATTCCCTGTTCCCTGTTCCCTATTCCCTATTCCCTATTCCCTATTCCCTGTTCCCTATTCCCTATTCCCTTTATCCCTAACAGACAAACAACAACCCACAACCATTAAGTTTCTCATACAATCGCAAAGTGTTGCGATTTTTTACTTGAATGATCTCGGCGAGAACATCCCGGTGTCGGCGAGGAACCACACTGGTCTTTTTTGCTGTCTTTTTTAGCTAGTAGCTGTTGTTGGGAATCGTCGAACTGGTATTCCCCTACAGCAGCCCGATCGATTGTTTGAGGAAGCATGGGGGCGACAGTCAGTAGGGTACTCAAGCAAATTAATTTAACAGGAGTATACATGATGAAATTTATTCTCAGAGTTTCTACTCACGAATACGGGTTTTTACTTGGCATATCCGGAACTAATTGCGGTACTTACTTAGTTCAAAAATGCGCCATTTATTAACTATTGCCTCGCAACAAATCACTAAAAATATCCGAGGGATTCGGTAAACTATTTTCGGTTTGCCTTCGACAATAGATATTGTTGGAAGTTATCGCCCGCTTCCTCGTTCCGGCAATTTATCTCGATCGCTGCTATCTGAATAAAATGTCTGACTTTCAGGTATGGCTGTTGAAAATTCAGAAACAGATGCGTCTTGAGAGAACAAGGTCGATCGAGTTTCTAAATTCTGAGCTTGTACGGAAGTTCCGCTCAACAGCAAGCTTGACAGCAGGAGTGAAGAGTAAACGCGAATCATAAAGTTTAGCCTCGTAGTTTCCACTTCTTGATACGCAGCCTCTCATCTGCTATCAGGGTAAAAAATGGAATTTTCGCAAAAACAACTAACTGCTATTCGATCGAATCCGCAACTTGAATTTAGCCTTATTTATCAGGGGGTCTCACCCCTCGATTCGCTCGACTAAAACTGCTGCAAGCCTTGCTGGATAAGTTGTGCAACCTCACGATCGGTCAAATTTAACATCCGGAATCCCGTGGGAAATCCCTTCAAACAGGTGGTAGCAAACACCGCACATTATCAAGCACAGTAAAATTTTTTTGATTTCTTCAGATTCTCTTCATAAATATTTGCTAGCGTACATATCGGACATTTTTATCTTTTTATTTCCCCCAATGCTTCGCCTAATTTTATACTAATTTATAGTTCTTCAGATTAATTTCATCAATTCTTGCTAAAGGTGTTAAGCGCTGCTTTCCGCTTGACTCTCCCTGCTGAAACAGAGTAAATCTACTTGTCTCAATAGCGAGTCGAGGGTTGACGAGTTGTCCAAAACAACATCAGCTTGTTGGCACTTTTGAGCGAGTGGCAACTGAGTATTAATGCGGGCGTTAGCTCGATCGAAACTCAAATTATCTCGCTGCATCAACCGTTCTAACTGTACCGCAGGCGAACAGTATACCACCCAAATCTCCGTGCACAAGTCGGCCATCTTAGCTTCAAACAACAGTGGCACTGCTAAAATTACAGTCACTGTATCGTTTGACACCGAGCTACATCGAGAAATGCAGCTTTGAATTCCTGCCACTAAGCACTGGCGGACGTAAGGATGAATCAATTGTTCCAGCCACTGCCGGTCAGCTAAATTATTAAAAACAATATTTCCCAACTCAGCCCGATTCAAATTGCCGTCGGAGAGCAGAATATGGGGACCGTAGCGTTCTACAATAGCATCCAGGATCGGCGAACCGGGTTGCACCGCTTCGCGAGCATAAACATCGGCATCTAAAACGGGAAAATGATATCGATCGGCCAGATAATTAGATACCGTCGTTTTACCGGTAGCGATGCCTCCAGTCAAACCTATGACACGCACAATTCGATCGCTCATAATAAGAAGGAAGAAGGAAGAAGGAAGAAGGAAGAAGGAAGAAGGAAGAAGGAAGAAGTCAGTAAGCTTTTAGACCATTCGGCTCCTTCGTTTAATTAGGTGGACTTATCGCCCTCAACAGTCAACCGTCCGCTATCAACTGTTTAACCTGTTTTAACTTTTTAGCCTTTGATTTGTAATGTTAGACACTGACAGCGAGTTTTTGCTATGTTGGTGGCACAATACAATTAGACTGGAAATTTGAGATTTGCGATCGGGGGCCAGCATTAGGAATTGTGAGGATTGGGGTGCGCGAGGCTCTTTCTTACTAAAAATCTCAAATTTAAACTCCCATAAAAGTCTAAATCGAGGCAAACTTCATGAATGCAAAACGTGCTGTGCGATCGGTACTCGCAGCAATTCCCATTGCCGGATTTTGGATGTTAGATTGTTTCCCTCACCTGCTGGTTTTACAACCAAACAGCAGCAGATGGTCGATCGTGGCAATTTACCGCCAATCTCAAATTGCTGCGGCACAATCTATAGTATCGGCCCCCGACGGCACCGGTACCGCCATTACCCCAGGTCCTCAAACCGGACTGCAAACTCGCTACGACATCACCGGCGGCACTACCTCCAGAGATGGTGCAAATTTATTCCACAGTTTTACTCGCTTCAATCTTAATGCCGGCGACACTGCTAACTTTATTTCAAACCCGACGGTTCAAAATATCCTCGGCCGCGTTGTCGGCGGCGACGCTTCATTAATTAATGGTTTGATTCAAGTTAGCGGCGGCAATGCCAATCTATTTTTAATCAACCCCGCCGGCATTATTTTCGGCAATAATGCGCGACTCGACGTATCCGGATCTTTTTTGGCTGCCACCGCTAGCGGTATCGGTTTTGACAACCGCTGGTTCAGCAGTACGGGCACCAACGACTACGCTTCCTTAGTAGGAAGTCCCAATGTTTTTGCTTTTGGCCCACAGCCGGGGAGTATTGTCAATGCGGGCGAACTGGCAGTCAATAGCGGAGAAAATTTAACTTTGCTGGGCGGGACAGTTATCAGTACGGGAGAACTTTCAGCCCCCGGCGGGCAAATTACCGTCGCTGCAGTGCCGGGAGAACATCTGGTGCGGTTGAGTCAAAACGGACTGCTGCTGAATTTAGAAGTTTCCCCCTCCAGGCAACAATCCGGCGATGCGACTTTGCCCTTTTCTCCCCTGACGCTGCCGCGACTGCTGGCAGGTGCCGGAGTCGAACACGCTACGGGTATAACTGCGAACGATCGAGGCGAACTTGTACTGACGGGCGATCGCACTGTCGATGGTACAATCCCGATCGCCCCGGCAACTGCTATTGTATCGGGTACTGCCCGAGTTTCTGCAACGGCCGGTACGGGAGGCACTGTTAACGTGCTGGGAGATAAGGTAGGGCTGGTGGGATCTCGGATCGAGGCAAACGGACCCGACGGCGGCGGGACAGTGCGAGTCGGAGGAGATTACCGGGGCGCGGGTACAGTGCCGAATGCGTCCGTAACTTATGTAGATGGCACAAGTACGATCGCGGCGGATGCCACCAAAGAAGGTAACGGCGGTAATGTGGTAATCTGGGCCGACAACACCGCAGCATTTCTCGGCAGCATCAGCGCTAGAGGCGTTTCCGCAGCGGCCAACAGCGGCGGCGGTACGGGCGGATTTGTGGAAGTTTCCGGCAAACAAAGCCTGATTTTTAGCGGTACTGTCGATACCAGCGGCACCAACGGCTTGGGAACTTTGCTGATCGACCCGGAAAATATTTTAATTACCGATTCAGAACCAACTCAGGACAATTCACTGCCTGCCAACAGCAGTATTTTAGCAACAGGAAATCAAACAAAACAGTCAAATAGTTCCGGCGAATCTCTGACAATTTCAGCGCGGTCTTTGGAAAGTATGTCGGCAACCGCCAATGTCCTATTGGAAGCACTTAACGATATTAAAATAGCCGATTTGGCTGACGGTCAGTTAAGCTTTCAAGCAACAACAGGTTCAATTATTTTTAAAGCCGATGCCGATCGCAGCGGTGCGGGCGCTTTTTCAATGAATGTTAAAGATACAATTAGCACGAATGGCGGGGCAATATCGATTTCTGGCTACCAAATTACGACTGGCAATTTATCTAGTAACGGCGGAAACATTATCCTTACCAGTCAAGAATCGACGGCAGCTAGCAGTATTTCTTCATCGAATTCCCGCAGCGGCACCAGCGGCAATATTTTGCTCGAAGGGCTGAACCTGGCAGCAGAAAAAATTGATGCCAGCGGGGATTCAGCCAGGGGAAATATTATTTTAAACGCGCAAAATCGTTTAGAAGCTGGCTCTGTAACAGCGGGTTCGGGAAACATTCTGTTAACAGGCAATGAAATAGATTTGAAAGGCGGCAGCAATTCCATTAGCGGCAGCGGATTTTTAGTTTTGCAACCGGGGAATCCGGGGCAAAATATTGCGATCGGCAGTACGGGCGATATCGGAACCAATACTTTTTTAAATTTGACAGCAAGCGAGTTGGAATCCTTGCAAAATGGCTTTGCTGGCATTACGATCGGGCGCAATAACGGTACCGGTGCGATCCTGATCGCCAATGATTTTACTGCTTACGACCCGCTAACTCTGCAATCGCCCGCCAACTCGGGAACGATAACCACAACTCGATCGCTGACAGGGGCTGACAATGCCTCAATTACCCTGAAAGCTGACGGCAATATCAGAACCGGCAATATTTCTACCAAAGGGCAGGAAATTCGCCTTGCCAGCAACAGCGGCGATATTACCACCGGTCAGCTACATACAGGAACGGCAGCCCCCAACAATTCCCAGCAAAATTCCGCAAGCATCCCAGCAGCGACGGGAGATGTCAGCATTACAGCAGCAGGAAAGGTGACGGCTGGCTCGATCGACACTAGGGGCGAACGGCCCGGCAACGTAACGCTGACGGGCAGAGGCGGCGTGAGTGTCGGCGCGATCGAAGCAGGAGGCGGCACGGGGGGAAATATCACCCTGACAGGTAGCGAAATAGACTTGACAGGCGCTCGCAATTCAGTATCCAGCAACGGCAATTTGGTGCTGCAACCAGCAGATCCGCGGCAAGACATTACGATTAACAGTCCTGGCAACACCGAGGCATTGGACTTGACGGCAGCAGAATTGAATGCGCTGCGCAACGGGTTTAGTTCGATCGCGATCGGGCGCAGTGACGGTAGCGGTACGATAACTATTGCCCCTCCGACAGTCACATTTCAAGACCCGACGACAATTCAATCGCCTGCGGGAACGGGTACGATCGCGGGTACGGGCGCGATCGCGGGTACGGATAACGCTGCAATTACTCTGATCGGCGGTAGCGTCAGCGTCGGCGACGTTACCTCGACGGCAGGGATTAACATTACTAGCAGTCGGGGCAGCGTTACCACCGGCACGCTGTCTTCCCGCACGCCAAACGGGGAAGCGGGCGATATCAGCATCCGCAGTGCCGGGGCGGTGGTATCCGGCAACGTTAACGCTTTTGGTGCCAGCGGTGGCGGAGATATTTCGATTTCAGCATCGGGCAGGATCGGTACGGGGGTCATCAATTCGAGTTCGCAATCGGGCAATGCAGGTTCGAGCACGCTTACCGGGCAAAAAGATATTGAAGTCACCTCGATCAAAGCCCGCGGCAATACGGGCGGCGATGTGGAAATTGCTGCTGGGGGCGCGTTTCGGGTAACGGGAACCGGAACAGAGGCCGATCGCGCTACCAGCATTTCCACAGACGGGCGCGATCGATCGGGTTCGCTGACGCTGGTGCAAAGCACTTGCAAATCGGGAAACTGCACTCTGAATCCCTTTGGGACGGCAAATGCTCAGGCGAACGGCGGTACTAGCAGTTCGATCGCTGTAGTGCCTAGTCCCGCGTCCCAAAGCGTGGAATTGAAATTGACCGAAACTTCCGGCGTGACTCGGTTAACTCTCGTCCCCGCAGGTTCGGAAGTTAAGAACAGTACCGCAAATGTCGCGCCAGAGACTGCTGCTGGCGCGACTGAGGTGCGCTCGATCGAGACCTCGGGGGGGTCGGAGCTAGTGCAGCCGTCGCAGCCAAAAGACGCTCCAAGCGCGAATGGCGGCGCAGAAAATGGCGCGGTGACAATCGCACATAAGGCGGGAAATATCAGAGTGCCGGAGATTGCTCGATCGAGCGCGATCTCGCAAATCAATCCCATCGAAGCGGTGCAGCAAAACGATCGGGCGCGGGTGCGGGAATTTGAAAATTATTTTGGCAAAAATCTCGATCGACCGCTGTTCACCCAGCAAAGCATTCGAGATACTCTTAGCAGCGTCAGTCATTTAGGAGTTAAACCGGCAATTGTTTACGTGTGGGCAAAAGCCGATCGTTTGGAATTAGTGCTGCTGCTGCCTGACGGCAAAAATATTTTTAAAACCGTACCTGTCAACCGCGAAACAGTGCTGCAAGTTGCTCGGGAGTTTACTAATGCGGTGCGCAGTCCGAAGAGATTGAACAGTACGGATTACAAGGAATCTGCCGAACAGCTTTATCAGTGGTCGATCGCGCCACTGCAACCGGAATTGGAGGCTAACAAGATTAACACTTTGGTGTTTTCGATGGATGCGGGTTTGCGGACTTTGCCTTTAGCTGCTTTGTTTGACGGCAAAAACTTCTTAGTAGAAAAGTACAGCTTGGCGCTGATTCCCAGTTTGAGTTTAACAGATACTCGCTATGCCGGTGTTAAAGCTGCTGAAGTTTTGGCGATGGGTGCGTCGAAATTTCCCGAAAAATACGATCAAAATCCTTTACCAGCAGTGCCGCTGGAATTATCAACAATTGTCGGCAAATTGTGGCCAGGTTCGTCTTTTCTCAACGAGAAATTTACATTGGGAAATTTGAAAACTCAGCGCGATCGACCGCAGTACAAAATTATTCATTTAGCCACTCACGGTGATTTTCAGCCGGGAGGGGCCGAGAATTCTTACATTCAGTTTTGGGATACTAAGTTGCGGTTGGATCAGTTGGATCAGTTGAAGTTATCCAACCCGCAGGTGGAGTTGTTGGTTTTGAGTGCTTGCACTACGGCGGTGGGCGACGAACAGGCTGAATTGGGGTTTGCGGGGCTGGCTTTTCAGGCCGGGGTAAAATCGGCTGTGGCGAGTTTGTGGTATGTCAGCGATTCTGGTACTTTGGGGCTGATGACTGAGTTTTACCAGCAGTTGCGCACGGCACCGATTAAGGCTGAAGCTTTGCGGCAAGCGCAGTTGGCTTTGCTGCGTGGGGAAGTGCGCCTGCAAGACGGTTATTTGCAGGGTACGGGGAGCGATGGGGCTTTGCAGTTACCTGCGGAGTTGGCCCAAGCGGGCGATCGTAATTTGTCGCATCCTTATTATTGGGCCGCTTTTACCACGATCGGTTCGCCTTGGTAATTTTGAAAGAAGCAGCTAGAGTCGATCGTCGATCGTCGATAGTTTAAGCTAGGGCTTGCCGATCGCATCGGAATTATTCATCTCTCTCTTCTGAGGCGATCCCCAACCGGATTTAATACAATATTGTAGGAATGAAAAATTGTCAAGGTCAGGAATGTGACGCTGGAACAAAACACTCTTTTTCTTTGCTTTTCCAACATCAGTCTTGCAATCTGATAGGAAAAATTCAAGGTTTTTTGGGCGGGGTGGGAGTCAAGCTGTCAACTCTGATTTTGAATTAAATAGAAGTGGCGGGCGATCGCACTTTTCTAGATTGCAGGCGATCGTACTTGCTTAAATTGCGGGCATCGTACTTTTTGAATTACGGGCGATCGTACTTGCTTAAATTGCGGGCATCGTACTTTTTGAATTACGGGCGATCGCCTTAAATTAGTATAAGTCTACTATATTAGAATATTGGCGATCGAGAAAACTCAGGATTTTAGGATTTATGAGCGAATCAATTTTAACTCAGCAGTTGTTTGCCCAAGGAGTGACACCTGAGAATTTTCGGAGTTACGGTCAAGTTATTTTTGCCAGTGCAGACGGCAAGTCTTTTGATGCCGGTGATGCTCAGTTAAATTTGGCAAATGGCATTCCTAGATTTTACATTATGCGGCTGGAGAAGAAGAGTCGCAAGTTTGGCAAAATTACGCGACACATTCAATGCACGCAGTGTTTGGGTTCTTTGGAAGGCAAAGATTGGCTGATAGCAGTTGCGCCTCCTTCGGATGGCGATGAACCCAGTTTAGAGCATCTAGCTGCATTTCGGATTCCGGGCAATTGCTTTATTAAGTTAGAGGTGGGAACTTGGCACACCGGACCTTATTTTGATGCAGATTTTGTTGATTTTTACAATCTTGAGTTGAGCGATACTAATGCAGTTGACCATTTTACCTTTGATTTTGTGAAAAACTGCAATTTAAGCTTTGAGATTGTTTGAGCAAAGTTAATTCACCTGATTTGACAGAGAGGGCTTCAGCCCTCACTACGAACAAAAACTCTCTCTGTTTCCTCTCTCCCTCCGCGCCCTCTGCGCCCTCTGCGGTTTATCAAAAAAATATCAACGATTGCGACTATCTAATGTTCGCGCAAAACCATGTCCCAAATAAAATATAGCACAGTTCTGCGTCAATGCCAGTTATCAGACAAGGGCGATCGAGCGACAGTAGATATCGCGATCGACTAATGATTTATCTGCGCTAAATTTTAGCTTACCACTTTTCTTGTATTTACACAACTCATTTAGACTTGCTATATGATAGCGCGCCTATCTATTCGGACGCAAAGTAAGGTGCGTCAGTCGAAGTTTTTGCATCAACTCAAAGGTTTTTGTTTCTCACGCATCCTACCGGAGATGCTGCAAAGGGCGGACGATCGAATATACTTAGATCGTACTTCGCCCAATCTTGTAATTAGTTTGTAGTGAGGGCTAAAGTCCTCTATTTAATGACGGCTTGTAATGTTTGTAAAGTAGATTTGGTAAAATACAGTGTGGGGCTGATGGCCGATTAAGCTAAAATTATATGGAAGACATAATAATACGAGTTCCCAATTTTGGCTGCCCAACACAAATCTCAAATCTCCAATGCTATGAATCATCAATCTTGGCTGACGCTGCTAAAAAAACATCGGGCGATCGCAGTCATCCGTTCCTCCGAAAAAGAACTCGCCCGACAGATGGCAAAAGCGGTAGCAGCAGGCGGAATCCAGTTAATTGAAATCACTTGGAACACCGATCGAGCCGCTGAATTAATTGCCGAACTCCGCTGCGAATTGCCTACTTTTAGTATTGGTACGGGTACTTTGTTAAACTTAGAACAGTTGCATAAAGCAATAGATTGTGGAACTCAATTCCTGTTTGCTCCCCACACGGATGTAAACATGATTGAAACAGCAATTGATGCTAAAGTGGCGATCGTCCCCGGTGCTTTTACTCCTACGGAAATTGTGACGGCTTGGCAAGCAGGCGCTACCTGCGTTAAAGTGTTTCCGATATCCGGTTTGGGAGGCGCTGCTTACATCAAAAGCTTGCAAGGACCTTTGGGTCACATCCCTTTAATTCCCACTGGCGGGGTCACTCTGGACAATGCCAAACTATTTATTGACGCTGGGGCGATCGGAGTTGGTTTGGCAGGCGATTTATTTCCCAAACACTTAGTAGAAAATCGAGATTGGGAAGCAATTTCTCAAATTGCCCGATCGCTCGATAGAAAGCTAACAACGTAAAAGTTGATAGTTGATAGTTGATAGTTGATAGTTGACAGTGCGAGCGTCCCGCTCGCGATCGATAAGTTGGTACAGTTTCCCGTACCCCGCTCAAAAGTTAACAACTTATTAAGCTCTACTTCCTGTTTCAAATCTATAATCTAAAATAGTAGAATCAACCAACTCGCTGTTTCAAATCTAACATCTAAAATCTAAAATCTAAAATCGTCTCGTGTGAGGAATCAAAAACATTATGAACTCAACTTACTTGCGCCGCGCTGCAACTTTATGTGCTGGATGCACTCTTGCTTTTGCTGCATTTTTTGGAAGTTCAACAACTGCACTAGCCGGCCCGCAGCACAACAAAATTGCTTACAGAATCATGCAGTTGCAGCAATCCAGCCAGCGCTGGATTGAAATCGATCTATCGAGACAAAGATTGATAGCTTGGGAAGGAAATCAACCCGTTTATGCGGTAACTATTTCCAGTGGCAAACCATCGACTCCTACGCGCACGGGAACCTTTGCCATTCAAACAAAACACCGCGTTACGAGGATGACTGGGGAGGACTACGACGTGCCGGACGTTCCCTATACGATGTATTACGACGGAGGGATGGCAATTCACGGCGCGTACTGGCACAATTTGTTTGGCAATCCCGTCACTCACGGCTGTACAAATGTAGCTGTAGATCACGCTAAATGGCTGTTTAATTGGGCCTCAGTGGGCACGCCAGTAGTGGTACACAAATCTCAGATTTAATTGCAATGGCGGTAAGGTGCGCGCTGCGCGCCTTACTAATAAAATAGATATATAAAATAATCCCTATATTTTCAATTATATATCAATAAAATTCAATTTTATGAAAATTCCGATATCCGATCGCCAAATTCAGAAGAAATTCAAACACGCTGCCGATTTTGGTGTTTTTGGAGGTGGATAAATATGGATAAGTACATTAAATTATTAGAAGAGTTTGTTGGCAACAAGATTACTGCTGATGATTTTGAACGGCGGTTTATCAAAATGTTTAAAGGTGACAAAAATCTCCAGATAGGGAGAGAATTTAAGATTTTAGACAAGTTATTTGCAGATGTGGATGCTTATTGCAGCGACCCGGATTTAATTGAAGACCCTCGATTCGATCTTGATGGGGTGCAATTGCAAGTATCGGCAAAGGAGGCGTTGAATATGTTGGTGAAGTTAACAGCGGTTTGAAGGGGCGATCGAGGTCGATCGACCATTAGAATCGATCGGTTGACCCACAATACCGCCAGGGGTTTAAACCCCTGGCTAATAGCGAAAGTCCTCTAGAAGAGGACTGCAGAAATCATTAGTCCTCTTTTAGAGGACTTTTGCTTTGAGGCAGGGAATTAATTAAGAGCCGGACTGCGGTTGTAACGTTATAATTGCATAATTCAAAAAGATATGATGTCGGTGCAATGTTTGAAATAACTCTCAATTTAAGGGAACTAAAAGAAATATTGAAAAGTGCGATCGGAGAATTGCTGCGCTGTGTGCTATATTTTAGATGTACCAATTGCCCAATTTTTCATCCAGGTAAATTAGTATGGATATCGCTGTCACATTAAATCAAATTACATCTCTCAGCGTTGAAGATCGAATTCGGCTTGTACAAGCAATTTGGGATAGCATCGCAGCAGAGCAAGCTTATCCCGATCTGACAGAAGTGCAAAAACAGGAACTCGATCGTAGGATTAGTGATAGCGAAGCTAATCCAGATGATGTAATGACCTGGGAAGAAATTAAAGCTTCGGTTAAAAAACGCTCATGAATTATGTGCTAGTATTTCGGCCAGAAGTTCGTGAAGAGCTCGATGAGGCCTATAGTTGGTACGAAAGTCAGCAGGTAGGACTTGGCGACGATTTTTTGGACTGTGTGGACGATATGTTAAATCGAATTTGCCAGATGCCAGAATCATATCCAGTTGTCTATCGTGATGTTAGACGGTGTGTGGTGCGACGCTTTCCCTATGCTGTTTACTATCGGATTGTGTCTAGTCGGGTGATTGTGACAGCAATTTTTCACAGTCGCAGAGATCCTAAAGCATGGCAAGTGCGAAAATAAACAGATGTTTGTAAAATTATGCGCAGTCTTTGAGTTGGATGGTTAAATTATAATTGCAATGCTTGAAAAAGCTCAACGATCGACCCATCTGCATTCATCTGCGGTTAAAAAATCTTAAATCTCACCAAGCCATTCTCTCGCCCTCGCCAACAACTCATCCAAACTTTCGATCGGCCAAAACTGCACCTTTCCATCTTGGGAACCTGTTATTAAAAACTTCCCGTCACGACTAAAACAAATACTATAAATCGGACTTTTTAACTCGATAAAATCAGCTTCACCTTTGAGCAAATTTCCTTTATAGCCGCGATAGTCTGCTAATAAATTTCCCTGCAGGTTCCACAATTTGGCGGTGCCGTCAGATGAGGCAGTGGCGATCGTATCTCCATTCGGGCTAAAACAGACACTTGTTACCCAGTCATCATGTCCGGTGAATTTTACCAAGCATTTGCCATCCAAGTCCCACAATCTGGCGGTTTTGTCAGATGAGGCAGTAGCGATCTCTTTTCCTGTGGGGCTAAAACTGACACTTGTTACCGAGTCCTTATGTCCGGTAAAAGTTTTCAAGCAGTTACCCTGCAAGTCCCACAATTTAGCAGTTTTGTCATCTGATCCAGTGGCGATTCTATCTCCTTTCGGGCTAAAACTGACACTATTTACTGAGTCATGATGTCCGGTGAATGTTACCAAACACTTACCCTGCAAGTCCCAGAATTTAGTAGTTTTGTCATATGAGGCAGTAGCGATTGCATCTCCTTTCGGGTTAAAACTGACATTATTTACTGGGTCATTATGTCCGGTGAATGTTACCAAGCACTTGCCTTGTAAGTCCCACAATTTGGCGGTTTCGTCACATGAAGCAGTAGCGATCGCATCTTCTTTCGGGCTAAAGCCGACGCTCAATATCAAGTCATTATGGCCGGTAAATGTTACCAAACAGTTACCTTGCAAGTCCCACAATTCAGCGGTTTCATCAGATGAGGTAGTGACGATCGCATTTTCAGTCGGGCTAAAACTGACACTCCATACTTTCACGTTATTATGCGTGGTGAAAGTTTTCAAGTAGTTGCCCTGCAAGTCCCACAATTTGACAGTTTTGTCATCTGAGGCAGTGGCGATCCTCTCTTCTGTGGGGCTAAAACTGACACTATTTACCGAGTCATGATGTCCGGTGAAAGTCGCCAAGCAGTTACCCTGTAAGTCCCACAATTTGCCAGTGCCGTCAGATGAGGCAGTAGCGATCGCATTTCCTGTCGGGCTAAAACTGACACTATTTACCAAGTAATTATGTCCGGTAAATGTTACTAAGCAGTTGCCCTGCAAGTCCCACAATTTTGCGGTTTTGTCAAATGAAGCAGTAGCGATATAATTACCTTTGGGGCTAAAACTGACACTTCTTACCGAGTCATGATGTCCGGTAAATGTTGCTAAGCACTTACCCTGCAGATTCCACACTTTTGCTGTATCGTCATGTGAGGCCGTGGCGAGTGTGTCTCCTTTTGGGCTAAAACTGACATTTCTTACCGAGTAATTATGTCCGGTAAATGTTACCAAGCAGTTGGCTTGCAAGTCCCATAATTTGGCAGTTTTGTCAATTGAGGCAGTAGCGATCGCATCTACTTTAGGGTTAAAACTGGCACTTATTGCTGAGTCATTATGTCCAGTAAATGTTACCAAGCAGTTGGCTTGCAAGTCCCACAATTTTGCGGTTTTGTCATCTGAAGCAGTAGCTATCGCATCTCTTGTGGGGCTAAAACTGACACTATTTACCGAGTAATCATGTCCGGTGAAAGTCACCAAGCAGTTGCCTTGCAAGTCCCACAATTTTGCGGTTTTGTCATCTGAAGCAGTAGCTATCGCATCTCCTTTTGGGCTAAAACTGACACTATTTACCGAGTTATTATGTCCGACCAACTGACAGCGTTCGCGGATTTTAGCAAGAATTATCTGCAAAACTAAGAGAGAGTTGACAACGGGATATTCCGAAAGTGGGGGATTATCCGGTATCCACTTCTTTAAATCTTCTCCTGCTTCGATAGCTGCTTGCAAGGCTTCTATTTGCTTTCCCTCCGACTGAAAAAGCTCTAAGGCATTGCGTCCAGCTTCTTCAACTTTAATAACTTCCCTGACTTGTGTGCGAACTTTTTTTAATAATTTATTATATGTCCTTAGTTCTCGACGTTCATCATCTTGACTGGCATCTAAAAAATCATTATCCTCATCGCTTAAACGTTTCCCCACTTTCCACTGCAACGCATCATCCAACCCTTGGCCCCGCAACAGTCGGGAAGTATCTTGACGATTTGAGGAAATCCAAGCGGCGAAATTTTCCTGGTACGGACGGAGTTTCGCTAATTCTTGGCGTACCCAATCGAGGTTAAATATTTCTCGATAAATACGATTGTAAACTTGCAGTTGACCGATTTTTTTAACAACTAATCCCGATAACTTTAACTCCATTTGGTCGGGACTGTTATCGGCAGCGATTTGTTTTTGAGGAGATGCGAGGATTTGTTGATAAATGCCGAGGAGTTGACCGATCCGCTGTTGGTTGCTGAGGATGCGATCGCGAATTGTTCCGAGGTGTTCGGGATTGTCGTTAGCTTCCCAATTATTAATAATGTAAGCTTGCACCAGTTCGCCAATATCGGGATTGCTGTTTTCTGCTCTTTCTTGGACAATCTTACAAAGTTTTTGAGTCAAAAAAGGTTGTCCGCCCGTCCAGTCTACAATCTCATTTAAAACCTGAATCGGACGATCTACTTTTCCTTCTAAACCTTTCGCTAAAGGTGCAGCTTGTTCCTTAGTAAAACCTTTTAATTCGATCGCTTGACCGATATTAAACGGCGTGCGCTTTTTATCTTGAATCAAATCTGAAGGTGTTGCCACGCCCAACAGGCAAAATGTAATGCGATCGTATGCTGCATTTTGGGTGCGGCGATTGTAACAACTTCTGATAAAAGCAAATAGGTCATCTGCTGAAAAATTTAAACTGAGAACGCTATCGATTTCATCAATAAAAATCACTATTTTTTCCGCAATCTGCGACAGCATCACCGATTCAATAAACTTTTGAAGTCGGCGCAAGGGAGACAGCCAATTGCGTTCCTGCCACCAGCTTTTTAAATCGACATCAAGCTCTAATTCATAAGCCAAAGTATCAAGTATATTAGCATACCACTGTTCGGGATGCTCTAACTTCGTCTCGTCACCAGACAGATCGATAAAAACCGATCGAACGCCTTTTTTTCGCAGTCGCTCGATCGTTTGCAGTGCTAAGCTAGACTTACCGATTTTGCGACAATTGAAAACATAACAAAGTTTACCTTCCAGCAACGCTTGATAAAGCTGGCTGTCAGCTTCTCGGGTGACATAAGTTTGGGTGTCTGCTGGGAGAGTGGATTCAGCTATATATTGAAAAGTCATAGACGCACCGAGAAATATTGACGGTACAAATCGCAGCGGGGAAAACAATCATTATTTTCCACTCGCACCAATCCCATACTTTCCAACTTAAATATCTGATTAGTTTCCAGCCTTGCAGGTTGATTTTTAGTCACGACTTCCAGATAAACTTCAGCAAGTTTGGGACATAGTTCAAGCTTACCTAAAAGTTCGCGCAAGTGATTGATAAATGGACTTTGTTCAGTCGGTGAAATTTCCAAAAGCTTAGCCAGAGAAGATTGAGGCGTTTGCAGGTAAGCAAAAGCAGTTTGCACCAGATAAGGATAGCCACCAAACATTACCGCGAGTTGTTTCATCTCGTCAGCAGTCAGCCAATGGTGTCGATACCGCCGTGCTAACTGCTGCACTTCCTCCAGGGTAAAATCTGGCAAAGGTACAGTCAACCCAACACCAGCTAAAGGAGATGAATTGATATCAAGAGAACTGTAAACTTCTGTAGCGTGAACAACAATTAACCTGATTTTTTTCCAGATTGCAGCGCGACGATCGTTTCTTTTAGCTGCATCATTCCACGATCGCAATAAACGACAAAAATCAATATTAAAACTAGCTTGTTCAAAAACAATGTCTACTTTCTCTAATACCAGTACCAACGGTTGAGAAAAATCTTTCAACAAATACTTTTCTAAATATTTAGTGACGTTATGGTTCATACCTAAAGTGTCATCCCAATACTCCTTTAATTTATTTTCAATATCCAGTAAGTCGCTCAGAGTAACGCACAACCACTGCAATAATTTCCGGTAATCTCCCAAAACTTCACTGTCAGCATCCTCAAAACTGAGAAGTGCTGTTTTGTAACCAGCTTGCGAGGCGCGATCGAGAATTCGATCTACCAGTAAAGTCTTGCCCATTTTTTGAGGCGCTTTAATGCGAATGAGCGCTCCATTTTCTAAAATTTTATCATAACACTGACGCTCGCAATCGCGCTCTACATAGTAAAACTCACCTCTTTCTGGATTGTCAGGAAATATCCCACAATTTTCTTTGGATTTATCGCTAACTAATTCTGGTTTATACTTGGCAAATAGCGGGATTAATTCATCACGCTGTCGGAAATGTTCGCCCGGTTCATTTTGCAAACCAAATAATTTGCAGATTTTTGAAATATGATGTCTGACGCTTGATGAATTATTAACGCCACAGGATTTAGCGATCGCATCTTCTGACTCCCCTTGCAAAAACAGCTTGAGTACCTCGTGCTGTTTGGGCGTTAGCCTTGTTGGATAAATGGCGTCAAACTCTTTTTGATTCATTCTTCGCATACCTGCCTTAACGCTTTACCTGCCAGTCTTACTAATTTAGCACGGTTTTCAGCTTCAGCCCGGATAGTCAGTGTAATTTCACAAATTTACAAACACCAGCTACTTTGTGAATTGTTTTTCACAAACCCTTCAACTCAATTGCATGCAAATTGGGTGATTACCAGGCAAGTGACAATTTTGTTGGACTTATTTAGCAAATAAATAATACTCAGTCAGTTAGCGCTACATTTGAAAGTGTAGAGAAGGAAATGAACTAAATGAAGATGTTAAAACGACAAACCCCGAACAAGACTGTATTAGCTAAAAAGGTAAACAAAGTGAAAAAATCTGATAATTCCAACCTCAAATGGTGGATCGAAAAAGTTGCTGTACCGATCGCGATCGCCCTAATTCCTGCCCTAATTCCGCTAGCAACAACTTACATTACCACTCAAAATACCCAACAACCGCCAAATCCGCAGATCGATCGCCCGATTCCACCGTCTGAATAATGTTTTGTGCGATCGCCCTTGTTATCATTACCTTTGACAACAAGGGCGATCGGGCTAGAAGCAACAGCCACCAGAGACGACACAGAGAATTCGATGGGGCGGGCGATTCCACCATCATTTCAACCTTAAATCAGAGCCATAATCACACTCATAGTGTGTAGATGTAGAAGTGCAGTCATCGATATATTGCTTGTGTGACTAACAATACTCAAAATGCACAAGCTCTAAATATTAATTTAGTTAGATTTGGATGGATCGATCGAGAAGATTGGCAAGGGCAAAAAGCGGCCACCGGTCAGCAAGCTAAATTAAGCCCTGATGTAGAGCGATATAAGTTGCTGGAATTGCCTATTTCATAAAATTTACCATCTTTAAAATAAAGATAATTGAGCTTCATTAAGCTGCTTTTGCCGAAGAAAATTATCAATTCGGTTGGCAGCTAAATCGCAATATTCCTGACAAATCTCAAATCCGATAATAGTGCGCTGCAAATCTAAAGCAACAACCGCTGTAGTTCCCGAACCTATAAAAGGGTCTAGAATGATTTCATTTGGGTTAGATGAAGCTTTGAGGATTCGCTGGATGACAGCGCTGGGAAATTGAGCGGGGTGAGCTGTTCGCTCTTTTGAGGCTCTATTTTGACCCGAAGTTACCTTGGGGAATTCCCAAACATCAGTCGGATTTTTGCCTTGGGAGTTGACTTTAATTTTGCCATGCTTTTTTTGATTGGGATATTTGACATTTGGATCGCGCACTTCATCTAGATTAAAAGTATAATTTTCAGGATTTTTAACGTACCAAAGAAACTTTTCATTGCGCGGTGAAAAGAACTTACTACCAGCAACTCCGGCACCATAGTGCCAGATAACTTCTTGGATGAGATAAAAAGAAATTTTGTCCCAAAGTAGATAGGGAATGGGGATAGCTTTAGCTTTATTGGGAATTGATAGATACCCCAAGTTTAGCCAGAAAGCGCCGCTAGGAAGAGTTAGCCGGTAAATTTCACTTATCCAGCTTTCACACCAGTTTAAATACCGATCGAGCGGTAGTTTTTTTTCATATTCTTTGCCAATGTTATAGGGAGGACTGGTAACAGCCAGATTGACGCATTCATCAGGGAGGTTAGACATTGCTTCTAAGCAGTCCATATGATAAATAAGGCAATTGGGTGCTTGGAAATAGGGTTTGCCTAAAAAATTTACTATGTCAGTTAAAAGCATGATATAATTGACGATTGTAGCAAAAGCGGATCGGATTCATAAAACTGCGTTGTGAATGCCCAATCCTCATGCCAATTGTAACTGCACGTTCTGCAATTTGCAAATAGCTTTCAATACTTGCGCTAACAAGAGCGATCGCTCCCTGTCAATCAAATTCAATTCTGGTAAAATCTGATAAGTACAAGGATTTCCCCGCGTCACCCGCACAAACTGATAGTTGCGTCCATTTGTCGTCAATCCCCAAACAGACGATTGCTGTTGCAAACTTTTACAAGCATAAGTCAGCAATTGTGGCAAACCTGCCCAAGGATCGATCGCGCTATTTTTAGCCTCGACTACCAAAATCCAAAACTGCGTCGCTGCTATTGCTACTTCCGGCTGATTTACAGCTAGAATATCCAACCGTCCTTTAATTAAAGTATCTTCATCTTCAACTTCAATGGGTATGCTATCCTCCATCGTCAGCACTACGGGAACGTCGAAGAATCCGGTTAAACTCATTAAAGGTGAAAGTACCAAAAACTTCACCAGTTCTTCAGATACTTTACCTGCTGCTAAGTACCGTCGAAAGTTATTTCTAATTTTTACTAATTCCTGCTGTTCAAATTCACTCAGCGGTTCCAGAGAGAAAAAATCGCTCCAGGCCTCTGCTTCTCGCTCTTCCAATTTGAGAAGCTGGTGAACTTCATTGAGCGATAGCTTGCTTGCGTCTAAGTTTTGGGTCATGGGTTTAGGGCGACTGTTTCTACAATTTATATTATAAAAGAATTACAAACAGATTTGCTATGATATAATCTTACCAGATATCACTCCAGTAAATCGGGTAAATTTTATGAAAGAAATTAAAGTGAGGGGAACGATCGACGATCGAGGGCAATTGTGCGTTGAAGAACCGCTAAAGTTAGACAGCAATAGCCGAGTTGAGGTAGTTGTACTGGTTCCCGAAGCAACAGCAATTAATGAAGACAAACCATCTGATGAAGCCAACCACCAAGCCACGCAACTAGAAGACTATTTCAGCTTCCTCAGACCCGATGATATTCGGCTCAAAGGTACTCGGATCGGCATCGAAACCATTCTTTATGAATACCTGTTTCGCGCCCGCACTCCCGAAGAAATCGCTAACATTTATACATCCCTCACCCTCGAACAGGTTTATGCGACAATTTTATACTACCTGCACAACAAAGAAGCAGTCGGTAAATACATAACCGAATGGTTGGAATGGGGCGAAAAAATGCAAGAAGAACAACGTCGCAATCCCCGTCCAGTCTATGAAAAAATTCGCAAACTGAGAGCAGCAAGAGATGCAATGAGAAAAGCTGATGGCAATCCAGTATCTATTTGATGAAAATGTTGCTCCTGCCTATGTTAACCAAATTCGCAGGCGCAATCCCGATTTGGTTGTTCTCGCAGTGGGAGAACTAACAGCACATCCCCAAGGAACTCTCGATCCAGAAATTCTTATTTGGTGCGAAACCCGCAACTTTATTCTCGTTACCAACAACCGCCGCTCTATGCCAGTTCATTTAGCAGATCATCTAGAGCAAAATCGCCATATCCCAGGAATCTTTATCCTGAATTCCAAGCTGAGTATCGGTCAAAATATTGACGAATTGATTTTGATTTATCAAGGCTCGTTTGATGATGAGTACCAAGATAGAATTGAGCATTTACCACTGCCATGATTTCTAACACATCCCTAACACTTACAAAATTTTCCAAAAACTTAAGGAAAATAAACATACTTTTGCAGCAACTTGTGCAAACAATAGTTAAAAAGACCAGCCACTGTAAAAGTTAAAAGCAATGTCACAAGATACGATCGAATCAATCCTCCAAGAAAAACGCCTATTTCAACCCCCCGCGGAATTCTCCGCAAAAGCTCAAATCAAAAGCTTGGAAGAATACCGCGCCCTGTACGACAAAGCAAAAGCCGACCCCCAAGCATTCTGGGCCGAACTGGCCGATCGAGAGTTAGACTGGTTTCAAAAATGGGATACCGTACTCGACTGGCAGCCGCCCTTTGCTAAATGGTTTGTTAACGGCAAAATTAACATTTCTTACAACTGTCTTGACAGACACTTAACCACTTGGAGAAAAAATAAAGCCGCCTTAATTTGGGAAGGCGAACCCGGAGATTCCCGCACGCTAACTTACGCGCAACTCCACCGCGAAGTTTGCCAAATGGCGAATGTTATCAAGCAATTGGGAGTGCAAAAAGGCGATCGAGTTGGTATTTACATGCCGATGATTCCCGAAGCCGCGATCGCCATGTTAGCTTGTGCCAGAATCGGTGCAGTACACAGCGTTGTTTTTGGCGGATTCAGTGCCGAAGCATTGCGCGATCGACTCGTTGACGGTCAAGCAAAACTGGTAATTACTGCTGATGGCGGCTTCCGCAAAGATGCAGCAGTCGGCCTCAAAGCACAAGTCGATAAAGCATTAGCAAATAATGCCGTACCTAGTGTTACTAACGTTCTCGTAATTCAACGCACCAAACAACAAATTGAGATGGAATCCGGGCGCGATGTTTGGTGGCACGAACTGCAAAAAGATGCATCGCCAAATTGTCCTGCCGAACCGATGGATAGCGAAGATATGCTATTCATTCTCTACACATCTGGAAGTACCGGAAAACCCAAAGGTGTCGTGCATACAACGGGCGGTTACAACCTTTACACCCACATGACAACCAAGTGGATTTTCGACTTGCAAGACACTGATGTTTATTGGTGTACTGCCGATGTCGGCTGGATTACCGGACACAGTTACATCGTCTACGGGCCGCTGTCTAACGGTGCAACAACATTAATGTATGAAGGCGCGCCCCGCCCTTCAAATCCCGGCTGTTTTTGGGATGTAATTGCTAAATACGGCGTCACAGTTTTCTACACCGCACCGACAGCAATTCGCACGTTTATGAAAATGGGCGAAGACTTGCCGAAGGCGCGAGATTTGTCATCTTTGCGGTTGTTGGGAACCGTCGGCGAACCGATCAATCCTGAAGCTTGGATGTGGTATTACCGAGTTATTGGCAACACAAATTGTCCGATCGTCGATACTTGGTGGCAGACAGAAACTGGCGGCATTATGATTACCGCTTTGCCTGGTGCCATCCCCGCAAAACCCGGTTCGGCAACTCTTCCTTTCCCAGGAATTGTTGCCGATGTTGTTGACCAAGATGGCGAACCAGTAACTAACGAAAGCGGCGGTTATTTAGTTGTCAAACATCCTTGGCCGGGAATGATGCGAACTCTGTTCAACGATCCCGATCGCTTCCGCCGCACTTATTGGGAATATTTGCACCCGAAAGACGGTCAATGTATTTACTTTGCGGGGGACGGCGCGCACAAAGATAAAGATGGTTATTTTTGGGTAATGGGCCGCGTTGATGATGTAATTAATGTTGCCGGACACCGACTGGGAACGATGGAAGTTGAATCAGCTTTGGTATCGCATCCAGCGGTGGCGGAAGCTGCGGTTGTTGGCAAACCAGATGAGATTAAAGGTGAGGAAATTGTGGCGTTTGTAACGCTGGATAACTCGCAGCAGCCGAGTCCTGAATTGGAGAAAGAATTGAAGCAGCATGTTGTTAAGGAAATAGGGGCGATCGCGCGTCCGGGAGAGATTCGATTTACTGATGCTTTGCCGAAGACTCGCAGCGGCAAAATTATGCGGCGTTTGTTGCGTTCTTTGGCTGCGGGGCAGGAGGTTTCTGGGGATACTTCAACTTTGGAAGATCGGACTGTTTTGGATAAGTTGCGCGGGGGTTCGTAGGTTTTTGCTACCGCAGATGCTGGCGGATTAACGCGGATGAACGTAGATCGAAATACATCTCGTCCCAGTATTCTGGCTCTTTTTCTGGATCTTGAATCATAATTAGATTGCTCCTTTGTTGGGCGTTCAACTTTGGGGAAGTCGTCTTGGCATGGTGCGGCAACATTTTGCCAAGGCGCATTTCTCTGGTATACGTGTACGGGTTATGCCGTTTTATAGTTATTCGGTGATTTTTTAACTGCAGATGAATGCCGATCGACGCAGGTGAATGCAGATACAGCAGATTGCAAGTTTATGAAGTACACCTCAGAAACCCGGTTTCGCCGAAGTTACCGGGTTTCTCTGTACCGAACATACCTGAAAACTGCTGTAAATACTGTTAGAGATCCAATTCGATCGAACCAGCGTATTTATTAATAAAGCCTATCTCTTAAGGAGCATTAGCAAGCTATGACTGTAGTGCAAAGTCAGCAAGGGCAAAATGTGCAAGTTCTCGGCGATCGAATTTGCATCAAACTCAAATCCAGCCTCTCGCCTAACAGCATGACTGTAGTTACTGTTGAAGTTCCTCCTGGCAGTGCGGTGCCGCCACACGTTCACGCAAAAGAAGAGGAAAGTTACTATATTCTGGATGGGTCAATGGTCATGCAGGTTGGCAGTGAAGTATTGACTGTTAAACCTCACGATTTCATTCACATACCACCAGGCACGATTCACGGCTACAGAAATGATTCCGATCGACCGATTCACTTATTAGTTTGGGCCGTGGGAGGCGCGATTGATGACTTTTTTATTGAAATGGGTGAGAAGATTCGGGAACTTCCCAACGATCTGCCTAAAATGCTTGAAATTCTCGATAAATATGGCGTTCAAATGGTTGCGCCAGATTTGGGTTAGCGATCGAGTAGTTTGACACTCTATTATTAGCGGTAAGGTGCGCGCCGCGCACCCTACATCAGCTAGTCTGTGCCTCCAACACTGTATAATTGACCGGAGGGCGCGCAGGTGGAACACAAAGAAAATAGAATATCTAACTATTTTTAAGTTAAGTGAGAGGCTCTCTCAAGCAATTACCAATTATCAATTACCTGTTACTAAGTCGATCTTATTTAACCGCTAAAAGTAAAAATCAAGATAGGTTGCGCTAAAAATCAGTACATTCACTTAAATAAATTGTATAGTTTCAAAAAGAGAAATCAGCAGAATTAACAGCTAGTTACAGCGCGAAAAAAACTGACAGTAGCAGTTGAAAAAATATTACTCGATGCTAAAATAAAAGTTAATTGACAAGAGGGCGATCGCCAAACCTAAGATCGCAAAACTTACAGCGCCAGATAAATAAAACTTATGTAAAAACCTATAACTTCAATCGGCGATTCCGCCGCAACAGCTTGCCATAACAATCCAAATGCTTGGAGCGGCAATCTCGCTCTATCGGGATATCAAGTTACCGAACAACTGTACGCAGGTTCCAGAACTTTAGTTTATCGGGCAATTCAGGCATCTAGCCGCCAGCCGGTGGTTTTGAAATTGCTGCGCAACGAAATGCCGACTTTTAGCGAGTTGGTGCAGTTTCGCAATCAGTACGCAGTTAAGCGTGGAATTACCGAGATATCCAGTAGCAATCTATCAGGTATTATCCAACCTTAATTACCAATATTCCGCGTTCCCTATCCCCCCTCCTCCATACATTTAATTTGGTCTACTTGCTTATGACTTCCGCTCGCGTCCGCCCCCAACTTCCAGCCAGACAGCCTTCTATTCAGACACCGCCAAACCTCAATGAAAAAACAAATTCCAGACGTAACTTACTGATGCGACTCGCGATCGCGGGGACGACACTGGCAGTCAGCATTGCGGCCTATGCTAGCTACCAAGTCGTGCGAAATTTGATGCTAGACAATCTCAAGCGCAATGCCTTTCTGGAAGTACAACAAGAAACTGGCAAGATCGATCGATGGTTGGGGACGCGCATGGCAGAAGTACAAACCATCGCCAGCACTCAGAAGGTAAGGTCTTTAGATTGGGCGATCGTTAAACCCTACCTACAAGCAGAAACCAAACGAATCAAAGATTTTACTTCTTTTGTGCTGGCATATCCCGACGGTTCTCTCTACAACAGTAAAATCGATGGGGGTAACGTAAATATTCAAGATCGCCTGCATTTTAGAAACGCAATATCTGGAAAAAACTATATTAGTAATCCCATCATTAGTCGAGTGCTGCAAGCTCCTCAGATCGTCCTCGCCACACCCATTTGGTCGCAAGATCGCAGTAATCCTTTACCCATCGGTGTATTTGAGGGTTTGCTCGCAGTAGAACGGGTTACTCAAGTCGTTAACGAACTCAAATATGGTAATAACAGTTATGCTTTTGCCCTCAATTCCAAGGGAGAGCCGATTTTTCATCCCAATCCAGCCTTAATGTCTAATGTAGATAAACCCGCTTCTAGTTTACTGCAATCGGCAGACCGAGATTTAGCAGCAATTGCCCAACGCATGGTCAAAAAAGAACAAGGCATCGAACTGATTCCTCTTGACGGCACGCAAAAATATGTTGCCTTTATGCCGCTTCAGGAAGCCGATTGGTCTGTGGCATTAGTCATTCCACGCCGCAACATTGAAGACCAACTTCAACTCTTAGATCCGATCGCGATCGTTGTTGTGGGACTTGCAGCAACAATGATTCTTGTACTGTGGCAAGTTCAAGCATTTGAACAGGGGGAACTGAAAAAATCTAAAGCCGCTTCCGATGCTGCCAAACAGGAATTGCAACATACCCTAGAAGAACTAAAACTCGCCCAAGCACAAATGGTGCAAAGCGAAAAAATGTCTAGTTTAGGACAATTAGTAGCTGGTATTGCTCACGAAATTAACAATCCGGTGAACTTTATTCACGGTAACATCACCCATGCAGCAACCTATACCCAAGACTTGCTCGAGTTGATTGCTTTATACCAAGCACAATACCCCCAACCCAATGGCGAGCTCGCTGCCAAACTAGAAGATATCGACCTGGACTTTCTTTGCCAAGATTTATCTAAGTTGTTGGCTTCCATGAAATTGGGCACCGAACGCATCCGGGAAATTGTCAAATCCCTTCGCTTGTTTTCTCGCCTAGATGAAGCCGAAGTTAAACCCGTCAATATTCACGATGGCATCGAAAGCACGTTAATGCTCTTGCAAAGCCGCCTCAAAGCCCAATCCTTTCCTGACGGGAGTTCCGAGTCGCCTCGCGCTGAAATTCAGATTATTAAAGAGTACGGCGATTTGCCTGAAGTTGAATGCTTTGCCGGACAATTGAACCAAGTATTTATGAATATTTTATCGAACGCGATTGATGCCTTAGAAGAACGCGCGCGATCGCGTTCTGTGGAGGAACAACAAAAACATCCCTGTACAATTTACATCAAAACTCAAAATACCAGAGATGGTAGAGTTGCTATCCATATCATCGATAATGGAACTGGCATGGAACGAAATACTCAACAAAGAATTTTCGATCCATTTTTCACTACCAAACCCATTGGCAAAGGTACGGGAATGGGGATGTCAATTAGCTATCAAATTATTGTGAAAAAACACAACGGCACATTAGAATGTTTTTCCAGTCCTGAAACCGGAACTGAATTCGCGATCCGCATTCCCATCCAACAGCATCGATCGGATCGTTTGTAGTGAGGACTTAAGTCCAATGGCGAGCGATGACTGATACCAAATCCGGGTTTACTTTAAACTTGCAGCCGCTACTTTAATTGGTTCGAGCAATTCTAAGGGCAAATGCAGCATATTTAGCTGGGTAACTTCCGTTCCTTTCCTGTCAACATCCGGGCCGTGATAGTCGCTGCCACCCGTAGCCAGCAAGCCGTAGTGCAGGCACAAATTTTTCAAGTTTTGCATTTGATTTGGCGTGTGGCTGGGATGGTAAACTTCTACTCCCATTAAGCCCGCATCAACTAATTCTTTTAATACTTCTTCGACTGCGCCGCCCCGAAATAAATAAGGGTGCGCCCACACGGGAACTGCACCGCAACTCTTCAGCAAATCGATGCCTTGTACGATCGAAAATTTTTCGTAATGCACGTAAGCCGGACCGTCATCTCCCAACCAGCGATCGAACGCTTCCCGAGATGATTTTGCATGACCTGCTTTTACCAGCGCAGCAGCAATGTGAGGGCGTCCCGGTGCCATTCCCGGAGATGTTTTTGGCAGTTCGATCGGGTATCCCATTGCTGTTAGTTTTTCTACCATTTGTTGCGATCGGCGCACTCTTCCTTCCAGTCGCTCTTTCAAAGGGCCTTCCAACTTATTTGCATCTGGATAAAAACCTAAAATATGGAGCGATCGACCGTTGTGAACTGTACTGAGTTCGATTCCGGGAACTATTTCTATGCCGTACAAATCGGCAGCGGTAAATGCTTCATCCCAGCCCGAAGTAGTGTCGTGATCGGTGATTGCCAAAGCGCGAACTCCCGATGCGGCGGCTGCTGCTGCGAGTTGGGCCGGAGTGAGAGTGCCGTCAGAATAAGTGGTGTGGCAGTGAAGTTCTAGCATGATTTATCCGATTAATTATGTATCAAAAATTGACTGAGACTCCCCAACTTACCCTGTAAAACATATTAAACCGCAGAATTGCCTTGGATGGTGTCAGCTTTAACGTTATCCCCCTAAATCCCCCTTAAAAAGGGGGACTTGAAGACTCTTGCTCCCCCCTTTTTAAGGGGGGCTGGGGGGGATCTGTTCGGATTGAACCGTAGGGGCAGGGCATTGCCGTTTCCTTGTCTGCTGTTGGTGTCAAGGCAAATCGAAATGCTATGCCAGTTGGTAAATTGGTTGAATTTATCCGTTACTGGGAGTTAGCGCTACAGCCCGCCCGAGTTAGACAGCGCGGACACTTGAGTTCGATCGAGCTTGAGGGTCGATCGTACCGGAAATTGTACCGACAACTGTGGAGATTGGGATAGTGGCATTCTGCTGTAACTGCGACTGCGGGATTGTTTCTAAAGTAATAACATAACATTCAGTCAGGAACTAACTTATGAAATCTACTCTTTGCTGCTCGGAAAATTCCCTACAATCTAACGCAATTAATGCCGATCGCAATGCTATTGAATCTTGTATTGTTACAGCTTGGTTAGATTTAGTAGGCGGAGATTTTGATACTTTGTCTGGGGATGATTGGCTGGCTTTGTGCGGCGATATTGATGAGGGCGAAATTTACCGGGACTGGTTTTTGTGGCAGGATAGCGAAGTCAGTGAAGAATGGGAAGCTTACGACCCCATTACTAATCATCGTATAGTTGCGTTTACCAAAGAAATGCTGATTGCTAAAATCGATCGCATAGAAGCCGCTCGAGAAAATTCCAATTAACGACAAAATACCAACTTTTTGATGTGAATTTTACAATTTTACAGAAATCCGGTTTCTTGAAACAACCGGATTTCTCTGTTTTGATACGTAAGGTGCGCACCGCGCACCATATTTTGTTGTTATACGTAAGTTGCGCACTGCGCACCCTACCCTAATATGTAAGGTGCGCACTGCGCACCCCAATTAGATGAAAATGTAAGGTGCGCACCGCGCACCCCAATTAGATGAAAATAGTTTCAACCTGTCGTTGAGGCTTTGTTTTTTTCTCGCTCTTGTTTGCGCTGCTTCAAAGCTTCAAGATTTTGTTTGATGAGGCCGATCGCGCTGCCATTTCCCTGCTGTTGGTATAATTCGCTAGCGCGCAGCAAATCGGCAACTGCTTCGCTGTCCGATCGCAAGTTTGCAAATACCAAACCGCGATTGTGGTAAGCTTGAGCCAAAGTTTCCACCCGCTGCAGGGCGCTGGTAAATTTATCTAGAGCTTTGCGATATTTTCCAGACTGATAAGCCTCAATTCCCTGTTGAAAATCAACCGCAGCTTTCCTGCCAATATCAGTATCTGGAAATTCTGGCGAACTTAAAATTGGTTCTGGGAACAGTACGGAAATGCTGCCCTTGCCGGAGTAAGCCCAAGTCATTGTTCCCAACCCAACTCCCAGCGCAACAACAACAATTACAGACAGAGCAATAAAATTGGTAAGTTCCATAAATAAACAGTTGACAGTTAAGAAAAGTTTTGAGTTTTAAATTTTGAGTTTTGAGTTAAAGACATTTCTTAATTCACAACTCAAAACTCCCGATAGTTAACAGTTGACAGTTGACAGTTGACAGTTGATAGTTATTAGTGCGAGCGTCCCCGCTCGCGAAAGGTTGTTAGTGCGAGCGTCCCCGCTCGCTATCGTTAGCTGATAGTTGATAGTGAGGTTGTATCGGAGGTTTTATCGAAAGTCTCGAAAATGCCAACAATCGAAAATCCAAAATCTTAAATCTCAAATCGTTTGACAGCTATGGCAGCGCGCAATTACCTCAAAAGGAAATGGTTTCTCCGATCGCTAGCTTTATTATGCTCGATCGGCTTAATTATTGCAACTGCAAGTTTCGGCGCAGCAACTAACGCCCCAACTCAAGCGGGGTGGAAATTGTTGCAGCGAGGCGATGCGGGATTGGTAGTAGCAATGCGACACGCGATCGCACCCGGAACGGGAGATCCTGCTAACTTTAAATTGGGAGATTGTTCCACGCAGCGCAATTTGTCAGCACGAGGAAGAAGCCAAGCCAAGCAAATCGGAGCCGAATTTCGGAAGCGCAAAATCAAAGTTGCTAGAGTTTTATCGAGTCAGTGGTGCAGGTGTTTGGAAACCGCAAACTTGCTGAACTTAGGTAAAGTTGAACCGTTGCCTGCACTTAACTCATTTTTTAACGATCGCAGCCAAGCAGCATCACAAACAGCGACCATTCGCAAGTTAATTGTTAACAGTCGCAACACAAAAGGCGCGATTATTTTAGTAACCCATCAAGTAAATATTACCGCAATTACCGATATTGTACCGCAAAGCGGCGAAGCAGTAATTCTCAAGAGTGATGCGCGAGGTAAAGTGCAAATCATCGGACGAATTGGAGGATTGTAAATAAGTTTAGCAAATTTAACAGACTTTGCAAGCTCTTACTTTACTCTTTATTTACGTTCTTCGCAGCGCTATAAAAAAAAGTTGACAAATAATTAAGTTTGTTATATAAAGCAACAATGTATAGAATCCCAGCAGATTTATGACTGCGAAATTATTGTGAGCGATCGTGCAGAAACTAATCAAGAGAAAAGAATTAGGTGGGAGGGCTGTTTAGAAGCAGAAATCGATCGAGCTGAAGATCCGATAATTCTCATTACCTTTCGTAGTGGGTGGAATTCAGCCGCGCGCCCAGTTTTAGCACGCGGTATTGATAAGTGCGAATATGTGGTTAAGGGGCAGCAAGCTGGGCGTCAAATAGTTAACGAACAAGTCGTAGCAAGACTCGGTATGGCAATCGGCGCACCCGTGGGAGAACCTTGTATTGTTGAAATTTCTGAAGAACTAATTGCTGAAGATTCTAGATTTTCCTATCTTACTCCGGGGACGGCTCATGCTACACTCTACATACCCCAATGTTCTTCCGAAAGAGAAGCAGTTAACTACACAAACCAGCCAGAAAACCGCGAAAGGTTTGCTTTGCTAATTTTGTTGTACGGATGGTTATATCCTAATGACTATCAATTTATCTATAAAAATGCTCGTCCCAATTTGGTTTACTCTGTAGACCACGGCCATTTTTTTCCAGGCGGCCCAGAGTGGAAGCAGCACAACTTGCTAGAAGCTGCTAGTGCTGAGATTGACCAGCGCCTTGTCTTGGCCTGCAAACTAAAGCTAGAGGATATTAAAAGACAGCTTCAGGTTCTCGATGCTGTGAGCGAAGAAACCATTATTCAAGCTGTGGCTGCTGTGCCGCGTGAATGGGGACTGACAATTGACGAGCGTGTTACCCTTGTAGAGTATATTGTTAAAAGAAGGCAAGATTTACTGGCACTCTTATAGGCACACTCATCCGACAACCAGACGGAAACAATGGCAAGCAAGTATAGTATCATCCAATATGTTCCCAATCCAATTGCTAATGAACGTATTAATATTGGAGTGGTTGCTTTCAACGAAGCACAGGTGCGCGTCCAGTTTCTTAACAACTGGGAGCGCGTGCGACTCTTTGGCATGGAAGATGTTACTTTCTTGAAAGAGTTTGCCGATCGGATGTCTCAAGCTGCTGACTCTGGATTAATTTTTCCTGGGGATAATCCAAATACTCCCTATCAGGAACGCTTGAAAAAAATTTCCACGGATTGGCTTAATAGCATTCAGTGGACTGAGCCTCGCGGTTCGTTGGAAGATGTGGATAGTTTACTAGAAGATATTGCCAGTAATTTTTTGGTAGATTTGACTTCTCCAAAACCTTACGTGCGCGATCGCCAAGTGGCTGCTAGATTAACCACCAATAAAATTAAAAATGTTCTGCGACAGTCCATTAAAAATGATGCCAAAGAACTTCTAAAAATAAATCATACAGTGAGCGGTAGTTATGACAAACATAAGTTTGATGCGGTTGTTGCTAACGGTCGATCTTATTTTGCCGCACATGGAGTATCATTTGAGGTTAAAATAACAGAGAACCTTCAAAAATCTTTGTTCTGGATGATTACGGATGTCAAACAATGTCAGCCTGATTTTCCTATAGTTATTGTAGCACTTCCGCCAAGAAGTGATTCTGAAAACTATCAAGAATATCAGCAAAATTATCAACAAGCTACCTTGAATTACTCAAAAATGGGTGCTAAAGTTCTGCAAGAAGATAATGTTGAAATAGGAGTAAGTAAAATACTTCAAGAGTGCGGAGTTATTGTTGCATAGACCAAGGGATTTTATCGTTACGATTTTTTTATTTATCATTGCCAATTACCCCTTTATATGAGTTTCCAGTTCCGCGCCGCCCTAGTAACTTTAGCAGACCTCGATCGCGAAGTTCTCGTTAAATTCTACACAAGATTTCTCGACCTAGAACCGAATCCCTACATTCCAAACAGCTATGCTGAATTTCAACTTCCCGGCTTGAGACTCGGCATCTTCAAACCCAAAGATTCCCACAAATCGGAATTTGCAAATCGAGCCAAAACAGGCATTAGCTTGTGTTTGGAAGTCAGCGATCTAGAAAGTGCGATCGCCCGTATTTGGGCCTTGGGATGTCCGCCACCCGGTGAAATTGTAACAGCTTCCCACGGCTTAGAAATCTACGCTTTTGACCCCGCCGGCAACCGCATAATTTTGCACCAACCCTCACAGAATAAATAACTGTAATAACTGTATGGTGCGCAGTGCGCACCATATAATATGTAGCTTGATTCGCAAAATTTTGTTGCATATTCCTACGATCGATTTAAGCTGTTTCGCATTTAAATTGTGAATTTTTTGTTCCCTGTTCCCTGTTCCCTGTTCCCTGTTCCCTGTTCCTTGTCAGAGATTTTGGTATCCCAATCTGAATGTAAAACAGCTTTCTTAATTTAGTTGCGATCGCCCTAACATTTTCTGCGCCACTAGGCATTGACAAATCAAAAAACTTTAACTATCTAATCAGTTCCGCAAAACTGTAAAAACTGATAATCAATAACAGCAAAGCGGTGAGATGAGTTAGCTGAAACTGCGGCCTCGGACCGATCGATTCCCGCACCAAAATTGAAAAAGACGAACCAATGATATAACTCAAAGACAGCACCAAATACGGCCACTCCGCTGTCAGACTCCACAGCCCCAACAAGATAATCGCCAAAGTCAACATCACCAACTCCACAAATCGAGGTGGATTGTATTGAGCGGACATGGTAAAAGTATGCCACCAGAATTCTAAAGGTCTCATTTGTTAGCGATCGAACTTGATAATAAGGAAGAGGGAGAGATGCGGAGATGGGGAGAAATTTTCTTTCTTCCTAATGACTAATGACTACTATATCCCAAATCCCCAATCCCCAATCTAAAATCTAAAATCTAAAATCCTCTGAAGATTGCCACTCAACCTGTTGCTGCAAACAAGCCAAAGCCTCCGCCGTCTCCACCTGCGGAAATTGCCCGTAAAAGCGACTGACACTGTAAAAAGGGTGAGGAGTTTCCAAAACAATCGTCTTTTCGCCCATTTCCCCCAAAAAACCCATCAACTCCCGCGGTGCGACGGGCGCGCAAATCCACAAAGCCGCCGGCTGCTGCGACTGCAAAGCCTGCGCCGCCACGGCTACCGTCATCCCCGTAGCAATCCCGTCGTCAATCAAAATCGCTAAAGCCCCCGTCGCGCTGACATTTGGGCGTCCCGAATCCAAATCCGCCAGCAGGGATTGAGCTTTATTTTCGGCTTGTTGCAGTGCTAATTTTTGCCAGCGCAAATTTGGTTGTTTTTGCTTTTGCCAGAGAACGTGACCGTCAGCAGTCGCAGCCCCAATCGCCAATTCTAAATTATCTGGGCGAGTAATTTTCTTCGCAACCACCACATCCAAAGGACAGTGCAAGCATCGCGCCACGGGTACAGCAACGGGCAAACCCCCGCGAGGCAGGGCGTAAACAATCGGTTTCACAGCATCCGGCGCAGTCAAATTAGATTTGCCGAGCTCGTTAAGGACAGCCTCGGCCAGTTTTTCGCCAGCATCAGCGCGATCTTCAAAAAACGGGTTTGAGAACATATTCCTACCTGCACGAGCTCGATCGAACAATATTACTATTGAATCTCAAATCTAAAACTAACAAACCCGATCTAAACTATAAGCTCTAGTTTCAACAAATCTCCCTCATCTTTAAGATATATGTCCGACGACCTGCAACTCAGCCTTTTTGACAGCAGCCAAAACGCATCAATTCAGGCCGACTCAATACCTGCAAATGCCAAAGTTCCCATCCCTGCCGGCACTTATCAAAGTATCGAACAAATAGCCGAACATTGCAACCGCTGCCACCGCTGCGAATTGGGCAACACCCGCACTCACGCCGTCATCGGGCGCGGCAATCCCGAAGCATTAATCCTGATTGTCGGAGAAGCGCCGGGACAAAACGAAGCCAACGTCATCAAATGCCGCCCTCCCAACAACCGCCCTCCCACAGCCAAAGAAATCGAAGCTTGCAAACCTTACTTGCTGGAACAAATTCGCATTTTAGACCCCAAAATTATTTTATTAACCGGCGCGACAGCCCTTAAAGGTTTGATTAACGACAAGCGGGCGATTAGCAAAATTAGAGGTCAGTGGATTGAATGGGAAAACCGTTTGTGCATGCCAATTTTTCACCCGTCGTATTTGTTGCGAAATCCCAGTCGCGAACCGGAAAGTCCTAAATGGTTGATGTGGCAAGATATTCAGGCAGTAAAAGCGAAATTGGATGAAATTAAAACAATAACCTAATCGGGAATTGTGCCGAGAAAATCTTGTAGCGGCGGGTTCACCAACAATCTCCAATAGAAACCAACAATCTTATAAACCCGCCCCCACCACAGTACAGAATTGTCATTGCGACGAACGAAGCAATCGCCCCACAGTACAGAATTTAGCTAGGGAATTCAGCAAGTAGAAAGCAGAAGGGAAGAAGACATACACAACAATCTTTTTAGCGACTTGCTTGACAATCTCGCAGCCACAAACGAATCGCCTCAGCAATTTCACTTTGCTCATCAACCGGTGGCAACAGCGGGCGAACATCCGCCACCGTACCAAACCGAGAAACAATTTTTACTAATTCCCATTCCTTCTCAGTTTTAACCAAAAACAGCCAGTGAAATTGTTGAATCTCAATTGATTGACCCCCGCGATACTGCCGTTCTAAAGTAGTAATAAAAATCTGATGGGCATTTTCAGGAACTGCAATTTCCGAATTTAAAGGTAGTGGTTCAAACTCCGGGCGACCTGCTAAAATTATTTGACGCTGCCAGGAACCGATCGCTCTAGAATTGTTAGGAGAAACGCTCGATCGCGCGATAACCCGATTAGCATAACTCGGCAAATTTTGCAACAGTCGATCGACCAAGCTTTTTAAATTTTCAGGACAGGGCGATCGAGCCAACAAACCATGCCCATTTGCATTTACATTAACATCATCGATTGTCAAATTAACCGTCATAGTTGGAGTCCCAACCACCCAAACAATCGCAACCAAAATACTACTTACTGGAAATACATTCAATCTCAGAAATACTCCTCATCGATCTTACGCAGTCAATGGTTAAAGCAAAGCTCATCTGCTACAATTTCCTGTATCTACACACTTTAACATAGCAATATGCAGCACTGGGTATCGGAAAAACAACTGCACGAAAGCAAATATTTAAAGGTTGTAAGCTATAATAAAGGTTATTTCGTAGACTTTTTCAAAAACTATGGGTATGGTTTCAGTATCCAATAACGAACCAACCATAGGAAATTCAGCATTACTGGGAAGATCGCAATCGAGAACATTCTGCCCGCGTTGCAGCGATGCCACCTAAACCCGGTACCGAAGCTCTTTGGGCAAAACTTCGAGAGCAAAAAGCCAAACACGAACTAGAAGCATGAATTGGGGAAAAGTTTTTATTTTAATTATTTTCCCTGACTCTAGTTCCGATGGAGTCCAACTCAAAGATTCAACAGATTTATAATCTTCTTGACCTTGGGTGTCGTCAACCAATTCGTTCTACTACGGGACAGTAATATATTTCGCCAAGCTTGTCAATAGCTTGCATTACTTTTTAGCTAGCATACCAGGTGTCCATTATGAATAGCTTTAAGCTCATCTGTAAACTCTTGACAGGGATTTCTGTACTTCCTTACTCTTTGCTTGTGATGGGTTTAGCGATTTATAGTTCTTTAGACACCAGTTTTTTCCTGAACTCTGCCGTTAAAACAAATGGAGTAGTCATCGACTTAGTACGCCATGCCAATAAGAATATTTACGCCTCAAAGTATAGTTTTTCAGATGAGAATGGTCTGACTTACACAGGGGTTTATCATGTATATTCAAGACCGGCTGTATATGGGATTGGTGAACCCGTTGAAGTTCTATATGACCCTCAGTTTCCCCAAAAATCAGTAATTGATGATGGTTCAGTTCTGGATTATTTTTTCAATACGGGAATGTTTTTATCGGGCTTGATTCCATTTTTAATGGCTATTTTAATCTTCAAACGCCTTTAGATTGCTATGGTTATCCCAACTCTTCACAAATGCGCGCAAAAGCCACTACCGGATCGCCCGCAGCAGTAATCGGCCGCCCAATTACCAAATAATCTGCACCCGCATCGATCGCAGCCTTTGGAGTCATCGATCGCTTTTGATCGCCTCCCTCGGCCCATTTCGGTCGCACGCCGGGACAAACTAATAGAAAATCATCCCCGCAAGTCCTTCTTAATTGTTCCACTTCTTGCGGAGAACAAACAGCACCGGCCAAACCTGTTTCCTGAGCTAAAAGAGCCATGTGCAAAGCATATTCCGGCAACTCTAAAGGAACTTTCAACTCAAAAGCTAACTGTCGCGAATTCAAACTCGTCAGCAGCGTAATTGCAATCAATTTAGGAATCGGTTGGTTAACAGTTGCCAACCCTTCTGCCAAGGCCAACTGCGCCGCTTGCAGAGCATCTTTACCGCAAGTAGCATGAATTGTCAATAAATCTACATGATACTTAGCAGCCGCCCGACAAGCACCAGCCACAGTATTCGGAATATCGTGAAATTTGAGATCCAGGAAAATCCGTTTTTGCCGCTCTTTTAGAATCGCAATAATTGCCGGGCCGCAGCTTACGAAAAGCTCCAAACCTACTTTCCAAAAAGATACATCAGGAAGTTTGTCAAGCAGGGCGATCGCCTCTTCTTCAGTCGGAACATCCAAAGGAACAATGATTTTATTTTCTCTCATAGTATCGTTAGTATCGTTCGTAGTAGGGATTTTAATCCCGATTATCTTAGCTTCTCACCTTTCGTACTGTTCCTAATAGGGACTTCAGTCATTGTTATCCTAGTTTCCCATGCAGTTGGGTTTCGTTCCTCAACCCAACCTACAATTACTACGAAACAATAAAGACTTTAGTCTTTACTACGAACAGGGAGCGAATTATACGATTAACCGGACAAACTTATTTTTCCCAACTTGCAAAACCTTGCCGTTGAGTTCTTCGGGAGATTCAAAAGTTAGGTTAACATCAGCAACTTTATCGCCCTCCAACTTCATCCCGCCGCCCTGCATCAATTTCCTCGCTTCACCGCTACTTTTACAAAGCCCGCTAGCGCTGGCAATATAAAACAACTTAGCAGGAAACTGCACGTTTGCTAAAGAAAACTCCGGCACGGCATCAGCTTGTCCCGCAGCACCTTTAACCAAAGCAATTGCATCTTGTTGCGCGCGATCGGCCACTTCTTTACCCCGATACTGTCGCACCACATCCCATGCCAAAAATTTCTGTTTGTCGCGCGGATTTTCCGGCAATTCATCAAGAAGTAAATCTGTCAATAGTTCAAAATACTGCGCGATTAAATTATCGGGAATCTTTTCTAACTTAGAATACATAGTTAGCGGGTCTTCTGACAAACCTACATAATTGCCTAAAGACTTCGACATCTTCTGCACGCCGTCAGTCCCGAGCAAAATCGGCATCAGCAAACCAAACTGCGGCTTCATCCCGAAATACCGCTGCAAATCTCTTCCCACCGCAATATTAAACTTTTGGTCGGTTCCCCCCAACTCCACATCAGCCTCTAAAGCTACCGAATCGTAACCCTGCATTATCGGGTACAAAAACTCATGCAAATAAATCGGATTTTCCTGTTCGATTCTGGTATCAAATCCTTCTTTTGCCAGCATCTGCTGCACCGTCATCGTTCCCAGCAGTTCCAGAATTTTTGCCAAATCCAATTTCGACAGCCATTCGGAGTTGTAGCGGATCTCCAAACGTCCGGGCGTGTCAAAATCTAAAATCGGACGCACTTGATCTAAGTAAGTCTTGGCATTTTGAGCCACCTGTTCTTCAGTTAACTGGCGGCGAACTTCCGATTTCCCAGTCGGATCGCCAATTCTTGCGGTAAAATCCCCGATCAGGAGAACAGCCTTATGGCCCGCATCCTGAAAAGCTCGCAGCTTGCGGACGCAAATGCTGTGACCTAAGTGAATGTCGCTCCCCGTCGGGTCAATTCCCAGCTTAACTCGCAAAGGCCGATCGGTCTTCGCCAACCGCTGAGCTAAATTTTCGTCAGGATTCTCAGAATCCAGCTTCGCGGGAAAAATCTCGCTGACGCCTCGGTAAATTCCGGAAACGCCAGCAGCAAAATTGGGGGTTCGATCGTCCGACATCATAATATTTTGCCAAAATGCAGCGGAATTAGTTAAACTCACTGATTGACGCAGAAAAACGCAACTATCAAACTATAATCTCAAAGCTTACCAACCAACACGAGCCGGTCAACACGAGCTGGCAATTGTCCCATCTGCCATCTAAAATAAAAAGTCTCAAGCCCCAAATCGAGTGAGGAAGTGAAATCGACGTGTCAAGCAATGCAATCCGAAACAACACGGAAAACTCAGCTCCCGTCTTCGAGTTTGTTCAATCAGTCAGTAAAGTGACCGCCGGAACCATACTCAGCATTACAATGCTTGCCAGTTCGGTAGTTGCTGGCGGACTGGTTGGCTTAGCGATCAGCTTCCGGAATTTGCCAGATGTTCGCGTCTTGCAAACCTACTCTCCCACAGAAACTACGCACATTTACGATATCAACGGCCGCCCCTTAGCTAGCATCCACGACGAAGCTAACCGAGATGTCGTACCCCTGGACAAAATTTCGCCGCACCTGAAACGAGCTGTACTGGCGATCGAAGATAGCAGCTTTTTTACGCACAAAGGCATTAACCCCGGCGGTATCGCTCGCGCCTTCATGGTTAACTTAGAAAAAGGTCGCACCGTGGAAGGTGGTTCGACCATGACCATGCAGTTAGTCAAAAATTTGTTTCTGTCCCCGCAGTCAAAATTCAGCCGGAAGGTAGCTGAAGCGGTGATGTCGATCCGGTTGGAACAGATTCTTAACAAAGACCAAATTTTGCAGCTTTATCTGAACCAAATTTATTTGGGTCACAACCTCTACGGCGTCGAGACCGCTTCTCAAAGTTACTTTAACAAGTCGGCAGCAGATCTGAACCTCGCCGAATCGGCAATGCTCGCCGGCATCATTTCCGCCCCCGAAGAGTACAGTCCCTTCGCCAACTACAAGTTGTCGAAAGAGCGGCAGGAGATTGTGTTAGCCCGGATGAAGGAGCTCAAGTGGATTACTCCAGACGAAGAAGCGGCAGCCCGCAAGCAAAAAATTAAGCTGGGTAAAATTACCTCGTTTGGGCGTTCTCAAGTTCCTTACGTGACGGAAGCGGTGGTGCAGGAGTTGACTCGCAGGTTCGGGCGAGATGCTGTGGTTAAAGGAGGGATGCGAGTTCAAACTACGATCGACCTTAAATTGCAGCGCGTTGCTGAAGAAACTGTCAAAGCTTGGCACGATCGACTTTACTATCGAGGATTGTTTTACGACTACGACCAAGGTCAAATTGCTTTAGCCGCCGTCGATCCGCGCACCCACTTCGTCAAAGCTATGGTGGGAGGCGTCGATTACAAAAAAAGCCAGTTCAACCGCGCAATTCAATCCCGCCGCCAACCCGGTTCGGCCTTTAAGCCCTTTGTCTACTATGCCGCCTTTGCAACGGGCAAATACGGTCCAGAGTCGATCGTCTACGATACTCCTGTCGGCTACCGCGACGGCGACGGCTACTACTACCCGCAAAACTACGGTGGCGGTTTTTCCGGTGCAGTCAGCATCCGCAGAGCTTTAGAAGTATCGCTAAACATTCCGGTTGTCAAGCTCGGCCAGGAAATCGGACTGAATAAAGTGATCGAAATTTGTCGGATTCTCGGCATCAGGAGTCCGATGGAACCGGTGATTTCTTTGCCCTTGGGTGCAGTTGACTTGACTCCTCTGGAGATGGCCGGGGCTTTTGCTACCTTTGCCAACAACGGCTGGCATTCTGACACGACGTTCATCGTGCAAGTCACTGACAGCAGCGGCAACGTGTTGTTGGACAATACGCCAAAACCCAAATTGGTACTCGATCCTTGGGCTTCTGCTGCGATTAATAGTTCCTTGAAAGGCGTACTTACCAGCGGTACTGCTACATCGGCCCAAATTGGGCGGCCCGCTGCTGGAAAAACCGGTACGACTTCCTCGGAACGGGATATCTGGTTTGTAGGTTACGTGCCGCAGTTGTCGGTTGCGGTTTGGATCGGTAATGACGATTACACGCCGATGAGTTACGGTGCTACTGGCGGTACGATGGTAGCCCCGGTGTGGCGCGATTTTATGAGTCAAGCTTTGCAGGGCGTTCCTGAAGAAGATTTTAAACCGCCTTCGGCTTTCGATCGACCTTAGTCAGTTGAGAGTTGTTCGGGAGTTTTGAGTTTTGAGTTTTGAGTTTTGAGTTTTGAGTTTTGAGTTGAAAGAGAGTTGATAGTTGTTCTTCTTTCATTCTTCTTCTTCTTCTTCTTCTCTAACATCAGCTAGCAGGAAATGCCGCATTTCCTATTTGTGAAAATGCGGCTTTAACCAGCTAAAAAACTCAAACAATAGTGAAAACAAACATTTGAAAAAATGGCAGTTCATTGCTAAGGAAATTAAGATTGTTTTTCCACCTCTGATTTCATCCGCTCCAGAGTCGCGTGCATTTGGTCGAACATTTGCTGGGGCGTAATGCCAAATTGATTGAGTTGCGTTTTCAACTGCTCGACAGTCATCTGAGCCATGAAGTCCTCAGACAGCTCGAAGCGCTTCATGAAAATGCGGTAACGCTCCATCATTTCTTCCATCTGAGCGATGAACATTTTCTTTCCTTCGCGATCGAACTTGCCATAGTTGCTACCGAGTTTGATGAGCGATTGATAATCTTCAAACAACAGCTTGGCTTCTTGTTGAACAATTTCTGAATCAAAAAATCCCATAGGTTTCCTAACTTTTTAATATCAGCTAATTTTGATCTACGCGGGAAATCCGGCAGCTTTTTCTACTATTTTATCAGTTGGGCCGGTCATTTCCTACCCCTCAAGACTCAAGCAGCAGTAGCAATCCCCGTACAGATGCTAGCAAGATATCCGTTCGATGTCTCTGTGGTGGAGCGTTCTGGGAAAACAGGGCGCATTGAAGCCCTCACATTGACAAGGTTCGCGAGTTTCCGACACTGGTAATGTTGAGGTACCGCCAGCGAGCGGGGGCGCTCGCACTGTTGGTGCACCGCCAGCGAGCGGGGACGCTCGCACTGTTGGTGCACGGCTAGCGAGCGGTACGCTCGCACTTATCAACTCTTCCTTCTTCCTTCTTCCTTCTTCTCACTGCATTCGATCGATCGTCCGGTACTGAATTGCCTCGCCTACGTGACTGGTTTTTAAACTTTCATCCCCCGACAAATCGGCTATAGTTCTAGCAACTTTCAAAATTCGATCGCTCGCCCTCGCCGACAGCCCCAATTTCCGAATCGCCATTTCTAATAAATTACGAGAAGCCTCATCTAACTGACACCATTGATTGATGTGACTGCTTTGCATTTGGGCATTGCAGCGCAGGTTAGATTCTGACTGAAAACGGCGAGTTGCCATCTCTCGCGCCTGCTGCACCCTCACCCGCACCGGTTCCGACGCCTCCCCCGCCGCTTGTCTGGTAATTTCCTCCGGTTTCAAACGGTTAACCGCTACTTGCAAATCGATCCGATCCATCAAAGGCCCCGATAGTTTTGCCCAATATTGTTCTCTTTTTTGCGGCGAACAAGTACACTGCTGGATCGGATCGCCCCAGTAACCGCAAGCACAAGGATTGGTACTCGCAACTAAGGTAAATTGTGCCGGAAACATCACCGATTGTCTGGTGCGAGAAATTGTTACGAAACCATCTTCTAACGGCTGTCGCAAAAACTCTAAAACATCCCTTTTAAATTCGGTTAATTCATCTAGAAAAAGTATGCCTCTATGTGCTAAAGAAATTTCGCCCGGACGGGGAAAACTGCCCCCACCGACGAGAGAAGGTCCCGATGCTGAATGGTGGGGACTGCGAAAAGGTCGATCGCTCACTAAGCTGCCTTTATCCTTCAACAACCCGGCCACTGAATGAATTTGAGTCACATCTAAAGCTTCCTCAAAAGTTAGCGGCGGCAATATACCGGGCAAACGTCTCGCCAGCATCGTTTTACCGCTGCCTGGAGGTCCGACAAATATTAAATTGTGTCCCCCCGCAGCCGCAATTTCCAAAGCGCGCCTCGCGTGAATTTGCCCTTTGACATCCTGCAAATCTAGACTGGAAAATCGCGTTTTTGTTAGCTCTTCTCTACCGTTTACTTTGACTGGCGAATATACGTGAGGGTTATTCAAAAAATCAGTAACTGCAAAAATATTCTCAAAACCGTAAACCGATATTCCATGCACTAAAGCAGCTTCCGGCGCGTTAGCTGCAGGTACTACCAATCCCGAAATACCCATTTGTTTGGCAGCAGCGGCGATCGGCAAAACCCCTGCCACTGGCCGCAAAGTTCCATCTAAAGAAAGTTCGCCTAAAAATAAATAATCTCCCAAAAGATCGGTGCTGACTTGTTCCGATGCGGCCAGAATTCCTACAGCAATGGGCAAATCGAAACTCGGTCCTTCCTTGCGCAAATCCGCCGGAGTTAAATTAATCACAATACTCCGCATCGGAAAAGCATATCCTGAATTTTTTAGTGTAGACTTAACTCTTTCTTTAGCTTCCTGTACTGCAGAATCGGGCAATCCCACAACCACAATTTTCGGCAATCCCCCCGATACATCAGCCTCGACACCTACTTTAACCGCCTCAATTCCGACGATCGACGCACTCCAAACCCTAGCAAGCATTATCTTCGATCCTTGTTCGGCTACCTTGGTTCCATCATCATCTATTATAGTTCTTGCTTGACATACTCCCCGTCGTAGAACAGACGGGGATTCTTGTTCGTGGTTCACAGAAGTCTGCTTGCTAATATCTGGTTGCCCATCAATAGTAGAGGCAGTTTTCTCCCCACGCTTTCCCTCGCACGAGGCAGATTCCTTTTGCCCAAAGGTACTGTTTTGCCATTGGATTCCTAAAATTCTCATCCCCTTTTTCAAGATATTTAACGCCGCGTTTGTATCGCGACAAATTTCTATCTTGCAATTAGGGCATGAGTGAGTTCTGGTACTTAATGTTTTTTTCACTCTCTTACCACAATGAGAACAATCTTGGGAAGTATAGTGAGGCGATACCGCTTTTCTTCTCCTTCTTTTTGCAACGACTATAAAAACTCGAAATAGAAAACCATGCCCTCTCTGCACTAGCTTGACGTGCTGCCGAGTTTAACTTTCTAGCAAAAGGAAATTCTCGGGCTAAGTCTTTGCAAAGCGCATACAAATTAGCTTTACCCACGCCCCGATTATCCATCCAGTATCGAATTGCTTTATTTCTGATAAACTGAGCTGTACGGATGGCCTCGTCCAGAGCGCGGTATTGCTCCTGTATTCCATTTAGTAGCTTGGCTTCTCTTACTATCATTTTTCCTGTTTATCACAAAAGATGCTGGATAAAAATTAAGATTTGTCAAAAATTCGTGCTAGAAGCACGAGGCTTTCAACCCAAATTTTTGGTAAATGTTTGCTCGATCGGGAGACTGCAGATCGACGCAGATATTTTTCAGATAGGAAAGCAATTTTGGCAATCTTATCAAGTACGATCGACTTTGGAAGCACAAACAGGAAACAGCAAAAACGTTTTCTTCTTCCTTCTTCCCTCTTCCTTCTTCCTTCTTCCCTCTTCCTTCTTCCTCCCCAACAAAATCGTTATAACATCCGATACACACTCCATAATTCATCCGTGTATCCGTGTCATAATCCGTGTAGTGCCTTCCTTCTTCCTTCTTATGACAAGTCAAGAAACCATTTTTAGTAAAATCATCCGTCGCGAGATTCCCGCCGACATCGTTTACGAGGACGATTTGGCCCTGGCTTTCCGAGATATCAATCCCCAAGCACCAGTCCACATCCTGGTTATTCCCAAACAACCTATTGCCAAGCTAGGCGATGCCGAATCGGAAGACCACAAACTTATGGGACACTTGCTGCTGACTGTCAAGCGAGTAGCAGAACAAGCCGGACTTACCAACGGCTACCGCGTTGTGATTAATAATGGCAATGATGGCGGCCAGACTGTGGATCACTTGCACCTGCACATTCTCGGCGGGCGCTTCATGAAATGGCCTCCCGGCTGATAGGACAGTTGACAGTTGGTAAGGAGTTTTGAGTTGTGAATTTTGAGTTTTTCGGGAGTTTTGAGTTTTGAGTTTTGAGTTTTGAGTTGAAGAGGGAGTTTTGAGTTTTGAGTTTTGAGTTGAAAGAGAGTTTTAAGTTTCGGGAGTTGTAAGTTTTGAGTTGTTCGGGAGTTTTGAGTTAAAGACAGTTTTCGGGAGTTTTGAGTTTTGAATTTTGAGTTGTGAGTTAAAGATAGTTCTCGGGAGTTTTGAGTTTTGAATTTTGAGTTAAAGACAGTTCAAAATTCAAAACTCAAAACTTAAAACTCAAAACTTAAAACTTAAAACTCAGAACTTCCCCTGACAGTTGACATTTGACATTTGACATTCGTAAACCCAGCCCCACCAGACTAACCCGGATTTAGTACGATCGATATATCTGCGGTAAAGCCAAAAAAGCTACCCAAAAAGTAAGTAATGGGTAGCTTCGTTCAAAAATTAAATTAGTGTTTCCCACCCTCAGGGGTTAAAATCGATCGAGCTGAAATCTTAGAACAGACCCAGCGTGAAAGATTTGTCGATCGGGAAAATAGCACCAATACCCAACCAGATAGTTACCGCAGTTCCGAATAGGAAAACAGCAGTAGCAACCGGGCGGCGGAATGGATTTTGGAACTTATTAACGTTCTCAATGAACGGCACCAAAATCAGACCGAGGGGCACAGAACCCATGGCGACAATACCCAACAATTTGTTAGGCAAAACGCGCAGGATTTGGAACACCGGCCACAGATACCATTCCGGCAGAATTTCTAGCGGAGTAGCAAAAGGATTGGCGGGTTCGCCAACTAAAGCCGGGTCGAGCACTGCCAAACCGACGCACAGAGAAATTGTCCCTAAAATTACCACGGGGAAAACGTAGAGCAAGTCATTGGGCCAAGCGGGTTCGCCGTAATAGTTGTGACCCATGCCCTTAGCGAGTTTGGCGCGGAGAGCGGGATCGCTCAAATCCGGTTTTTTGACAATAGACATTGTAAGCGTGTTCTCCTTTTAGTTTTACCTGAACCTGGTATCTCGCTGCATTCATCAGTGGGAATCAGCGGGGCGAGCGCAGGATCTATCGGTGGTAAATATTTATCATGAGTGATGAATTCTGAATTTTCAACTTAAAATTCAGCAGGGGGGCAGCAAATCGCCCCCACACTCAAAATTTACAACGGGCCCGAGATGCCTTGCTTGCGAATCATCAAGAAGTGAGCGAGCATGAACACTGCAATCAGCCAAGGCAAAACGAAGGTGTGCAAGCTGTAGTAGCGAGTCAAAGTACCTTGACCTACAGCGACACCGCCGCGCAGGAGTTCAACCAGTGTAGAACCGACAAAGGGGATAGCTTCGGGGACGCCGGAAACGATTTTGACAGCCCAGTAACCGACTTGATCCCAAGGGAGAGAATAACCGGTCACGCCGAAAGAAACAGTGATGACTGCCAAGATCACTCCGGTCACCCAGGTCAATTCGCGGGGCTTTTTGAAGCCACCGGTCAGGTAAACCCGGAAGATGTGCAAGATCATCATCAGTACCATCATGCTCGCAGACCAGCGGTGAATCGAGCGGATCAGCCAGCCGAAGTTGACTTCTGTCATCAGGTACTGGATTGAGGTAAAGGCTTCTGCTACCGTGGGGCGGTAGTAGAAAGTCATGGCAAAGCCGGTCGCAAACTGAATCAGAAAGCAAACTAGAGTTACGCCGCCCAAGCAGTAGAAGATGTTGACGTGGGGAGGTACGTACTTACTAGGCGTTCCTCAAACCACTGGTAGGCTTTTGAGTCGGTGATTTGTTTAGAAAACATGGAGCTAGAATTCCTAAAAGAATATTGCTGTGGTTGAGATTGAGGGCAGCACCCACAGGGTTTTTTTCGCCCCGCAGCAGTCAGCTTGCCGTTGCTTCCAACTGCTTGCGGCTGCTTAAAAGTTTGGAGCTGACGTGAGGAATTCTATGAGACCTCTGGTAAAAACTCTTGTGGGGTAGGCATTCTGCCTGCCTTAGACTTGCTTTTTACAAGAGGCTTTTTACAAGAGGTCTGTTGCGCGATCGCCCGTAGCTCTGGGAAACTAAGCTAAAGCTTGTCTCCGCTGCTGGCATTGCCCGATCGCATTCCTAACTGTGCTAAAAAATGTAACATAATTGCCACGCAAATTTCACGTTGGCGATCGATTTTGCCGCGTTTGAGACTGTTGCTTCGGGAATCCCAACACCCGCACAACGCTAGTACAGGCAGGAAGTCGAGCAGCAGGCTGAAGTCAGAAGCTCGGGGCCGGCGATGGGGGCAGTTTTTTCATAATCAACGTAAAACTTTATTTTAGGGGGCGATCGACACGAATGCTGGTTCGCCCGTTGCGGCGGCTGCGGTGGGGGATGGTGAGGGTCGATCGAGCCAACACGCTATATATTTGGGTATACTTCGATCGCATTGCAAGCCTTACGGCTAAAATGACTCAAATTCAACTAAATTTCGTTACCATCCGATCGAGCAACATTGAACAATCTACTGCGTTGCTCAAATTCTATTTTGAAGATCGGTAGAATCTTTGTTGCTTTTACCAATGTTGCATTTCATACACAAGGTCTGAAGATTGCTTTTATCATTAGTACCTCCCTTTGAACGAGGTATTTTATGGTCAACGTGCAAAACAACACCATGTTTTTGAGCAGAACGTTTACAACTACAACATGTCCAGTTGTCACGAGCTAAAATTTCCCACCACAAACCAGCTCTTACAAAAGAGTAACTATCAAGCTCTGGCAAAGAAGGTTCCGTATTTTCAAAATCAGCAGATTCGATTTCGTTCTCATAATTTGCCCCACCTGCCAAATACCAATTTTTATATTTTTTTAACATTTTACTTAGTTGAGGTGCTTCGCCTTTTTCAATGCGCATTAAAGAATCTAGTAAAGGATATAAGGCTATAAATGCTTTCCTTAACTCCCATAATCCCCGACTATAATGAAGTGGGAAATAGTAATTAACTGAATAAAAATTAAAAGTATATGTTTCAAATTTGCTTAAATTATCGGCGCTAAATGCTTGTGAGAAATCTACAAATTCTTCTGCACTACTATAATATATTTGATTGAGTGTAAATATTTGGTTTAACAAGCTAAAATTGCTCTTAAATAGGTTGTGGATGCTGGCAAAAAAATCTGAATTTACCGCCACACAATCTTCATAACATAAAAATAAAATTACATACATACTGCCGTCGGGATTTATTGTGTAGTTTAAAAGAGTACTGTGAAGAATATATGGCTGTCCATTTTTTCGTTTCCTGGTGAGATAACCATCTTTTGCAGTTCTCGATTTTCCATGAATACCTATATGCACATCTCCTACAATATCCTTATTGACCGTGGCATCTTTTCTATGGTTGGGTCTGTAAGAAAAAGTCATCGATTCATAAGGATTTACTCCATAAACTTTTTGCACAATATCTAAAGTGTCTCTCAGTAATATTTCTAATCGCGGGAAAAAATAATTTTGCAGAGTATCAAGCCGCGTTCTAGTATCGGGAATTTTAAATATTTCTGAATCTATTAATTCAAACGTTACTTCTCGCAAAGTCAGAGGTTTCATAGCAACCATTTTTATACCACACAATAAATTAACCGTTAGTCGATCTTTCTGCTCGGACATCCTCAAGTGTACGTAGGGTGCGTCGTTACGAATAAATTTCGCCCAGGCTCGAAATTAAACAAGCGAGGCACCCTCCCAGTTATGACGGGGATGAATCACGCGGATTTGATGCGATCTGTTGCTAGCAACTTTTATTGTTACATACCGAGCAACCAATGTTCGCATTTGCTGTTGCGCGATCGCCCGTAGCGCGGGGAAACTAAGCTAGAGCGTGTCTCCCGGCTCTTAAGAACCTAAAAGCCGTCGGATTTCCTGTCTGTAAGCCGCATCATTCAAGCCTTCGCCGCTAGCAAGATTCGGGTCAATTTCCTGAGAAATCGCAGCAATTCGATCGGCCGTAGCCGGATGAGTGCTCAAGATACTCGGAGGCGAAGGCCTGTTAAGCAATTTTTTCATAAAATCAACCATTGCTGATTGAGCGTAGCCCGCACGCCCCATAGTTTGCAATCCCAAACTATCGGCTTCGTATTCAGCTTGACGGCTGTGGGGGCGGCGCAAAGCTAGTTCCACTCCAATCTGAACTACCTGCGATCGATCGAGTCCGGTAGCAGCAGCTAAACCCGATGCGATCGCCATTTGACGCATTTGTTGGATCGAATGGCGGGCGCTGATATGGCCGATTTCGTGACCGATAACGCTGGCTAATTGAGCCTCATTATCGGCCGCTGCCATCAAACCTTTATTCACGTAAATAAAACCGCCCATTGTCGCAAAAGCATTAATTTTGTCGTCATCAATCACTTGAAAAGTATAGGGAATATCCGGGCGATCGCTCTCTTCGGCCAGTCGCTGACCGATGCGGTTGATGTATGCTAAAGTAGCGCGATCTCTGTAAATATTAAATTCGCTGTTTGTCAATTGCCGATTAATTTGCTGTCCCAAAGCTACTTCTTGGCGATCGGACAAATTCGACAATTGAATAACTTGAATTCCCCGAAAAATCAGTTCCGGCAAAGAAAACGCTTGCGTAGGTTCCGGGGAAATCACCCAGATACCAGCTACAACCATTAACGACAGAAATAGGTAAATTCCCCGACCGCAGGTACGCCGACAAGTCAGCCAAAATTTTTTAAACATAGGTAAGGAGTTTTGAGTTTTGAGTTTTGAGTTTTGAGTTTTGAGTTGAAGAAAAGTTTTGAGGAGTTTTGAGTTTTGAGTTGTTCGGGAGTAGGGGCTGGTTTTTCAACAATATTCGCCAAGAATTGATAATCTCAAAAACCCGCCCCGGCGAGATATTAATGGCGTTAGAGCGTCCGCGATATTACATAGATTTTCGGAAAAACTGCAAAAGCTACCAAACATTCAGACGCAATTTGATGTTGTTTTGTTGCCGCAATCGATTTTTTCCATCTGTCACTGTTACCGATTTGAGAGCAGTGCGAGTGTCCCCGCTCGCGGTTTGGGTATCTTTCGATATTAGCGATTTGAAAGCAGTGCGAGCGCCCCCGCTCGCGGTTTGGTATCATTTCGATATTAGCGATTTGAGAGCAGTGCGAGCGTCCCCGCTCGCGGTTTGGTATAATTGCCAGCGTACCCGATCGCGGTTTGGTATCATTGTTTGGGTATCATTTCGATATTATCATTTATCACGCGGGTGGCAATTCTGTTTTGCTTGCAGGAATCTCGATCGTGAATTCCGTACCTTGGCCCGGTGCCGAATGGCATTTAAGTTTACCGCCGTGTTTTTCCACCACAATTTGATAGCTGATAGATAATCCCAAACCAGTACCTTTACCGGGTTCTTTCGTCGTAAAAAACGGATCGAACAGTCTTTGCTGAACCTCTTGGGGAATCCCCGGCCCGTTGTCAGCAATCCGGATCGCGATATGAGTGGGAGGTCTAATAGCAGCCTCGGAAACACCATGTTCTGGCTGCATCAAAACATCCTCTCGGTACTTTACCTCCGTACAAATCCGCAGCGTTGGCGAAGGACAATAAGGAATAGGTGAGTGCTCCCCATCAGCCCATCTTCCGGTTTCCATTGCATCTTCCAAAGCATCGATCGCGTTGCCGATAATATTCATGAAAACCTGATTTAATTGTCCCGCATAGCACTGCACTCGCGGCAAATTTCCGTACTCTTTCAGCAGCACAATTTTTGGGTGTCCCGCCGTTTCTTTCAACCTGTGCTGCAAAATCAACAACGTGCTTTCAATTCCTTCGTGAATGTCCACCTGTTTTTGTTCAGCTTCATCCAAGCGCGAGAAATTCTTCAGGGACAGCACGATTTGGCGAATTCTTTCTGCTCCCATTTTCATCGAATTTAACAGTTTCGGCAAATCTTGCAGCAGGAAATTCAAATCTACATCATCCATCTCTGCTTGAATGGCTGGTGTCGGATTCGGGTATTCTCGCTGGTAAAGCAGCAGCATTTGCAGCAAGTCTTGAAAGTAATCGTCAGCGTGGGAAACGTTGCCGTAAATAAAACTGACTGGATTGTTGATTTCGTGAGCGACGCCCGCTACTAACTGTCCCAAACTCACCATTTTTTCATTTTGCACCATCATGCTTTGAGTTTGCTGCAAGTCGCGCAGGGCTTTTGCCAACTCTTGATTTTTAGTTCTCAGCTTGCTTTCCGACAGCCGCAAAGATTCTTCTGCTTGTTTTTTGTCAGTAATATCTTTCCGAATTGCTACATATTGATGCGGTTCTCCCTGAGAATTTAAGCAAGGTACAATTGTCGTATCCAGCCAAAAATACCTGCCATCTTTAGCTTGATTTTTCATTTCTCCCCGCCACACGTTTCCTTTGCGGATGGTTGACCAAAGTTCCTTGAAAAAATCCGTTGAGTGATAGCCGGAATTGACTAATTTGTGAGTTTTGCCGATCGGTTCTTCTCGGGAATATTGAAAGAGTTCGCTAAATTGATCGTTGACGTAGGTAATGACGCCAAATTCATCGGTAATTGAAACGATCGCCGATTGATCTAAAGCAAATTTTTCAAATTCCAATTCTTTGAGTGTTTGCCGCAATTCCGCTTCGGCTTGTTTGCGATCGCTGATGTCGGTAATCATCCGCAACACCCCAGAAAATTCGCCGCCAGCATCGAACATTGGCGTCGCCGAAATAATTGCCCACAAGTGAGAGCCGTCTTTGCGTCTAAACTTAAAATCGTGGCGTTCTCGGATACCTTGCCGCCTGCGCTCGACGTAAGTTTCAGCGATCGCCACTGCCTCGCTGTCCATAAAATCAAACAGCGATTTTCCCAGCATTTCCTCTACTGTATATCCCAACATTTGGGCCATCATGCTGTTAGCAAAAGTCGTTTTACTGTTGGCATCAAACATCCAAACGCCCTCGGATGCTGTTTCGACAATGCAGCGGTAATAACTCTCGCTTTCCCTGAGGGCTTCCTCTGCTTGCTTGCGAGCGGTAATATCGCTTTGCACCGCAATAAAACCTTCCAATTCGCCATTTTCGTGATAAATAGGGGCGATCGACAGCGTTACCCAATAACCCTTTCCCTCTTTGGTGTAATTGTAAATTTCCTTATTAAAGGGTTCTCCCGCCGCCAAAGCTGCCCGCAGTTGAGCGACAGTTAGCGGGTCTGTTTTTGCACCTTGAAGTACGGCCCCCGGTTTTTTGCCCCGCACTTCTGAGAGAACGTAACCGCTAATTAGAGTAAATGCTTCGTTCACCCACTCTATGCAGCCGTTAGCATCAGTAATAACTACCCCATTTTGCGTTTTTTGAGCGACGAGGGCCAAACGCGATAGTTCGATTTCTGTTTTTTTGGTTTCGGTAATATCTCGGGCAATACCTAAAATGTAATCTGGGTTGTCAAATTCATCGAATAATGGCACTTTTTTCGCATGAACTACCCGCTCTCCCTGGTGTGGAATTTGAATAATTGCTTCGGGTATTTCGACGCATTTTCTAGTTGCAAAAGCTTCGATATCTTTTGCTTCCAAACGCTTTGCCAGCTCTGGGGGAAACAATTCGCCTGCACTTTTGCCGATCGCGGACGATCGAGAATAGCCAAACAATTCTTCGCTGGCTTTATTCCAGTAAATAAATCTTTGGGTGGCAGCATCTTTAATAAATACGCTGACAGGTAAATTTTTTAGTACCGCATTCAAAAACTCTTGAGTGTGCCGCAAATCTTCCTCTGCCCGCTTGCGTTCGGTAATATCCAAAATTACTCCGTCGAGACACGCAGGTGGCAGCGGCTGCCCTGCTGCCGTTAAAAATTCCCCTGGTTCGCCAGGGGTGTCGCAGCAAACCGATCGCCCTTTTTCGTAAACCCACCTAATTCTGCCGTCAGCCAGGAGAATGCGGTATTCGAGGATGTACGGTACTTTTGCTGCTACGCTTTTTCTAATAGCAGCTTCCACCTGCGATCGATCTTGAGGGTAAATTATGCTGGAAAAAGAACGAACGCGATCGTTAATAAAATCCGACGGCGGATAGCCAGATATTTCTTGAATTACCTCGCTCAAAAACACCATAGTCCGTTTCAGTCCGAGTTCAGAGTCTGAAAATTCGCAAGTACAACGGTAAACTGCGCCGGGAATATTAGCTACTAAAGTTTGATATCGTTCTTCGCTGCTTAACAAAGATGGGGCATCTTCGTTATTGCTGTCGCCGTTCATAAACTTAGAAGAATTTGCAGAAATTTGCATAAAAAATTTTTCCTTCGAGCTAACCAGACAAGTTTTATAGTAGATGCTGTTATAGATGCTTTTATTTGCCGCAAAAATTTGCTATTAATTATAATAGTACAAAATTACTTTTGGGGACATTCAGGAAATTTGATACCGGCTAATAGCTCTCGCTATAGACTCCAAAATACCGCAGTTTAAGAGAACCTAGCAACTGTTGGAGCTTTTAGCTGCCGATCGACCGCCAGCTTGGCAGCAGGGGGCGGGAAACACGGATGGGGATCGGGGAAAAAACAGCTCGCTACCGGATTAAACTATTTGAGATTTGAAATTTTAGATTTGGGATTGTAGGTGACTTAACGGGAAACAGAAAGTGCATCGAACAGCAGCTCGGTTTGTAGCATCCTCCGGTCTCGTTACAATGAAAGAAGTTGCCTTGCTACCGATCGCCCCTCAAACAAAACACTATGACTCAACAACAACCCCGGATTTGCATTCTCGGCGGAGGCTTCGGCGGACTCTATACGGCCCTGCGCTTGAGTCAGTTGCCCTTCTCCAAGCAGGAAAAACCCGAAATTGTCCTGATCGATCGCCACGATCGCTTTCTCTTCCTTCCCTTACTGTACGAACTCCTGACCGGCGAAATGCAAACGTGGGAAATCGCTCCGCCTTTTGCCGAACTTTTAGCAAACACGGGAGTGCGATTTTGTCAATCTACCGTTGCCGGTATTGAGTTGGAATCAAAGCAAGTACAGTTGCACGACGGGCCCGAATTGAAGTTCGATCGGTTAGTTTTAGCTTTAGGTGGCGAAACGCCCCTAGATAAAGTCAAAGGTGCAGTTGAATACGCTTACTCATTTCGCTCTCTCGCCGACGCTTACCGCTTAGAAGAAAGACTGCGATTTCTCGAAAGCAGCGACACCGATAAAATTCGCATCGCGATCGTCGGCGGCGGTTATTCGGGAGTAGAATTAGCTTGCAAATTAGCAGATCGACTAGGAGAAAAAGGCCGATTGCGCTTGGTCGAACAAAGCGATACAATTCTGAGAACCTCGCCGGAATACAACCGAGAAACCGCAACCAAAGCATTAGAAAAACGGCAGATTTGGCTCGATTTAGAAACAGAAGTAGAGTCGATCGGACCCGACACAATTTCTCTAATTTACAAAGGGCAAGTAGATATTTTGCCAGTAGATATCGTGTTGTGGACAGTAGGAACTCAAGTTTCTAACACAGTGCGATCGCTCCCATTCAAACAAAACCGTCGCGGTCAAATAACCGTTACTCCCACGATGCAAGTTATCGACTATCCAGAAATCTTTGCTTTGGGAGACTTAGTTGAGTGTCACGATGCAGCGGGTCAAAAAGTCCCCTCCACCGCGCAAACAGCCTTCCAACAAGCTGATTATACCGCCTGGAACATTTGGGCATCCTTGACCGATCGGCCGATGCTGCCCTTCAGGTATCAAGCCTTGGGAGAAATGATGACATTAGGAATTGATAGCGCCACGCTTGCGGGTTTAGGAATCAAACTCGACGGACAATTAGCACACATTGCCCGTCGCTTGGCTTATCTTTATCGAATGCCAACATTCGAGCATCAATTAAAAGTCGGTTTCAATTGGATTAGCAAACCAATTCAGGAATTGCTGGCAAAGTAAACCGATCGTTGTAGGTTGGGTTGAGCGAAGCAAAACCCAACCCACCATCCATTTGTAAAACGTTGGGCTTTCTAAAAAGTTAGACTTTGGGAAACGTTGAACTTTCTGAAACGTTGTACTTTCTGAAACGTTGGGTTTGGTAAAACATTGGGTTTCGAAATTCATAAAGTCATGCTGCAGATAAATTGGGCAACTACCTATTACTCAAGGGGTTGGGCAGTAGATATGTAGCGCTACTTTATGAAAATGGTATTAGGTTTTGTGAAACGTTGGGTTTTCGCTTCGCTCAACCCAACCTACAAATTTACGAATTTAGTTTGTAAAAAGTCAGGTTTCTCAGTGTCGGAGCAAGTAAATACCTTACAGAATAACAGAGGGAAAAACAATGCAGAATTCCACTATTCAAAAGCAAAAAACAGAACTTCCACCTTTAATCGATCGGGAAATTCTATTCGGCAACCCCGAAAAAACTAGCCCCCGCCTTTCACCCGACGGCAAGTATCTCGCTTACATTGCACCCGATGAAAACAACATCCTGCAAGTGCAAATGCGTACTTTAGGTCAACAAGACGATCGCCAACTAACAGCCGATAAAAAACGCGGCATCCGCATCTTTTTTTGGACTTACAGCGGCGAAGAGTTAATCTACCTCCAAGATACCGATGGTGACGAAAACTGGCATTTATTCTTAGTAAATATCCAGTCAAATCTCGTGCGCAACTTGACACCATTTCAAGGAATTCAAGCACAACCAATTGCCCTCGATCGCAACTTCCCCAATGAAATATTAGTGGGATTGAACATCTGCGATCGCAGCAAACACGATGTTTACCGTATCAATCTCAAAAACGGTGCCGTTGAATTCGATACTGACAATCCTGGAAACATCGTCGGTTGGAATGCTGACGCCCAATTTCAAGTGCGGGCAGCTACAGCTACAACAGCAGACGGCGGTTCGGAATTGCTGTTTCGAGAAACAAGAGAAAACTCTTGGGAAAGGCTGCGCAGTTGGGGACCAGATGAAGAAGGCGGTGCCGTCGAGTTCTCCGAAAACGGCAAAATTCTTTATATAATTGGCAATCACGATGCTAACGCCCAACGTTTAATTGCCCTCGATTTGGCAGCCAAACAAGAAACTGAAATTGCCTCCGATCCAGAATACGATGTTAGCGATATTTTCATACATCCCACCACGCGAGAAATTCAAGCGGTTTCCTTCTACAAGGACAAGCAAGAATGGCAGATTTTAGATCCAAGCATCACAGCAGATTTTGAGGCGATCGGCAAATTACATCCCGGCGAATTCGACATCGTTAGCCGCAATCTCGCCGATACTAATTGGTTGGTTGCTTGCGTGACAGACGACGGTCCGGTTTACTATTATGCGTTCGATCGAACTTCTAAAACCTTCACCTTCTTGTTCAGCAACCAACCCAAACTCGAAGGTTTGCCCCTGTCATCAATGGAACCCATTTTTTATACCGCGAGAGATGGTTTAACCATTCACTGCTACCTGACAAAACCGTTGGGAATTCCCACACCCATACCGACAGTTTTGCTAGTTCACGGAGGTCCTTGGGCCCGCGATTCTTGGGGTTACGATTCGGAAGCCCAATGGCTGGCAAATCGAGGTTACGCCGTTTTGCAAATCAATTTTCGCGGTTCCACCGGCTACGGCAAAGACTTTCTTAATGCTGGCAATCGCGAATGGGCGGCAAAAATGCACGATGACTTGCTGGATGGTGTAAATTGGCTGGTAGAAACAGGAGTTTCGCAACGAGATAAAATTGCGATTATGGGCGGTTCCTACGGCGGTTATGCTGCATTAGTGGCATTGACTTTTACTCCCGATGTCTTTGCTTGCGCCATTGATATTGTCGGCCCGAGTAACTTGATTACGCTACTGCAAACAATTCCGCCTTACTGGGAACCTCTCAAAGCAAATATGTATCACCGCATCGGCAATTTGGAAACAGAACCAGAGTTTTTAAAATCGATCTCGCCCTTATTTTTTGTCGATCGAATTCAAAAGCCTTTGTTAATTGCTCAAGGTGCCAACGATCCGCGAGTTAAAGTATCAGAAAGCGAGCAAATTGTCAATGCCATGAAGCAAGCCGGCAAACCGGTAGAATACGTAATTTATACAGACGAAGGACACGGATTTGCGAGGCCGGAAAATCGCTTGCATTTTTACGCGATCGCTGAAGAATTTCTTGCCAAATATTTAGGCGGTAGATTTGAACCTGCAGGTAATATTGCCAATCATTCCGGTGTCATTGACAGTTGACAGTTGATAGTTGACCTGGGACAGCTTCGGGGAGTTATGAGTTATGAGTTATGAGTTTTGAGTTTTGAGTTTTGAATTGTCTTTAACTCAAGTACACGGAGGAATATTGTCAGTGAAGAATTTAACAACAGGCGGCGTTGAATTTGCGATCGAAATCCCTGTCGCATCACCGCAGCGATCGGAAATTTAGCTGCGATCGCGATAAAATCTGCAGGCAGAAAGCAAAATCTTAACGCAGGCGACAATACTTGAGACCAACCATCAATCTCTTAAAAACCCGGTTGTTTAAACTCGGAATGCTCGGAAAATGATAAAATACGCCAGCAGAACAATTGTCGATCGCTAATTAATCAATTTAAATGACTAAAGCTATTTTTTTAGATGCCGCAGGCACGCTATTCGACGTGCGCGGCAGCGTCGGCGCAGCCTACGCAAAAACAGCCAAAAACTTTGGAGTAGAAGTTGAAAGCGAACAGATACATACAGCTTTTATGCAAAGCTTCACCTCAGCACCGCCGATGGCATTTCCTGGAGTAGAAATAGCAAAAATTCCCGACTTAGAATTTGAATGGTGGCAAGCAGTTTCGGCTAAAGCATTTCGACTAGCAGGAGTCTTCAACCAATTTTCCGACTATTCTGCTTTTTTTGCCGAACTCTACGCTCATTTTGCCACAGCCGAACCTTGGTTTGTCTATCCCGATGTAGTACCGGCATTAAATAAATGGCAACAACAAGGAATTGAACTAGGAGTAATCTCGAATTTTGATACCCGACTTTATTCAGTATTAAAAGCGTTAAACCTCGCTGAATATTTCACATCAGTGACAATTTCAACCGAAGCAGGCGCGGCAAAACCCGACTCTCAAATTTTTGAGATTGCTTTGCAAAAGCAAGGCTGCACTGCTGGGGATGCCGTACATATCGGCGACAGTTTTAAAGCAGATTATTGGGGTGCTAAAGCTGCGGGTTTAAAAGCAATTTGGCTGAACCGACAGCAAGAGGAATTAGCAGCGGAAAAATTAGCTTTCATCCAGGGAAAATTAGAGCAGTGTACCGAGCTAAATTTTTTGGTATTTTAATAGGAGGGCTGACTCATTTTGGGTAAAAGATGTGACATTTACGCTCAGACTTTCCACTACGAATGGAACGGAAAAAATACAGAAGGCAGAATTCTGATTGAATTCTGCCTCCCGAGCAATACTTGATAATTTTTAGCTTAAAGCGTAGGCGGATTGCAGCGCCCACCAGATGAGAAAGCCGATTCCGCCCGCAATCGCGATCGCTGAAACAACGATCGCAGCAGGGCTGTCAGCTCCCTTGAATTTCATGATTCCGCGATTTAAGTCTGACATGGCAGTATTTACCCAAATTCCTGTTTGATTGTAACTTTGCTACGGGTACACTGGCTGTCAAAAGCAACGCAATTACTGATTTTGTTAATAATCTGCCCGAAGGCCAGCGGTAGTTATTGCTGCCCGTGGCGGCGTTAATGTCGAGCAACTGAGGCAATTGATTCAACTGATTTAGCGGGATTCTCCATCCGTCTACACGGTGGGGAGGGATAGCGTGGCTGTTAAGTCCGGTCAATCCCGGCGAAACAGCCAATAAACTTTTCAGATTGACCAAAATCTTTTTTTACCGGCCGCTCAAAATCATACGATCGGTCGTTTTCGCAACCGTCAAGATGCGGACGATCGCGCGCGATCTCTGCGCAAGTTTTTGCCAGAAGGAATCTTTGAAGTTGTGTTCGATCGGTCTGACAATTTAGACTGAGATTAACAAGTTTGTCCCGGACGCAATACTTGTTGCTGTTCTGCAAGATTAGAAGCCCCTTTTTTGTCTAGCAGCGTCCAGAATATGGTAATTCAATTGATTTTTAGCACTCATATTTTGATAGCTAGGCTGCGGTTATATAATCAACAGCTAAGGATGAAGAATTTTCAACAACTGCTGCAATAACTTGGCGATCGAAATCCGTCCAAATTCGGGGTCTATCGAAGATGCAAGGCTGTAAAATTCCCCACAGCAAGCCGTCGGAACACAGGTGGGCGTGAATCAAAGCGCGATGTCCAAAGGATTTTGCCTCAAAATCTTTGCTGACAATTTCAGGATTTGCCGTTTCAACATCCTCCACAAAAATAGACGGTTCGCATCGCAGCGCTGCTGCAAACATGGGGTCTTCTTGCTGTAAAAATTCCGGTTCTTTTTTCCATTCAGAATCGCTAACATCGGGATAGCTAGAGTTGCGGCACCAGCAGTAAGGTACTTTGCCTGTTTGAGTTTGCGGGTGGCGGAGGTAGAGAAAAACGCGATCGCACTTCAATATTTCCCCTAAAGCTGGCATCAAAGCTGAAAAAACAGCGTCTGCCGTTTTGTTGTTGCTGAAAATTTCATCTAAAAATTGCGACATAATTCGATCGAGCGTTGCCTTTGACTCTCGCAGTTAAATTAACGATCGTATCTTAATCGATCGGGATGAGTTTTGCAGGCGATGCCAGATTATTTTAAAGGAAAAGCATTGGCATTCTTCAAAATCTTTTTGCCGTAAAAAGGTTTACCAATCAGGGATTGCATCAGGATATTTACAAGATGGGGAAACCAAGGCATAGGTCGTAGAACATCATGGAGCGGTGTAAAATTCTTATCAAAACCAAAAATATTTGTTTAGGTACTCGATCGAACAACGAAAAACAGCCCGAAAGCTAATGATTTTTTTACGCTTATTGATGCTAAGGCCACTCGTCCGCAATTGGTCATATGCTCGCAATCGATCCGATAGCGAATAGCGGGCGATCGTTAAAAAGATGTCAAATGGGTTCTATTCAGCCTGTTGAATTTGCTTTTTTATCCATAATAAAGTTTCAGGATCGTCTTTCCATCCTTGTAAGAGAGCTATGGGAATGAAAATGAAGAAGTAAGACTCTTGTTTTTTGAGGTTAATAAGATGTGATTTTAACCACGTTAATACCTCTGTGTTCCCTTGCCATGTCGCAGCTAAAATGCGTATGATTTCCTTAACTGCTGAGTTGCTAAAAAGATCGGGATGTTCTACCTCAATCTCTTGCTTTAGTAAATATAGAAGCTGTCTTTCTGTATTTTCTAAAGCAATGCGGTTTGGGACAATCATTAAACATTGAGCAGCCAGTAGTAGATTGTTAATTGCTTCCTTCTTAAGACGAGTATCACCATAGGTCATGTCTTTTTCTGTATCCAAAAACTGGCTCCTGTCCACATCTTGACGCATTAATAAATTAATAATATTACCTACAAATATTGCATCAATCATGCCACAAATTAGCTGTAGAACCTCGTGCCATGTCTCATCTTGCCAGTATTGACCGAAAATCTCATCGCGCAATTGTTCAAATGTCAGAGTTCGTTGCTTTTCAAATTGATTCACAATCTCCACAGCACAGAAATATTCTAAAAATGTGCGATGGACGAAATCGAGTTGTTGCCGATCGAATTGCCAATTTACACCACGCCCGCAATGCAGAAATTCTAGGAAGTTGTGAGTCTGGGCGATCGCATATTCTCGCAACTCAATCAATAGGGGTAACAATTCAGTTTTCCCCTCTACCCAATCCAAAGCAAGATACTGCAAAAGCGTGGACTTTCCCGCACCCGGATCGCCCAAAATCACTGCCCGTTGAGAATCTGCAACTGCCTCCAAAGCCTTCTGCGAGGGTTGCCGAAAATATTCTTGCCGATAGTTTTCCAGTGCTTCAGGTGATAAATCGGGCCCCAATTGCCCCTGTTCTTGCAGTTGGCGTTTCACATCCAGCGGCAGTTCATATCGCATTGGTGGCAATGCCTGTCGAACTGTCTGCTCAACGAACATATTCCAAAGTTTGATAGCATCAACGCGATCGGTACTGTCGAGCGCGTATAATTTCAGATGCCCATAGCTATACTGCAAACTCTCTCGATATTTGGCAATATCAAAACCTGGTGAAAGTGGCGTTGTATTTCGGGCAATATCTTCCAGCAGTTCAGTTTCCAGGAGCGATCGCAATTCGGGTGTTTCTCGTATAATTCGGCGCACTTTTTTCAAATATTCACGCCCCACACGCGGCCAGTCAAATTCCTCTGGTATTATCGGAAACGGCTTGCCTTTTAACGTAGACTGCTGCCAAATAGTTGATAATGCTGTAGCGTCGATCGATCTACAATCTTTTTCAAAAGCTTTACCTCTTTAGACAGTTCTCGATCCTCTAATTCATCGGTCACAAGCATTAAAAACGCCTTCAACGCTTCAGCCACTGCTTTTTTTGTCACCTCTGGTTTCGCAGTCGCGATTCCTTCCTGAAGACAGCCTTTAAAGAAATCTTTCACATAATCCTCGGCCGCAGATTGCCCCAACTTCAGGACTTGTTCAAAGATCGCTTTTCCTAATTCTGCTGCGCCGATCGTGAGCAACCATTCCAACATACTGCAAATCTCAGAAGTGACTGAACGTTACTTTAAAGTTTATCAAATTGAATAGAATTTAGACCGGGGCTCAGAAACCGGGTTTTTTCGAGAATCCTTCGCTACAGCGCAAAGATTCGGTAAAAACCCGGTTTCTTTGTCGAAGCGCATAAGTCTCGATCGCACTTAATTCCGCAAATCCTCAAAATCGCCAAAATCCTCAATCCCTTGCTCGATCGCCAAAAGTGCGATCGGTCCTGCCAGTCTTGATGAAAACCCGCTAGTTGATGCTAAAAATTGGGCGATCGCGCCTATCAACTCATCAATCTCTGTTTCTAATTTTTCCTGCAACTTCTGTTCGACTTCCAATTCAATTTGCGATCGAAGTTTTGCCTCAATTTCCCGCTCTAATTTGTGGCGCAATTCTTCCTCCCGTGCTTTTTCCCTTTGTTGTTGTTTTTCATTAGAAATTTCAACTCTTTTCCTTATTTCCTCCTCCGCAAGCTGAATATTTTCTTCAATTGGCATACCATCGCCAGTCACTAAGGGAGGCATGGTTGTCCACTTCAGACTCGGATGGTGAAATAATGCCTCAATAGCTTCCATATCGTCCCGGTGCGTTAGGACATATTTCCTGAGATCGGGAACGCTCATTTCTTTAAAGTTCGGTTTCATTTATAAAACTCCAGTCTCCAGAGGGGAATACTCTAATTTGCAATTCTTCGCCTGCAAAGATGTAAACTTCGCGACTTCGTGGGTTAAAACGGAATAGTTGAATGTCCCTGTAGAAATTAGACAGCATCTGGCAGACGCGCAGACAGGCTTGGGCTTGTTCGTCAGTGGGATTAATCGATCGTTCCTCAATTGTGACACAAACTCTAAAATATAATAATGCAATCAACTCCGCAATCCTCGATCGCGCAACCAAACATCAGCCCAAACTGTATCGGTTTCTGACAAAGGCGGTATTGGCTCGCGACTGTAATCTATCTCCATATCGTAACCTGCAATATCGTATACTTGGTTGAAAAGCTGTTGCAAATCTACAATAGGTTCGACATCTTCCGGGCGTAAAGGAACTGGGAAAGCAGGAATTGAATTTTGCAGGTTAAAAGCATACATATCGCCGGAAGGCAGGCGATTTCCCCGACAGACCAAAATCCGATACAGACTATTAATATTATTGCCAAAAACGGGCATGGGTTCGCCGCGTCGCAGTAAATCTATTTCAATCAAATGAGTGCGACTGCCCAGAATTTGTTCGCGTTTTTTTTCATACATTTCCCGCCCTTTACCCGATCGTTTGTTAGTAGGTGACAGGATTTCGATCGTTGTCACCACTTCTTTTTTTTCTACTTGTTTGATTGCTAAATAAGCTTCCCTCACTATCTCGGGGATAGGAAGCGTCACTTTCACGGGTTGTACTGCCGGTGACAAGACAGCTACATTAGGCATTGAAGGGTTGCTTGCAGTCGATCGGCGCTGTATGGTGATATCGGGAATGCCAACAGCCAGGGAATTTTCCCCGCTAGTTTCATACATTCGCACTTCCACCGCAACTCGGTATTTAGGACGCAGTTGCGGAGATAGAAATCTGGCAATTTCCGCAATCAATAAGTTATGTATTCCAGGCCAGAAATCGGGATGTTCTAAATACGGATCTACACCGGGAAATGGAGATGGCATTGATGTGACTCCTTGACTCAAGTTTATTTATTATAGTTTACCAATTTTTTGTGAGCGCAAATGGCTTGTAGCACAAAGCTTTGAGTCCGTCGGGGGTTTAAACCTTCGCCGAGAGAGCGAAAGTCCGTCGGGGGTTTAAACCCCCGCCTCATAGCGAAAGTCGTCTGAAGACGACTGAAAAGTCGATCGCACTTTCAATCCCTTGTTCAAATGTTCGATCGCACTTATCTTCAATCTTCAATCTTTCTTCAAGTGTTCGATCGCACTTTATTTATGCAGTCCACTGAGCGTGGACTTTCGCTATGAGGCCGGGAATTAATTCCCGGCCGGATCGCAGGCACAAATGCAAAATTTCGCGCTAACGTTCGATCGACAATTGCATCGGAATTGGTATGCTAGTTTCGCTCGCGCACAGCACATTTACGAACACAATTGTATGGGAAACCTCGGGCATTAAACGGCACAACGCATAGAGATAAGATTCAGCATCGGGGCGGCGGGCGAAGCGGGCGACTGTGATACGCTGGCAGTTGGGAAGGTGGCGAATTAAGTGCCAGGGTAGAAGTCGATCGCGATAGGTCAGTTCTTTTGGTATCATAGGGTAATCCTTCCCGCGTTTGCGGGTGGTAAAAGAAAGGCGTTCGCCCTTGATTTCTGAGGTCGGAGGGCGATCGCTATATCTAACACTTTTATTAAAAGCTAAAGACGTAGCTTCTGTCAAGCATAAATGGGATTAATTCGGTTGCGAGTTCGGGAACTAGCTGAGGAAAAGGGTTGGACGCTGAAAGAAGTTTCCGAGAGAACGGGGATTCCTTACAGTACGGTCAAAAATTACGCACAAGCTCCAAAACTGGCAACTGTGGATTATACAGCCTTGCAGAAACTAGCTGCTGTCTTCGATTTGATGATTGAAGACTTGGTGGAAGTTTTGGAAAAGTAAGCTGATTTGCTGGCGGTGTAATGGGATTAATTCGGTTGCGAGTTCGAGAACTAGCACAAGAGAAAGGTTGGACGCTGAAAGAAGTTTCCGATCGCACGGGCATTCCCTACAGTACAGTTAAAAAATACGCGCAAGCTCCCAAACTGGCAACAGTGGATTATACAGCTTTGCAGAAACTGGCTGCTGTTTTCGATTTGATGATTGAAGACTTGGTTGAGGTTTTGGAACAGTAGGCTGGTTTGCCGGCGGTATAATGGGATTAATTCGGTTTAGGCTGAGAGTACGTTTTTGATAGGAAGACTTTACCTTTATTCAATTCAAACTATGAAAGTTCAATCTATCAAGTTAAAGTATTTTAAAAAAATTAGAGAGCGAGAATTAGATTTCACCGACCCAGAAACTGGATTAGCACGAGATCTGATAGTTTTAATAGGGATGAATGGGACTGGCAAAACAAGTATTTTACAGGCAATAGCAGCAACACTGGGAGAAGCAACAGGTCGATTGCAGAGCCTTTCTGAATTAGAATGGCCGGGATTTAACTATGAATTGCTAGGTAGCAATTGGGGAAAGTTTGAACGAGACGTTACTCTAAAAGTGCAATTTTCTTCTCAAGAAATTTGCGCAGTTCGCGAGTTTCACCAAAAATTGCAAAATAGCGGTCGCCATTTACCAGTTCTTCCTGCAGACAAACATATTGTATCTCTTAAATGGCAAGGTGAACGGGTTCAGGCAAACACTTCGAGTGAATTGTTTCAATTCAAAGGACGGGAATATGCCAAGCAAATCCTTAAATCTGAAGGTTTTCAGGTGTTTGAACGAGTAGGGACAATTCTTTGGTACACAGAGCAGAGAACTTCTACCAGCCTAACTACTGAAAACCAGGATGAAAAAATTGAAATTACGGAAGATATTTTACGAGATCGCCTGTCAAAGTGGCGGCAATTTCATCAAGATGTTGAAAGCGGAAGAATTCAGCAATTCCGCCCAGGCCAAAAAGACATATATGCTGAAATTGAGCAAGCTTATCAAGCTGTTTTTCCAGAACGTAGCTTTGAGGGGCCTGTTCCACGAGAAGGGATTGATGACATTCTCAGCGAACCCTGGTTTTATCTATACGATGGCAAAAACCAGTATGAGATTTCTGAAATGTCTGGGGGCGAACGCGCTATATTTCCGATGATGATGGACTTTGCTAATTGGAATGTTCATAATTCGACGATTTTGATTGATGAAATTGAGTTGCACTTACATCCACCTCTGCAACAAGCATTATTGAGAGCTTTGCCCAAGTTAGGAAAAAACAATCAATTTATTATTACAACTCACTCTGATTATATAGAGCAGTTAGTACCTGAAGCATACATTGTCCGCTTAGAGGAGTAATTATGAGTGTTGTTAGTAGTGGAAAAATACTTTTTTGTGAAGGATCGCCAACGAGTTTAGACTATAAATTACTTAATAGATTAGTCGATAGCATACCGGGTAATAGATGCACAATCGTTCCGGTTGGAACTAAGTTTACATTTTCAAAATTTGCTGAAGGATACTTCTCGGCGAACCGGGCAGTAAATCCGAAATACATCGTTTTTCTCGATCGAGATTTTGATGTGAATCCAACTGACAACTGCCAACTACTCCAAAGAGAAAATAAATCTGGCAATAAATCTATTTTTTTAAGTTATCGAACTTGTGTTGAAAATTATCTTTTAGATGCTAATTTGATTCACACTTATTGGACGGAAAAGTATGCTGAAAAGCTGGACAATCCAACTTCTAAGTGGGGGCATAAAAATTCACCAGGAGTCGATCGGATTTCAAAATTAATTGAAACTAGCGCCAGAAACTTGCAAGCTTACCAAGCTGTAAGATGGGCATTGGGTGGCTTGGTAAACGCGATCGCAGCCCGAGAACAACTCAAAACTACATGGACGAATAAAAGTAAACTACCTGAATCGTTAATTTTGCAAGACTGCAAAAATGAAGCGTTAAAATTAGTCGATCGATTTAGAAATGCTGTTGAATCAGTTACACCAGACAAATTTGAAGAAAACCTTGTTGTCTATCAACAGCGATTTGTACCAGAAGAATTTTGGACGCAGCAGCAATATTTAATTTGGTTTAATGGTAAAGATATTCAAAAGGAAATTCAGCAACAAAATTCTCCCTTTATTTCTCTGAATTCATTTTTTGATTGGGCAATTACTCAGCTAGACATTACTCAGCATCCCGACCTTATAGAATTAAAAACAAAGATCGAGCAACTATAGCTTAATTAAGTAGACCGATCGACAATTTCTGCTCCAAAATTCATTCATCTGCGTTCATCTGTGTTTATCTGCCTTGCATCTGCGGTTTTTATATAAATTAAAAATACAATAAATCCATATATTACCGATCGCCTTAAAGGTTTGTCAGGTGCGTCGCTATGAGATTGTCGATCGACTTTCAGGATTTTTCATGGCGGCGCACCCTACAACGACTACCTCATATCGTAGCCAAACAAATTCGGATCGACTTCTCCCAACTTCAAATCATCCAAACCGTACTCGGCCCAACGCCTTTCTACCATCGCCGCCACATCCGGATCGGACTCCAAAACTTCACCCCATTCGTGATCGGTTTCCGGCGGGATTTTCGTAGTCGCATCAATCCCCATTCTGCCTCCCAAACCGATTTTCTCGCTGGCAAAATCCAAACTGTCAAAAGGCGTATTCGGCAAAATAAATACATCTCGCACCGGGTCAACTTTAGAACTAATTGCCCACACAACTTGACGCGGATCGCGAATGTTGATACTTTTATCCACAACAATCACAAACTTAGTGTAAGTAAACTGCGGCAAAGCGCTCCAAAATGCCAAAGCAGCCCTCCTAGCTTGACCGGGATAAGCTTTGTCGATCGAAATAATTGCTGCTTTGTAACTCAGCGCTTCCATCGGCAAAAAGAAATCGACAATTTCCGATACTTGCTGCCGCAAAATTGGGGTATAAATGCGGTTTAATGCGATCGCCATCATCGCTTCTTCTTTCGGCGGCCGCCCGCTAAATGTGGTGAGATAAATCGGGTCTTTTCTGTGCGTCATGCAGTGGAACCGAATTAGCGGCGAATCTTCGACGCCGCCGTAATAACCCATGTGATCGCCAAAAGGTCCGTCGGGCAGAATTTCACCCGGAGTAATCGTTCCTTCTAACACGATTTCCGAGTCCGCCGGTACTTCTAAATCTACTGTTTTGCACTTGGCTAAACTTACGCCGGACCCACCGTAAAGTCCCGCAAATAACCATTCGGATAAATCTACAGGAATGGGAGTTGCTGCGGCGAGAATAATTAACGGATCTACTCCAAGGGCGATCGCAATTTCTAACTTTTTACCTGCTTGCGCCGCTTTTCGCAAGTGTCGCGCGCCGCCCCGTACCGACAACCAGTGCACAGTCATGGTATTTTTTGACTGCAATTGCAACCGATAAACGCCCACATTCGGCGTGCCGGTTTCGCAATCCTTGGTAATTACCAAACCGAGAGTGATAATTTTGCCCGCATCTTTCGCATAGGGGCGAATCATCGGGATTTTGTTTAAATCCAACCCTTCTCCTTCAATTACCACTTGCTGGCATGCGGGGAAAAAGTCGCGCCCCGGTTTGGCTTTTACTACGTCGAACAAAACTTTGCCGAATTCTACCGCTTGAGAAATCTTTTTCGGCGGTTTTGGCTGTTGCAGCATTCCCAATTTTTTGCCGAGCTCTTCTAGTTCGATCGGCTTTTCCATATTCATCGCCCAGCAAACTCGTTCTTCCGTGCCCAGCAGGTTGATGGCGACGGGGAATTCTGCGCCTTTGACGTTTTCAAACAGCAATCCCGGGCCGCCTTTTTGCAGCATCTGGTTGGAAATTTCGGCAATTTCTAAGTCGGGATCGACTAATGCGCTAATCCGGCGCAGTTGTCCCCTGTCTTCCAGCAGTTTGAGGAATCCCCGCAAGTCTCTAGCCATTTTTTTAAGAATTGTTAAGTGTTATTCACTATTATGGGGTGAGATGGGGATCTGGTGGAGTTCGATCGACCCGATCTCTTGCACCATTCTCAATAAGCAAGAGAGAAACCGGGTTTGGTTCGATCGATCGTGGCTTTGTTGCAGGATTTTTACCAGAAAACCGGTTTCTAATATTGGTGCAAGATTTTAGATCGACCCGATTCGATCGACCTTTCTTTCAACTTGTCCGCTACTTTAACCCTAAGTTATTGAATTGCTTACCTAAATTTAACCATTTTTTTGTTCAATTGTGATAAATTTGTCTGGGGCTAAGTTATAAAAATAACCATCTACTAATAATCATTAATTGTTAATTGTTAAGCGTTGATTTTTGCGCCTGCATTCGCCACAGATTTAACTGAAAATTAATTGTCGAAGGCAGACTAATTATCTAGCACTAACAACTAATTATTCTCAAATTATCAGTATATTTTTTACTTGCGATAACTAAAGATTAAAGGTTTAAATGAAAACCGCCACCTCACTTATACAACAGCCGAAATCTAAACTTTGGCATCGCAATTTAACCTCAGCCATCTGGGGAGATTACACTTTACAGGCTGTGTTGGTGATAATTGGGTGTATTCCAGCATTCATCACCATAGCTATTATGGCTATGCTGATTTATGAAACAGCGATTTTCTTTCAACAAGTACCTTTGTGGAGATTTTTGACAGATACGCAGTGGACGCCGCTGTTTCCCAACAAAACTTTTGGCATTATGGTACTTACCAGCGGTACGCTATTGACAACTGCGATCGCCATGACAGTTGCAGTACCAATTGGCTTGCTCACTGCCATCTACCTAAGCGAATACGCTCCCCAAAAAATCCGTTACCTGCTCAAACCAGTTATAGAAACTCTATCGGGAATTCCCACCGTAGTTTATGGCTATTTTGCCCTGCTATGTATCACCCCGTTGCTGCAAAAATTTATCCCCAATCTAGCAGGATTTAGCCCTTTAAGTGCAGGTTTAGTAACGGGCGTGATGGTTGTGCCTATCGTGTCTTCTATGAGTGAAGATGCCATTCAAAACGTACCCCAAAAATTACGAGAGGCAGCTTATGCTTTAGGTTTTACTCAACCGGAAATCATTACTAAAATAATTTTACCCCTAGCATTTCCTGGCATCATTGCTTCCTTTACCTTAGCAGCTTCTCGATCTTTGGGAGAAACCCTTATCGCCTCTATTGCCGCAGGACAAATCCCCACATTGACCCTGAATCCCCTAGAACCAGTATCTACAATTACTGCTTTTATCATTCAGCTAAGTTTGGGCGATGTAGCTTTTAACTCATTAGAATTTCACACCATTTTTACCTTGGGGACAGTAATATTTTTAATGACCTCGATCCTCAATACCCTCAGTTACTTGCTTGTCCGACGCCACCGCGATCGAATGCTAGAAGTTACAATCTATAGCCCAGAGGTAGAGACACAAAATTTAGCAATTAATTATAAGTCAAAGAGCGATCGATATTCTCCTGAAAAAACTCCGAAATCTCGTCATATTTTTCAACCTGCTTTCGCCAAACGCCATTTACTCGATCGACTGTTCAAAATTTTCTCAATTATTCCGCCTTTATTTCCACTAACCATTTTAGGGCTATTATTAGTAGATGTCTTTCAAAATGGTTTCTCCCATCTCAACTGGCAATTCATCACTGCATTTGCCTCCAGAGATCCCAAAGAAGCAGGCATTTATGTAGCTTTAGTAGGAACATTTTGGTTGCTGGGATTAACTGCAATTTTTGCAATACCTATTGGAGTAGGAGCCGCCATTTATCTCGAAGAATACCTCCCCGACAATCTGTTGAGCCAATTCCTCGAAATTAACCTGGCAAATTTAGCTGCAATCCCCTCTATTATTTACGGCTTGCTAGGCTTGGGAATCTTCGTTTACGGATTGGGATTTTTGACTGGACAGTACAGTATAATCTCCGCCGGTCTTACCCTATCGATAATTGCTTTACCAGCATTAATTATCGCGACTCGTTCAGCATTGCGTCAAGTTCCCGATAGCTTGCGCGAAGGCGGTAGTGCTATGGGAATGACTCGGTGGCAGGTTTTGTGGCATCTAGTTCTGCCATCTGCAATGCCCGGTATTTTAACCGGAATTTTTTTATCCCTTTCCCGCGCAATTGGCGAGACTGCACCGCTAATTGCTGTAGGTGCATCTACTTTTATTGTCTTTACGCCTGCTTTATCTCTGGAAGGATTGCAGAGTCCTTTTACTGCTTTACCAGTTCAAATCTTTAACTGGGTTTCCCGGCCTGAAGCCGATTTTCAACAAAATGCAGCAGCAGCAATTATCTTGCTAATCGGGATTTTGCTGGCCATCAATATTTTTGCTATCATCTTAAGATATTGCTATGGCAATAAAAAGCAATAAGTCATCGATATAGTCTTGTAGCGGCCACCAGATCGATTAGGACACTAAGATTAGGACACTAAGATTAGGACACTAAGGTTAGGACACTAAGATTAGGAAACAAATAACCTAACGAACAAGACCTCACAGGGAAATTTGACAAAAGTTTTGACTCTTTTACTGCATAATTGTCAACTCTCAATTCTCAACTGTCAACTCTCAACTACTACAATACCTATGCAAACAGATTTTGAAATACCAACAACCCTAGAAGCTATTTTGCGAGTCCAGCAACTCTCGGTATCCTACAATAGCATTGCAGCTATACAAGGAATTAATATGGAAATTTACAAAAATCAAGTTACAGGATTTATCGGTCCTTCTGGTTGCGGTAAAACTACTTTACTGCGTTGCTTTAACCGAATTAACGATTTAGTGAAAAACGCTAAAATAACCGGAAAAATAACTTTTTACGATCGAGATATTCAAGAGTTCAATTTAATCGAAGTTCGCCGGCGCATCGGTATGGTCTTTCAAAAACCCAATCCCTTCCCCAAATCTATTTACGAGAACATCGCTTTGGGACTTCGCGTCAACGGCTATCGCGGAAATATTGACGAGCTTGTCGAAGATGCTCTCCGTCAAACAACACTGTGGGACGAAGTAAAAGACCGGCTCAATAAAAATGCGATGACTTTATCGGGAGGCCAGCAGCAACGGCTTTGCATTGCGAGAGCTTTGGCACTGCAACCCGAGGTAATTTTGATGGATGAACCCTGTTCTGCCCTCGATCCTGTTTCGACTTTACGCATCGAAGAATTGATCCAAAAACTGAAGAAGCATTACACAATTGTGATTGTCACTCATAACTTGCAGCAGGCTTCAAGAGTTTCAGACCTTGTTGCTTTTTTCAACATCAAGATTGAAAAAGGAAGTCGAGTTGGCGAGCTTGTAGAATATGCTTCAGCTCCTTCTATTTTCCTGAATCCCAAACAGAAAACTACTTCAGAATATGTGGGTACTTACAGTCGCATAGATAGTATAACTAATTAAACAGTTGAGAGTTGAGAGTCGATCGTCGATCGTCGATCGTTGGTAAGGAGTTTTAAGTTTTGAGTTTTGAATTAAGAACCATCTTTAACTCAAAACTCAAAATTCAAAACTCATAACTTCCCTAATTACCCGAATCGACCCTCTACATATTCTCGCGTTTGCTGCTTGGCAGGACTGTTAAAAATGGTCTGAGTCTTGTCAAACTCGACCAGTTCGCCTAAGTACATGAAAGCTGTATAGTCAGAAACCCGCGCCGCTTGCTGCATGTTGTGAGTAACAATCAGAATTGTCACTTGTTCTTTCAACTCAGCAATTAAATCTTCTATACTGGAAGTTGCGATCGGATCTAAAGCAGAAGTTGGCTCATCAAATAAAATAATTTCAGGTTCCGTCGCTAAAGCCCTAGCAATGCACAAACGCTGCTGTTGACCGCCGGAAAGATTAAACGCCAAATCATTTAATCTGTCTTTTACTTCATTCCACAAAACATTTTCATAGATTGACTTGGGAAAAGGATTGGGCTTTTGAAATACCATACTAATCCGCATCCGAACTTCGATCGGATCTACCTTGCGGCTGAGAATATTAATCTCATCGGAATCCAGTAAAATTTCCCCTTCATAGCGATTGCCGGGATATAAATCGTGCATCCGATTAAAACAGCGCAGCAACGTAGTTTTACCGCAGCCAGAAGGGCCGATTAGCGCTGTAACTTTTTTGTTGTCAACGGCGAGGTTGATGTTTTTTAGCGCGTGAACTGAACCGTAGAAAAAGTTCAGGTTTCTGACTTCAGCTTTTACCTTATTAACAGTTGAAGTAGAGGATTGGGTTCGGATTTTTTTTACCATTTGATGTTTCTGCGGAAAATATAGCGGAGATAAATTGCCAAGCCATTCATTGCCAAGGTCATGACGAGTATAATCAAGCCTGCTGCTGCTGCGTTATTTTGAAATTCCGGTTGCGGGCGGGATACCCAGTTAAACATTTGCAGGGGCATGACTGTGAAGGGTGACAGCAGCCATTTGAAGGAAATGTAAGGAACTTCTGATTGCAGGGGAGATTCTGGCAAAAAGGCAATAAAAGTGAGAGCTCCAATTGTAATTAAAGGTGCTGTTTCTCCGATCGCCCTTGACAATCCCACGATGACTCCTGTCATAATACTGCCGGCGGAATAGGGCAAAACGTGATCCCAAATCGTCTGCCATTTAGTAGCGCCTGTGGCGTAGGAAGCTTCTCTAATACTGTTAGGAATCGCCCGAATTGCTTCGCGAGTGGTTACAATTACTACAGGCAAAATCAGCAGTGCTAAAGTTAAACCTGCGGTGAGAACGCTCTGGCCTAAGTTTAATTGATAAACAAAAAAACCTAAAGCTAAAAGTCCGTAGACGATTGAAGGAACTCCGGCCAAGTTAGTGACATTAATTTCAATAAAATCAGCAAACCAGTTTTTCCGGGCATACTCTTCTAAGTAAATACCTGATGCAATACCCAAGGGAATCGCGGCAAAAGCTGTTACTAACATAACCGCGATCGAGCCTACCCAAGCAGAAAGTATGCCTGCGTCATCAGGGCGGCGGGAGGGGAATGAGGTCAAGAATTGCCATGAAAGACGGGGTACGCCATCGATCGCCAAATCGACGATTAATGCTAGCAGAACGATCGCGCCTACTAGCATCAACAATAAGCCGATCGCAGCGAAAATATTGTCCCACAGCTTAGCTTTGGCAATTATTTTGCGGATTTCTCGTATATTTTCTACTGCCATGTTTTGGGAGTTAGTAGTTGGTAGTTGCCGATTGGTAATTAGTTAGGAGTTCTGATTTTTGTGTTTGGTTAACTCAAGCCTCAAAACTTTCTTTTTATACCAATTTAATGGGTCGTTTCACAGATATCGATCCCCCTAAATCCACGCCACTTGCTTCATTTGGGGGAACCCCAAGATCGCAGTGGCTCCCCTTAAGAAGGGGGACTTTGAGAAGAATCTTGTCCCCCCCTTATTAAGGGGGGTTAGGGGGGATCGAATGCAATGCAGCCTCACCAAAAATTGGTATTACCCTTACCTAAATTATTAGTAGATTTCCCTGTAACGCTTGCTCATAAAGTGACCGATAATGTTAAAGACCAAAGTCATCAACACTAGAGTCAAGCCGGCCACAAAAATTGTTTGATACTCAAGGCTAGCGTGCGGCAAATCACCGAGACTCACTTGCACGATATAAGCAGCAATTGTAGCACCGGGTTCCATTGGATTCCAGGTATAACTCGGCTGCAAACCAGAGGCGATCGCGGGGACCATTGTAATGCCCACAGCACGAGAAATTGCCAAAATATAAGAAGCAGAAATTCCCGAAAGCGCCGCCGGAAAAACTACCGACTTTGCTGTCTGAAATCTGGTTGCTCCCATTGCGTAAGCGCCTTCCCTCAAGTATACTGGCACCGATCGCATCGCATCTTCCCCGATCGAACTGATGAAAGGTACGATCATAATTCCTACCACCAATCCCGCACTCAACATATTGAAGCCCGGTAAATCCGGCAGCACTTTTTGCAACATCGGAGTCACAAATAAGAAAGCAAAATAGCCGTAAATTACCGTGGGAACTCCGGCCAGCAATTCCAATGCGGGCTTCATCACTTCGCGCACCCGACTGTCAGCAAATTCGCTCAGATAAATCGCAATGATTGTACCCATAGGAATTGCCACCATCATTGACACTCCCGCAATTACCAAAGTACCCGAAACTAGGGGCAAAATCCCGTAGCGAGGCTCGGAAAATAGGGGAGTCCATTCTGTACTCGTGAGAAATTCCACCAAAGAAACTTTTTGGAAGAAACCCAATGACTCCGAAACTAGGATGTAAAGAATGGCGAAAGTAGTTATTACTGAGGAAAAGGCTGCCAGGAACAGCAAAAAAGCGATTGCGCCTTCACGCAAATCTCTCACGAGCTTTGGGGAAAACGCAGCTTGTTTGGATAATTTCAGTGATTTTTGAGCCATCAGTTATTAACAATTAGTTATTAGTCATTAGTCATCAGTCATTAGTCGTGACTTGCAAGTTGACCCTCCAAAATATCAATAGAATTAGAATTTTTGTAAGTAAATGCAGAGCCACGATCGGGATTTACGCCCGTAACTAATGACTGCTGACTAAATAAATACTGACAAACTCACTATCGGGCTTCGCGCTTCAACAGTTCCTCAATTGTCAAACCAACAGCTTCTTCGCCACCGAAAATAGTGCCTACACGACGCTTCGTAAAATGACCCATAGTAGTTGTATAAGCCTGTGGAGGCAGAGCTACGTACTTGACATCGCGGGCTAATTTAGCACCATTTTTGATGTAGTATTCGACAAACTGCTTCACTTCCGGCTTATCTGCCGACTTGACACTAACGTAAATGAACAGAGGACGCGATAGCGGTTGATAAGTGCCATTTTGTACTGTCTGTGCAGAAGGTAATACAGGACCTTTACCACCATTGATTGCCACTGCTCTGATTTTGCCCTTATTGGCTTCGTAATAAGCGTAGCCGAAGTAACCTATGGCATTTTTGTCGCGAGAAACACCGTTGACTAACACGTTGTCATCTTCGCTAGCTGTAAAGTCGCCCCGACTGGATTTGGATTTGCCGACGATCGCTTCAGTAAAATAGTCAAAAGTTCCAGAAGCCGTACCAGCACCAAAAAGCTTTAAAGGTGCGTTAGGAAATCCTGCCCGAATTTGGTTCCAGTTATTGATTTTGCCCTGAGCTCCGGGTTCCCACATTTTCTTGAGTTCGGCAACTGTCAAGTTTTGCGCCCAGGTATTTTGGTTGTTGACTACCACTGTCAAAGCGTCGTAAGCAACTGGCAGTTCTATGTATCTAACACCAGCTTGAGCGCAGGCCTGCATTTCCGCTTTCAAAATCGGTCGGGAAGCGTTGGAAATGTCAGTTTCGCCGCGGCAGAATTTTTTGAAGCCACCACCTGTACCGGAGACACCCACGGTAACTTGTATGCCTCTGTTGGCTTTCTGAAACTCTTCGGCGACTGCTTCGGTAATCGGGTAAACGGTGCTGGAACCGTCGATTTTGACTACTCTTTGTCCTTGAGCCTGAATCGCTGGAACAGCCAGACCGATCGCCGCTGCTACAAATGCTGATGCACCCGCTATTGTCAAGCCATTAAGCTTAAATTTCATCAAGTTGAGCGCCATATAATTTATTCCTGTGCGTTAACTATGGTGAGTAGCGAATCTTGTTGTAGGATAGCAGCCAATATTTAAATTTTGATTAATTTAGGTTATGATAAGTTTAAATTTTTCCCAAAGAATCAGATTGTGGAGTATTGCAAAAATATTTTGATAGTCATAAAATTAATTTGGCAATTAAAAATAGGAATCTTGCCCAGGCTGTTGGTGAATCGGCAGCCGCTCCTAATATCTTCCTATCAACTCGCCCCGGCAAGACTATGAACGATTTTAAACAACTAAAAAATCATCCTCTAAGTTGGTCGATCGCCCTTGCATCCTTAATATTTTTTATCGCTAGCAGTACGCGACACGCTTTGTTTCAGTCAACTGCATTTGACTTAGCAATTTTTGACCAAGCAATTTATTTAATATCACAAAATCAAACGCCTTTTTCCTCATTAATGTCAATTAATATTTTAGGCGATCACGCTGCATTTATTTTCTATCCCCTAGCATTACTTTACAAAATATATCCCGACGTACACTGGCTGTTTTTAGTGCAAGCTGTTTCTCTAGCTATAGGTGCTTGGCCGAGTTGGAGTTTAGCGCGTCAAGCAGGATTGAACGAAGCAAAAGCAATGGCTGTTGCAGCAGTTTATTTGCTGTATCCCGCAGTATTTAATGTCAATCTTTTTGACTTTCATTCCGAAGTGATAGCAATGCCCGCAATTCTCGCAGCAATTCTCGCAGCCCGGTTGCAGAAAATCCTGTGGTTTTGCGCTGCTGTTGCCTTAATTTTGAGCTGCAAAGCCGTACTTTCTTTAACTGTCGTAGCGATGGGTATCTGGCTGTTTTTCTTTGAAAAAAATCGCCGCTGCGGGTGCATCGCTATATTTTTAGGCGCGGCTTGGTTTTTAATAGCTACTCAAGTTGTTGTACCCTATTTTAACGAAGGGAGGCAACACGCGGGAATCGGGCGCTATGAATATTTGGGAAATTCGGTTTTGGAAATAGTTGTTAATTTAGTATTGAAACCGCATATAGTAGCAGGCAAGATTTTTTCAGCAGATACTTTTGGATATTTAATTCTGTTATTTTTGCCTGTAATTTGGTGGGTTTCCCCGCGCTGCTTGTCGCCGTTAGTTGGTGCTGCGCCGATGCTATTAATGAATGTGCTGTCTGATATTGATGCCCAGCGAGATTTGATTCACCAGTATTCCGTGCCTGTGTTTCCTTTCTTGTTAATTGCCGTAATTGCTACTTTGGTCGATCGCCAGAAAAACAGCAAAAGTTTTTGGCAAAGTGCCGGAAATTTTCTGTGGAATCGCCGCCGTTGGGTGCCGCAAATTTGGCAGCGAGTATCGAAACGCATTTCTTGGAAATCCGCGCGACATATTTGGATGCGCCGCCTGTGGGTGCGCCGCCTGTGGAATTGGGGAAAATTGTTATTTGCTAATTTGCCAAAATTGCTGATTTTGTGGTCGCTGTTAATGTTCTTGATTTTGGCAAAGTACGGTTATTTTTGGAGCATTTATTTAGATGAAATAAGCACTTGGCAAGCTACTCGGGAAGCGATCGCCCTTGTCAACACAAAAGGCAGCGTTTTGACAACTGCTAGCATTGCTCCTCACCTAGCGCACCGCCCTGTATTAAGATTAACTCAAGCTCAAAATCCGCCTGCAAATCTTGCGAAATTTGAGTATGTATTGTTGAACCAACGCTATCCTGGGTGGATGAGCGATCGAGAGTTTGTTAGCAACCTGATTGTTAAGCTAAAAAATACTCCTGAATTTCAATTGAAATATCATCGAGATGATATCTATTTGTTCGATCGGAGTCATTAGCCATTCGATTCAAGCCGAGGTAAGATCGGGAGAATTTGTTGAGTAATTAATATGAGGCGCGATCGAACAATTTGGTTCGTAGTGGGGACTTCAGTCCTGGTAATTTTACGCAGACTAAAGTCCTTACTACAAACGATCGCACTTCTCGATTAAAAATTTAAGCACTATAAATAAAGTTTTAGTTTCACTCATCGGTTGATTTGAGTTTGCCGGATGCTTTGGCTCGATCGATCGCCTCTTGAATCAGAAGGTAGACAAAGTTGGAGATCGATCGCTTTTCGATCTCGCACAATTTTTCTAGCTCTTTTTTCGCCTTTGTTGGCAAAACCACTGAAATCCGCTCGCTGTCGCTCATGCCTTGCAATATGTTGGAAGTTTCCCTTATTGTGCCACCTCGTCCGTCCAGCTTGCAATGGGCGATCGCACTTTTTTCCAAAGGGCGATCGCTCATTTCTACTTAATAGGTTTAATTTCGGCTATGGGTCGATCGTCTTGCAAGAGTACCAAGATATTGCCCTCTTGAATGTGTTTGAGAAAGCTTGAAATATCGCTCTGAATTTCATCAATATTAATGTCGATCGCAGTTGCGCCGGAAATAACAGATTCAGCACGCGAAGATAAAGGCGGAGATTCATTAGCAGCTATTTCTTGCAGCAAAGTGGTACATAATGCCCGATTAGGAGAATGAGTAGAATGTAACATCTCACTATATAAATTCCGAGCTAAATCTTGATTTAGAATTCCATAAAGTAGAATCATTGTCCATTCTTTAGCATTAACGATCGTCCGATCTGTGGTATCAATAAACGCCCGCAACTGGTCTTTTAGTTCAAAAGACTCCAGAAAATGAATCAGTCCGTACATGACTTCATGTTGTTCGCATCGATCGTCTAAAACTAGATAAAGTGCTGGCAAATATTCGCTGTTGCGATCTAGAGCGAGTTCGGCCAAAGCGTATTCAAAACTCATTACTTCTTCATCAGAACGCATGAATTTATTGGCATTTAATATTTCTATCCATTGAATAGCATTCATCTTGTATTTCTCACTTTATCAAAAGTACCTAACCATAGCAGCTTGTTTTGTTTGATGACTTGTTGTAAATTCCGCCTAATCTGTGGAGTATACAACCGATCTTGACGATAAATCGATCGCACATCCTACAGCGCACGAGCTAGAGCTTGCCGGGGTGATAGACTAAAGTCTGGTCTTTGTCCGTAGGATTGCGTGCGCCGATGACGGCCCCCCGTTCCTGGATATGGCTGTTCCATCAAGATAGCAATACCCTTGTTTCTAGTGTAACCAAAGATTCCTATTTGTTTCATATAAGCATCGGATGGAATATGGTGGGGTGTCAGGTTGTCTCCTGTGCGACGGATTTTGTTCAATTCGCCAAACTGTCCGACTGTGCCTTCACCTGGAAGTAATCTAGGTATGTTATTTGCCACTCTTTTTTTTGAAAATGCTTTTTTGTTTTATAGTGAAAAAGGCTTCGCTATTTTAATTAAATCATGGAAGATTACTTTTGGGGAATGAGGGGCGATCGCACTTTTGGAAATCAAGGGCGATCGCACTTGACCAAAAAAGTCGATCGAGCTAACATGAAATTCAGTTTACAGCTTATATTATAGTAAATGCACATAATCAGCTACCGACGAATCCGCGAGTATAGCGAAAGTCATAGCGATTGTCGGGAAGCCTTGGATAACTGGTTTAAGATTGCTAGCAAGGCTAAATGGTCTAACTTAGTTAACGTACAATCTGTTTTTCCTAAAGCTGAAGCCGTTGGGGGATTTACAGTTTTTAACATCAAAGGTAATAACTATCGGCTAATAGTGAGTATTGATTATGAAAGCCAATTAATTTATATCAAATATATTCTCACTCATGCGGAGTACGATAAGGAGAAGTGGAAAAATGACCCTTACTTTTAATCCAGATAAATACAAAGATTTATTGTCTCAGTACCAGCCAAAAATAATTAGAAATGAAGCGGATAATGAAAAAGCATTGGCTGTTGTGGAAGAGTTAATGCACAGGCGCGATCGCACTCCTGAAGAAGATGAATTATATGAATTGCTGATTGCATTAATAGAAAGATTTGAGCAAGAATATTATGCACCGGGAAGCACTGCTACGCCTCATTCTATATTGCTGTTTTTGATGGAGCAAAGAGATTTACAACCGGGGGATTTGGTAAAAATTATCGGCTCTGAAACAGTAGTGGATGAAGTGATTAAAGGTCAGCGAAGTATTGGCAAAGAGCTAGCATTGATTCTCGGTAGTTTTTTTCATGTAGAGCCGAGTTTGTTTAGTAATTAAGGGAAATGCGATTAAGGGCGATCGCGCTTTTGGAATGAGGGGCGATCGCTTTTATGAGAAGCAAAAGAATGTAATTAATTGTTATCGGGCTGGTTGTGGAAAAGTAAGGCACTGTATAATAGATAGGACTTACGAATGGGGGTTCAGAAACCGGGTTTTTGGAGAAAATCCTTCGTTGTTACCCGTAGATTCGGGAAAAAACCCGGTTTCTTTGGTAGAAGTGCGTAAGTCTCGATCGAGTAATATTTTCAGGAACCTGCGAGGTACGAACCCGATCCTTGATTTTGGGCATTGCAAGCGATTACAGGTGCTAATCCTGTTAAATCAGAACAGCGCGGCAGGCTCAAACAAATGGCTGAGGCGTGGATACAGTGGGGCAGAGAAAATGGCTGCAGATGGCAAGCTGGAAAAGTATAAAAAGGAAAGCGATCGCACTTCGGGGGAAAGGGCGATCGCTTCTATTAATCAATACAATGTAACCTCTTCTTTAAGAGCAAGATATTGGAGTATATTCGCCAATGTCATCTATTAAAAATTTATTATTCTTGAGTACAAGAGTACAATCTCTGTATTCACAGGCTTCGGGTCTGCCATCTTTAAAAGAATAGCGCAACCAAACTTTCATTTTCGCTCTAGTAGGCGATTTTTCGATAGTCTCGATCTGAGTGACTTCGATAAAATTAAAAGTGCTGACCCATGTTTTTTGAGGATCTGTCTGTTTTGGATTGTTTTTTTTCTTGAATTCCTCTGTAGTAAATGCTTTTCCGGCTGCCTTATTATCTTTGACTGTCAGCTCATAAAAATTCTTGATAGTTTGCTCAGGTGTCGAACTGACCGGAGTATTTATGGAAGGTAAGACTTCAATATTAAGTGTGTAGTTTGACTGATTGGGTGCAGAAACTTCAATAATATAGTCTCCATCACTAGGCAGTTGACCCTGCCATTGGGTTGCGCCATTCACAGCATTACCAATTGTTTGACCGTTAGGAGCAATAATTGCAATATTAATATCCCCCTGCCTGATTTTCACAGTCATGCGCTCTCCACTACCGCAGTTGAGTAAGTAGCGCTTTTTTTGATTTGTTATTATGCTGTTACTAATTGTTGCTCCTGTACTACCTTTATCAAAGTTTACTCGTTCAGTTGAATCCGAGGGTGTAGATGAATTAGTTTGCGATCGCACTTCTTCTTTAGGGTTTGAGTTAGGGGTCGAATTTTGAGTTGACTCCCATTGAACATAACCCACTGGACAGTTAACGTTATGACCTCCATCAGGTCTTTGACTAACAACTTTTGACAGATCGGGGAAAGAAGTAGAGGCTTGAGATTGTTCGCAATAAAGTGCTGAAGTGGTAACTCCAGGTAACTTCATATTTGGCTCACTTGCCAGCACAATACCAACATAACCTTTGAGACCAGATTGTTTTGGCTCTGCAACGGCTATAACTACTGAATCATTCAATTGTTTAGAAATTTGATATTTATAATTGTCTGTTTCTGCTTTGATTCCAAGACCTAAATCAGAAATGTTACTGGCAAAGGATGTTTTTTCTGCAAAAAAAGCTTGTTGCGCTTTGTTCATTGAAGCTACATCTTGTTTGGCTTTAGATTGTTTTGCTTTGTTTGCCTGATTAAAAAATGAAGGTAAAGAAATAGCACTTAAGGTTAACATAATTGCTCCTGTACCTATTAAATTTTTTATTTTATTTGGCTTAGGGGGAGGTTTTATTGGTAAATTATTGACAGGAGTTACAACTGGTTTTATAGGCTGTACCTGTTGCTTTACAGGCTGCACTTGTTGCTGCTTTATTGGATTTTTATTTGTTACCGGTGACACTGTAGGTTTTGGCATACCGGAAGGACTTGCAAACATATCATAACTAAGTTGACGCTTTCTTTCGCACCAATAACATTTACCATAACTTTTCGCATAGTGATGCCCAGACTCAACTGAACATTGAGCTAATTCTGAAATTGCCACTTCCAAGGCTGTTTCCCAATCGGCTGCACTAGGTCGAGCATTAGGTTTATGATGACCGTCATTAAAGCATTTACGAAATAATTTCTGAAGTTCAGGATGTATTATATTTAGAGGCATCGAGAGCTTACTGCGAAGCTATCTTGAAATTCTGACCTATCTACTTTTTGTAAGTCTTTACTAAACATCTCTCTAGGTGTAAATTCTTGAGATGCTACAGGACAGCGATAAATTTTGCGTGTTTGTCTATCTACTATTTGAAATGAATCTGTGTCAATAATAGAAACACACGCATTAGGAGTCACTAACAGATTATCAGGCTTTAGATCGCCTACCACATAGCTATTCTTGTGAATTGCTTTGACTATTGAGGCAATATTCTTCGCTGTTGTATGCAAGTAAAACCAGTTGAAGCCGGCTGCTTTTTTTTCGCGAAGAGCTGGATTATATACATTGATTAGCGTCTGTCCATTGCCAATTGCCGGCATCAAAAAACCTAAGTTTTTGCCATAGCTATCTTGTAGTAGGCACTTTGGCCAGGCGATAGAAACGTGACCTTGCGATCGCGTAGGATCGACAGGCGGTTTTTTTACCATTGCCTGTAACTTGTCGATTTTATCTTGAGTAATTGTATGGTAAATTTTTGCTAAAAAGCCTGCCTTACTTGTTTGATAGATTCTCCCCTCGCCACTGTTACTAATCTCTTTACCTAAGTTAATCCACTCACCCGTGTCTGAACATTTTAAGCGTGTCATAGTAGTTTAGTTTGTTTTGACTCTCAAAAACCAAATACAGGAAATAACGATTAGACTAAATATAAAGGAAATAATTATGCCTAAAACTTCAGGCAGTAATGTTTTCATTAATCCAAAAAAAAATGTTAAACCTGCTGCAATAGTTATAACTGTAGCTATCTCTAAGAACCTATGAGGTACATTAAACTCTTCGATCCAACAAGGTGTTTGACTATCTTTTATGAAGTTATATACTTTGATTTTTTTGATTGGTATGAAGCTTAATATTTTACTATCGATAACTGCTTTATGAACGACGTGAGATAACATATCCTTATCGTTCAAACTGCGGTCGGATATAATATCACATATTAAGTAAGACCGATCGATCTTGATTTCTGGAGTAATACCATAAGCTACACCATTTTCAAATATACGATATATACGATCTGTAATAGCTGCTATTTCAGATTCTATATCTTCACGTCTTTTTTGTTTTTGGCTAACTGTGTCATTTGTAGATGATTGCACCGTTCCTGTTATTTTAGATTGTCGTGTATTGGCTGTTTGATATTGTAAGTTATTCTGAGAGACAGTGTTTTGATTTTGAAAATTAGTAAAGTCACTGTATGCACACAACAGTAATGTCTTATCATCATCTGTTTTTTGATTGATTTGTTCTGAATTCAAGAAATCATCAATTTCTTGTTGCTTGTGAGCTAGGTTTTTTGTTGACAGCATTATTTGTTCTTCCAAAGGTTTAAAGAATCCCTCAAAAGGTCTCCAATTTTCAGGTTTGACCAAGGATATATTTTCTATACCATCGGTTGCTGCACAGATAAATGCGTAAGAACCTGACTTGACACAAACTTCCATCTCTTCGAGGGCATGGGAAGAAGTAACAGAGGTAGTTTCATTGCAAAACTCGCCTTTATCTGGCATGAAAACAAGCTGGTAATCTTGACCTTTTGGACGTACCACAATCAATCCATCGCCAACTTGCATCGCTGCTAACCATTCGGGCGTAGCGACAAAAGCCAGTAAAGTACAATTTAAGTCTTTTACTGAATAACCTCCACTGTCTGCTTCCTTTTTGAGTGCGGCTTGAACTTTTCCCAAGACGATCCGAAAAATCTCCCGCGCTCCTTCGTCATTTTTGGGTTGATTCAGCCAACACTGTGTACTCTTTATTTGAGAGAGTGCTGTCTTCACTGCCAGTTTAGAACCAACATCCGATCGCCTAGCACTGCCCATGCCATCTGACACAGCACCAATGATAATTCGATCGCTAATCCTTTCATAACACACAGCATCTTGACATGGAGTTCCTCCTGTTATGTGCTTAGTTCCTATCGCACTACAACCAACAATTTGCCACTGCATAATTCAGCCTCACATTTATGTATTTGTTTGCGCCCATCCAGTAACGGCAGGAAGAGAAGTCTGCCCGCCACCTACTTTACTGCTTGATACTCTCTTCATTGAGTCAGAAAGCCAGCGAAACAACTCCTGAAATTGCAATCCTTTGAGCATTAATGGTGGGGTATTAACAGGAGCTATTTGTCCCAAGATGTTCATATCTGCTCCCTGAACCCCAACTGCATAAAAACTGATCTTGCGGTCGGCATCTGCTTGCCTTACCCGCTGAGCTGCACTTTGCCAACTGTCAGTTGGCCCCCCATCAGTGATTAAAAATACCCAAGGTTGGTAATACTGAATGCCATTACTTTTATAGATTGCTTTTCGACTCTCTACTTCGTTAAGTGCTAATTCAATACCTTGACCCATCGCAGTCGTTCCGGTAGCGGTCAATTGTGGAGCATAAAAGTTATCGATTGTGACAAAATCTTGGATAAGATTCACAGAACTATCAAAGGTTATGATAGCAACTTCCACGCGCAGTGATGCTGTTGTATCTTTCTCTACATCCTGTTTGAAACTAGCTAGTCCTGCATTTAATTCATCTATTCGCTCACCTGACATGGAGCCAGATGTATCTAGTAGCAGTACAACCGGACAGCGTGGCTCAGGGTTTTTGGCGAATTCAATATCTAATGGCATTTGTGTCTCCTTAAGAACTGGTTAAAAACTTGTAATTAATCGCAAAGCCTAATCGTCATCTAACTCAACCTCAACCTTGGAATCTCGCAAATCTCGTGGCAGGTATGACTGGCTTAAATTTTGCTGAACGTTTCCAATTGGTACAGTACCGCGGACAAAAAGAGATTCCATACCTCTAGCTTGCTCTTTTGAAGTCTCTAAAAACATAAAATACAGAGCATTAACTCTCTCCATTGTTCTGTGTTTATCTTTTTTTTGTTCCAATCTCGTCTTAATGTACTTATTTCCCTCTCCCGTAAAATGCTTTTTCAGCCTTGTCTCGATATTTGTTGTAGACATTCCAATGTACTGAACAACATAGTCACCAGTATCTGCATCTTTCATTGCGATCGCATAAATTCCAGGCTGGTTAGGTGCATACGTCTTTACCGATCTGAGATCTATCTTGCCATTGCTGTCAAAACTGCATTCATGCCAATCACTCCATCCCATATACTGTTTCCTCCTTACTGTGTTTATTGTCTACAACCACCAATTACTAAGCAAAAATTTTGCATAGCAAAGCTTTGCCCGATCGCACTCACAAAGAGTTCAGTCTGCAGAAGGCGCATTGCAGCCTCCTATTTATATATCTGGGAAAATTCCAAAAATTATGCAAAATCCCAGAAATTAGATGCTCTCCGAGAAAACCTCTGGCAGCCTCCTATTTATATATCAGGGAAATTTCAGAAAATTATGCAAAATCCCAGAAATTAGATGCTCTCCGAGAAAACCTCTGGCAGCCTCCTACTTATATATCAGGGAAATTTCAGAAAATTATGCAAAATCCCAGAAAATAATTGAGAAATTTTTCTGCCCGTGCCTAAAAGTGCAACCAAAGCCAAAGTACATCAGGTTTTCGCCTATATCTCCTGCCCGAGCGTTAACTTTAGTTAGTAATGCCTCAAAAGCACTCTCACAAAACTTTTGACCTGCAAACTGCACCCTTTGCCTTTCGACCTTTACTTATAATAAGCTAGCCCTACCTTTGATTTTTCCAGCTTACATCAGGAATTATGTTAGGATTGCATCAGGAATTTTCGACCCGTCAACCTATGGCACCCAACGAGCAATTCAGCCAAGCCGCCCACCACTGGGACTTGGAAACTCTCTACACCGACTTGGCCTCAGCTAAGGGAAAACGACTCACCCCCGTTGAAAAGCTTCACTTGCGCGGTTTGCTTTGCGGTTGCAGTCCCGGTGAAATCGCCGAAAAGCTGGGCAAGGATGCTAAAGGTGTTGAAAGTGACCTCTGTGCTAGTGTCTATAAGTATGTTAAAAGTCTGCTCGGCAAAGGTAATGAAAAAATAGGTAATTGGAGAAATATTGCTGAATGGCTTGAAGATGCTGGATATAAAACTAAGCCACCTGCGAAATTCCCTATTCAAGACGGTTTATCTGAAAATAATAAAGTTAACGTAACTAATATAACTTTTGAGAATAATCACATAAAAATTGGCGTATACCTGCAAATAACTGTTCCGCTACCTTCAGAACTATCAATCCAAAATTTAGATATCGACGACAACATAGTTAATTAGGGTTCGATCGCACTTCTTTCGCTGCGGTTCAGAAACCGGGTTTCTGGCAAAGACTTTGCATCCCATCCAATATTTTTCGTCAGAAACCCGGTTTCTTTGGGCTTATTGAGAATGCTGCAATATCTCAGTTCGATCGCACTTACCTAATAAAATGAAATAACCGCGATCTGGAAGGGCGATCGCCCTTTTCCGTTCTCAAACAAGGGCGATCGAACTTCTCTTGTGCTACTATTCATACCAAATCCCGATCGATCTTATCCGATTGTAAGGACATGGCAGTGTGTCCCTAGGTTTGCTTAATAAGCAAAAACGTCCACTTCGATCGACTTGACAGGTTTGCTATCTCCGTTTAGCATTTTGCGGACTCTTTCAGCCTTCTCCATACTAAAAGTTACTTCACCGCAGCGCGAGCAAACTGTAGCTGGAATTTTCTCAACAACAAACAGTTTACCATTAACTCGAAACACTTCATCAACCAGATTTTCTTGTACCTCTGTGGAACCGCAAACATGACACTGAAACATTTTTACCTCCGCTGCGAGTAGTTAATCCACTGATTTTCATCAGGCTCATAAAGAGTAATTATTTTGAGACTATCTGATTCTTTTCGAGAAACCTGTACGTGTAAAACTTTTCCTTCTCTGCTAAATCCTAAGACTAAACAGCTTGGCGAATATTTATCATCTGGATAGTCTTCTATAATTATAGCATTTTCTCCCACCTGTCTAATTTCTATTTCACTGATGTTACGTTCTACCATCCGTCTCAAAGCATGAACGCTTACCTCTAACTCCCCGGATTGAAGTTGTTGGCGAATTTCCTCGATTGTTTTCACTCCTCCTCCTCTTTATCAAGCAAAAATACCTTTGCCAGGAGTATCGGGTTCTCCCACAGCCCGAATTATCAAATCTGATTCCCGCCGCCGCAGTTGATTAATATAAATTGGATTGACATTTTCATCCATGAGATATTTGAGCATCTTGCGCCTTTTTGCCTTTTCTTTGGGCCTTTAACTGCATCAGTTTCCGCACCGCAGGCGACGGGTTTCGCTGCTGTTCTTCTCGCATTTTGCGTCCCCATTCCAACCAGTCAGCGATGTACTTGCTAACAGCTTCTTTGTTGTGAAGATAATACAGAATGGTTGCATAAACTTGTTCGAGACTCAGCGAAGTGTAAATATTGGCAATTTCCTCTGGGGTGCGAGCTCGATAAATGTACTCGTAAAGGATAGTTTCAATTCCAATCCGCGAATCTTTCAAGCGAATGTCATCAGGTGCTAGAAACTTGAAGTATTCTTCTAGTTGCACGGTTTAATCATTCCTTTTGAGCGACTTGTACTCCTAACTATAATTTTACAATTTTTCCGTTCTAACGTCAACCGATTTGATATTTGAGACTCATCCCCTAACCCATGCTAAAATAGAATCAAAATGATAAAGTGCGAGCGGGCGATGTCGATCGATAGATTTGTTAGTCGATCGGGCGAAAATTATTCAACTCTTAGATATAGAGAATATTTCCGAGATGCCTTCTCTAGATAATGTTAAGTTAATTGTTGCACCCTTAGACGATCGACACCGATGTTCTGACCACTTTCTCTTTGAGAGATCTGCTCAAATCCCCCTGACAACTTCCATGCACGCTTAACTTGTTACCAATGTATTAAGGTGATGATGTTAAAATTGTCGCCCAAACGCGATCGGAATGCCAAGTCTCGACGCTGAGGCTGGGCGAAGCATTTGGATCTATGTATTGACATCGGTATTAAAGTGTTGGTGTTAGAATTGTCGCCAAAATACTAGAACCCCTACGGGAATCTCCGGATGTTACGATTGTCGCCCGAGCGCGATCGCCCCCTTGTCAAATAACCGAACAGAGCAATAATTGAACGCGGAGACGGGAATTTTCTTAATATTTGGGATCGATCGCCTGCACTATAATTGAAATCTAGCAATTTAAAAAAATCGCGACCCTTGCGAACCGGCAAGACCTGAAAACGTGACTGGCAAATTCCAATTTTGTAATAGGTTGATACAACTCCCTGCCTAGCTTGAGAACTAGAAGGGAGTTTTGTATTTTGCAAAAGGAGATAAAACAATGGCTATTGCTACTATCAATCCCGCAACGGGAGAAACGTTGCAAACCTTCGAGCCGCTAACTGACGCGGCCATAGAATCCAAGCTGGAATTAGCGCAGCAAGCTTTTAACAAATACCGCCGCCTCCCCTTCGAGCAGCGAGCGATTTGGATGCACAAAGCTGCGGATATCTTGGAGCGCGATCGCGAAATTTATGCCGAAATGATGACCCTGGAAATGGGCAAAACTTTCAAATCCGCGATCGCAGAAGTCGAAAAATGCGCCTTAGTTTGCCACTATTACGCCAAAAATGCCGCTCAATTCATGGCAGACGTACCGGCAACAACTGACGCCAGCACCAGCTTTGTCCGCTACCAACCCCTAGGCGTTATTTTAGCCGTCATGCCCTGGAATTTCCCATTTTGGCAAGTTTTCCGGTTTGCGGCACCAGCCCTGATGGCGGGCAATGTCGGCTTGCTCAAACACGCCTCCAACGTGCCGCAGTGCGCTTTGAAAATTGAAGAAATCTTCGCGCAAGCCGGTTTTCCCGAAGGAGTTTTTCAAACTTTGTTAGTAGGTGCCGACAAAGTAGCTAAAATAGTTGCAGACGATCGCGTGAAAGCTGCGACTCTCACGGGAAGCGAACCCGCTGGTGAAAGTTTGGCGGCAAATGCCGGTAAAAACTTGAAAAAAGTAGTGCTGGAATTGGGCGGAAGCGACCCATTTATTGTCATGTCCAGCGCCGATTTAGCTGCAGCTTTATCAACTGCTGTCACGGCGCGCCTGCTGAACAACGGTCAATCCTGCATCGCAGCCAAACGCTTTATTTTAGACGACGAAATCGCCGACGAATTTATCCAAGGATTCGTCGAAAAATTCGAGCAACTAAAAGTAGGCAATCCGATGCTTCCCGAAACCGACATCGGCCCTTTAGCGACCCCAGCCATGCTCAAAGAACTCGACGAGCAAGTACAAACCTGCGTGAAATCGGGAGCTAAATTGCTAACAGGCGGTCGGGCTTTATCAGAGCTAGCTGGTAACTTTTACCTGCCAACCATTCTGACAGAAATTCCCCCCGACGCTACGGCTCGTCAGGAAGAATTTTTCGGTCCGGTAGCCTTAGTATTCCGAGTAGCAAACATCGATGAAGCGATCGAACTTGCCAACAGCACATCTTTTGGTTTGGGTGCGTCAGCTTGGACGACAGTAAGAGATGAGAGCGATCGCTTTATTTCCGAACTAGAAGCCGGTGCCGTATTCATCAACGGTTTGGTAAAATCCGACCCCAGATTGCCCTTTGGCGGAATCAAACGCTCCGGCTACGGACGCGAATTGAGCATCCAAGGAATCCACGAATTTGTCAACATCAAAACAGTGTGGGTTAAATAACAGCGCGCGATCTTCAACTTCTCGCAAAAATCTAAGTTCATCCGCATTAATCCGCGTTAATCCGCACCATCTGTGGTTGCAAAATTCAGCCGCGTTAATCCGCGTTAATCCGCACCATCTGCGGTTGCAAAATTTGCGAGAAGTTGACAACGACGACAAAAAATACCCGCATTCAGAGGAGAAAAACGGAAATGAACACAGCTCAACTACTTGTAAAATGCCTTGAAAACGAAGGAGTAGAATACGTATTCGGACTGCCAGGAGAAGAAAACCTCGAAGTTCTAGAAGCTCTGAAAAACTCTTCAATTAAATTTATTACTACCCGACACGAACAAGGCGCAGCTTTCATGGCCGATGTTTACGGCCGCCTCACCGGCAAAGCAGGCGTTTGCTTGTCCACCTTAGGCCCCGGCGCAACCAACCTGATGACAGGCGTTGCTGATGCCAACTTAGACGGTGCTCCCCTAGTAGCAATTACCGGACAAGTCGGCACTGACAGGATGCACATAGAATCGCACCAATATTTAGATTTGGTAGCGATGTTTGCGCCAGTTACTAAGTGGAACGCTCAAATAGTTCGCCCCAGTACCACATCAGAAATTGTTCGCAAAGCTTTTAAGGTTGCTCAAACCGAAAAGCCCGGTGCAGTACACATTGACTTGCCAGAAAATATCGCTGCAATGGCTGTAGAAGGAGAGCCGCTTGCCAAGGACAATCGCGAAAAAACCTTTGCCGCTTACCAAAGCATTAACAAAGCAGCTGTGGCTATTTCCAAAGCAAAAAATCCTTTGCTATTGGTAGGAAATGGCACGATTAGAGCTAATGCTAGCGAGGCGTTTACTGAATTTGCTACTCGCTTGAACATTCCAGTAGCTAATACTTTCATGGGCAAAGGGGTAATTCCTTACACTCATCCTTTGGCACTGTGGACGACGGGATTGCAAAAGCGGGATTACATTAGCTGCGCTTTTGAACAAACGGATTTAGTGATTGCTGTCGGCTACGATTTAATTGAGTATTCCCCGAAAAAATGGAATCCAGAGGGCAAAATTCCGATCGTCCACATCGGCGCTTTGCCAGCAGAAGTTGACAGCAGTTACATTCCGATAGTCGAAGTTGTTGGGGATATTTCTGACTCTTTGAACGAGATTTTCCAACGGGCAGATCGACTCGGCAAACCTGACCCTTTTGCCAAACAATTGCGGGCAGAGATCCGCGCCGACTACGAACAATATGCGGACGATGATGGCTTTCCAATTAAGCCGCAAAAACTGATTTACGACTTGCGGCAAGTATTGGGGCCGGAAGATATTCTAATATCTGATGTGGGCGCGCATAAAATGTGGATCGCGCGTCACTATCACTGCGATCGACCGAATACTTGTTTGATTTCCAACGGGTTTGCAGCGATGGGAATTGCGATTCCGGGGGCGATCGCGGCGAAATTAATTTATCCCGATCGTAAAGTGATCGCAGCGACGGGCGACGGCGGTTTTATGATGAACTGTCAGGAGTTAGAAACTGCTTTGCGCGCAGGTACTAACTTCGTGACTCTCATCTTTAATGACGGCGGCTACGGGTTAATTGAGTGGAAGCAGGAAGACCATTTTGGCAAGTCATCTTTCATCAAGTTTGGCAATCCAGACTTTGTGAAATTTGCCGAAAGTATGGGTTTAAAAGGCTATCGCGTGGAAGCGGCAACGGATTTAATTCCGATTCTCAAAGAAGCCTTGGAGCAAGATGTTCCCAGCGTGATTGACTGCCCGATCGACTATCGAGAAAATGCTCGATTCAGTCAGTTATCTGGTGCTTTAAGCTGCCACATCTAAAGTTAGGAAAATGGTAATATGATGTCCGGGGCAAGTTCTCGGACATCATATTGCCTAAAAACTGCTCGTGTTTTTAACTATGAGGCTACTCTGAATGGCGATCGCGCTTTTTCAAAAGTTGGGAAAGGAGGGGCGATCGCTTAACGCAGCAAAGCGACAAATCCAGCTTGTTCAAAATGTTTATCGTAGGCGAGTGCTTCTAATATATTTTGTTGCTGCATAATTTTAAATGACGTGCAATCTGTGTGACTCCATGCTCGATCGGGTCGGCTATTGTATAGATCGAGTGCACTTTTAAAGAGTTCATTGGTATGAATGACTACTTCGATTTCAGGATTCTCAAAGGAGTGTTCGATAAATTTAACAGCTTTTTGTCTGTAAAAACTCCCTTTTCCAGAAAAAGCATTTAGTAATTCAGTAAATACCATTTCACTGGTGACAATAGGTACACCCTTTAGAGATGTTGTAATGTCTCTAGCTTTTTGATGTAAACTATCATTAGGATTGAGTAAGGCAATCCAATAACCTGTATCAGCAAAGACTTTTCTCATTCTTCTTCCTTGGGTGAGCCATACAAGTAGCTATCTAAGTTTTTTGATAAGTCTGTCGGTAGCTGTGCGTTCTCTTCTGTTGGTATTTCAGAATTAACCAAATCTATGAAATTTAAGAATGAGGGAATTTCGGATTTTTGTGAACTAGGGTTGGTAAAATTAGCTCGATTTGCTCGAGATTTAATGAAGAGCAAGAAATTCAAAACTTCTCTCACTAAACTATCGGGTGTTTGGGCAATCTCAAGCATCAATTGTTCTCTTTCAGACATTGTTTTATCCTCATGTTATTTCTCGGCTGGATATTTTGGGCTACCTAGGCATAGCTAACCTCTATGCTAGTTACAAACCAGGGAGTGATTTCGTCGGGTAAAGGAGACTCTTCGAGATAGAGTTTTGTAGCTTCTTTGAGGTTGCTTAGTTTCTCTTTCCTAGTTTATCTTGGGTGTAATTTTTTTGCAAGTACGGGGGGAAGAGGCGCGAGATCCCTTTTTCAAAAGTTGGGAGATGAAGGGCCAGATCGCTTTCCCTCTCATGCTTAAATTTAGCACTATTTGCTATAATTCTTTAAGTCACTGCTAAGAAATACCAGCCATGACTCAAGCTCACTCAATTAAAACTGAATATCAAGTAACTGTAAATTATCCTGTATGGCAAAAAATCGAGCAAATTGCTGAACAATTCAACTTGTCTGTTGCTGAACTATTGGAACATCTAGCTAAGGGTCAACTGAAAGTTGTTGCAGTTTCGATCGATTCGGAAACACTGAGCGATCGGGAGATTGCAAATTATTTTATTTGGTTAGCCTCGCAATCCGATGTAGAAATCAACGCCTACAAGCTACAAAAACTCCTGTATTACGCTCAAGCTTGGGATTTAGCAATTTATGGAACGCCTCTTTTTAATTCCGATTTTGAAGCGTGGGTTAACGGCCCAGTAGTTCCAGCGTTATTAGAGCAATATACAAGTCAATTTAGTTGGGAAGCAATTTCAGAAAAAGTCGATCGACCGCAACTTCCCGAACAAATCGAGGAATTTCTCGAAGAAGTTGCTGAGGCTTATTTTGAGTATGATGATGAAACTTTGGAACGCCTAATTTGCAGTGAAATGCCTTGGCTGGAAGCGAGAGGGGATTTGCCGAGAGACGAATTTTGTCATACCATTATTTCTCAAGAATCGATGAAAAAATATTATTCTGCCCGTGTCAAAGAAGAAACCTCAGTCTAAAATTGTCCCTTCCAAACATTTTTATACAATAAATATGTTATAATATAAATAATTAAATTTGTAAAACCCATGTCTCAAACAACATTAACTGATGTTTCCTTAGATCCAATATTAGAGCGTTTGACGCAACTTACTCAACTAGAAGCTGACTGGGATTCCTATGGTGCATTGCCAGTTTCGCCCGTTGCTTTTGTCAAAGCCTGTCAGTTGCTCATTGATGTTAAACATTCTCTATATATGAGAAGCTCGATCGAATGTTGTCTGAGAGTGGGGGCGAGGAAATTTATGCTTTGATAACTCTCCTAGATAAATTGGGGTTGCAGTTAGCTGTCGCAGTAAAATAGGTTAATCGATCTAGTAGTTAGGGCGATCGCACTTTTTAGAAAATGGGAGATGATGGGCGATCGCCTTTTGGTTATTTCTAAATTGAAAAGCGATCGCTCTAGCATTAAAAAATGCGATCCGACAAAGCAAATTTGCCTTGGCAGAATCGCCTTTTTCCTTAATGTTTATGAGCGATATCACTTTTACTGAGTTGCATTTGCTTATTTTGAAGGCAACTCGCATAGTGGATATTGAGTTTACCACTTCCAGTAGCTATCATAACAAGAACGTCCCCCGTCGCCAACCCAAGTACCCTTGTGCGGATGCTTATGCTCACAAACCTCCGAGAGATGATGACGCTGCTCGATCCACTGCTCACCATTGTTTGTGGTACCATTGGTGATAGTTGCTCCACCTGTTCCAAATTCAGTCTGCCGAGTATTCTGCTCGCTCAATTGCCGTGACGCACAGATAACAACATCATTCCCTGAATCGAGGCGAGCAGATGTATAATCTCCATACTTACCTCTGCAAAAGACGTCTATATCGTTCTGGTTTATATCAGAAATTTTGTAGATTTCTCGTCTTGGCAAAGCTAAAGCAGTTTCACTAATAACACCAATTGCTACTAACGCGCCGACCGAAGCTATTAATGTTGTCATCAGGCAAGATGCTTTCAAGGTGTTAACAGTTCTTAACTTGCCAACTCTTGTACGCCCCAGGAAGAGAAACGTAAATTTTCTATCCCTTGCTGTTCCTAATCTTTCTGTAAATTCTTTCAAAAAGTTTCTGGCTTTTTCTTCGTCATTACTGTTCAGCATCAAAATTACCTCTTGTTTAGTTAGAATTGCCTACTAAGAGCGCAGCCGGATATAGACTTTTGCTATCTTTATAGACTGTTCTTGCAGTCTCATCTTTTAGTATATTTAAAATATATACTCATATCCAATCAAATCAATAGGATTTAGTAGGCTTTTTTTTACCTTTCCTGATTTCAATCAATAGGATAAAGTAGGATTTAGTTGCTAAAGTATCAAACGGTAGGATAGAGTAGGATAGAATAGGCAAAACCAACCTCCCTACTCCACCTATGGACGTTCAAGAAGTCTTAAAATTGGCTGACGATCTCGTATTCGCTAAGACAGGAAAACACCTCAATCACCTACAAGAAGGTATATTACGCGGTACTTGGCAACGCCAGAAATACCCGGAAATTGCCAAAACCTGTCACCGTAGCGAACCTCATGTCAAGAAAGTCGCAGCAAAATTATGGAAACTTCTATCGGAAACATTAGGTGAAGACATCAATCAATCTAACTTTGCATATACAGTGGAAAGATGGCAATTTTCGATAGTTTCATCACATTTTGGCGACAATGCACAAGTTGGTAAATTCAAGATTTGTGGAAATCATCCTGAATCCTTAGAAACCCCAAACTTAGAGAAGCAAAATCAGGAAAACTCTAGCAACAGTCAGCCCAAACTGCGATTGGACTTATCCGATGCACCAGAACCCAACTTATTCTATAACCGCACATCCGAACTCACCACCCTCAAACAGTGGATTTTGGAAAACCGCACCCGTCTCATCGCGATATACGGCTTATTCGGTATTGGCAAAACCGCCCTTACTCTCCAACTAATCCCGCAAATTCAACAGGAATTCGATTATATTATTTACCGCAGTCTCCGCAATTCTCCACCCCTGCAAACACTCCAAACAAACTTAATTCAATTCCTCAGTAGGGGCGGAGCGTCTAGCGGAGGGGGTTCCCCCGTGCCCGCCCCCGCCGAAGAAAGGGCAACCACGGGGGGATTGCCCCTACTAGAATATTTGCGTTCATCCCGCTGTCTCATCATCCTCGATGACCTGCAAACGATTTTCACTCCTCAACAACTCGCTGGAAACTATCGATCGGGATATGAAAATTACGGTACATTTTTCAAACAACTAACAGAATCATCCCATAACAGTAGCCTCATCCTTTTAAGTTGGGAAAAACCCAGAGAAATCGCTGCCTTAGAAGGCGAAAACCGCCCCTGCAAATCCCTGCAACTCAACGGTTTAGGTCCGGAAGCACAAGAGATATTTATAGAAAAAGGTTTAGCAGAACCCGATCGATGGTTAGAACTAATCGACCTTTACCGAGGTAATCCTTTATGGTTAAATATAATGGCAACTTCGATTCAAGATTTATTCGGCGGCAGCGTTTCCGAATTCCTATCCTATAAACCCCTATTTTTAGGAGACATAGAATCTTTGCTGCAACAGCATTTCGATCGACTCACCGAATCCGAACAACAAGTTATCTCTTGGCTGGCAAGTACCCCCGCACCAGCCGACATTTCCCAAATACCGGAAAACCTGCAACTATCACCGCCAGAAATCTTGAAAGTCATGCAATCTTTAGGACGCAGGTCATTAGTTGAAACAGTCAAACAAAACGGTCGATCGCACTTTACGATCGAACGCGCGATCGGAGAATATATAATAAACAAAACCCGCAACAAAAATTGATAATTATCAACTTTAGTCGATGACGCACAAACCGCTTTTTTATGAAATACTGCTTTGGAGATTTTAAAGAGGCAAAAAAATCGGTTTCTTTGGTATCGAGTAATTCCTGAGTCTGCTAAACTAGAGGTAAGATAGTAAGATTTTATGGAGGTATGCTAAACTTTTGAATAGGTAGGATTTAAAGAACCTAGCACTCATTCGACTTAAAGAAGTAGAAGTGCTGCTCAAAAATCGTCAATACTCAGGTGCTTACTACCTAAGCGGTTATGTCATCGAATGCGCTTTAAAGGCTTGCATTGCCAAGCAAACTCATAAATTTGATTTTCCTGACAAGAAAAATGTGCTGGACAGTTACACCCACGATTTAGAAAAACTGGTTAAAGTTGCTAAACTTGATAAAGAGTTAAAGTCTCTCCTCAACGACCCTAATTTTTCAGTGCGATGGTTAGAGATTAAAGACTGGTCAGAAGAAAGCCGTTACCAAAAACATGACCGACAAAAAGCCCTCAATATTTATTCAGCAATTACTGACCCCACTCACGGAGTTTTACAATGGCTACAGCAACATTGGTAAGTCAAGAAATAGAAGAAGGTAAAAGACTAATAAACGCTCTCAACGCAGCAAATTTATCAGTTGATTCGGCTCTCTGGATCTACGCGCCAGAACCCAAAACTTGGCGGCTGATGCTCGCATTACATTTAGGATTGCTAGATTAATGAAAATCGCCACCTGGAACGTCAACTCAATTCGCACCCGCCTCGAACAAGTTACAAACTGGTTGCAAGCCAACCCAACAGAAATTCTCTGCTTGCAAGAAACCAAAGTCACAGACAAAGAATTTCCGATCGCGCCCTTCACCAACCTCGGCTACAACTGCTACTTTTCCGGTCAAAAATCCTACAACGGCGTCGCCATTCTCAGCCGAGAACCCATCTCCCAAATCAGCACCGGATTTTCCCCCATTCTCGGCGCAGAAACCGCCGGAGGCTTTGACGAACAAAAACGCCTCATCACCGGAATTGTCGGCGATATTTGCGTTATTTCCGCCTACGTTCCCAACGGTTCCGAAGTCGGCTGCGATAAATATTTTTACAAACTAAGCTGGCTCGAACTGCTCAAAGAATATCTCAAAGTAGCCCTAGACAAATTTCCAAATTTGTGCATTTGCGGCGACTTTAACATAGTGCCGGAAGATCGAGATATTCACAATCCCAAAGCCTGTGCCAACTTAGTCGGTTTATCAGCAGCCGAACGCCAAGCGCTAACAGAAATTACCGAATTAGGATTAAAAGATGCCTTTCGCAAATTCACCTCGGAAGGCGGTCATTATAGCTGGTGGGATTATCGCGCCGGCGCATTTGGCCGCAATAAAGGTTGGAGAATTGACCACCATTATCTCAGCCCAACCCTGTACGATCGAGCCAAAAACTCTACAATAGATATCGAACCCAGAAAATTAGTCAAACCCAGCGACCACGCCCCCGTAATTGTCGAAATTTGATTTATGAGTTACAGCAGATTGCAAGTCGATCGAGCACATCCCAGAAACCGGGTTTCTTGAAGAAACCCGGTTTCTCTGCACCTATGACAGATCGGATTGTCGAAATTTAAATTGTGAGTTATAAAATTAATAAAAACCCATCTTGCATCTTGCTCCAATCTCAATAAACTCCTCAGTCCTCTTTCAGAGGACTTAAGCTATGAGGCAGGGGTTTAAACCCCTGCCGGAATATTGGGTAAGTGCCAAATCTCGATAACAACCAACAACAAAAAATCATGTTCTTAGTAACTGGAGCAACAGGCGCACTAGGCCGCCGAATTGTACGAGAAATCAGACAGCAAGAAAAGCCTGTCCGCGCATTTATTCGCCTCGCATCTCGCTACTCTGAACTAGAAAATCGCGGTGCCGAAATTTTTATCGGCGACTTGAAACAAGACAAAGACATTCAAAAAGCCTGCCAAGGAGTGCAATATATCATCAGCACCCACGGCACGGGCGGTGACGTTCAAGCAGTGCATTACCGCGCCAACATCGAACTGATCGACTGCGCCAAAGCAGCCGGAGTGCAGCACTTTGTCTTTATTTCCGTACTGGGAGTCGATCGGGGATACGAAGATTCCGCAGTATTTAAAGCCAAGCGGGAAGTCGAAAAATACCTGCAAAATAGCGGATTGAATTATACCATTTTGCGACCGGCCGGTTTTGCTTCAAGCTTGTTGCCGCTAGCAGAAAGGTTTCGAGAAACCGGACTTTACCTGCTAATTGGCGACGGCAAAAATCGCACTTCAATTGTCAGTACCGATGACTTAGCAAAGATTGCTGTCGAGTCGCCAACAGTCGAAGGCGCGCGCAACAAAATTTTACCAGTCGGCGGCCCGGATGTGCTGACCAGAGACGACATTGCCCGCATTTTCGGACAATTGTTCGATCGCGAACCTGTGGTAATTAACCCGCCGCTGGTGGTATTTGACGGACTGCGCAATGTCTTGGGTTTGTTGAATCCTCAAGCTCAAAAAGGCTTGGGAACGTTGCGGGTATTGCTGGCTAACGAGTTTTTCTGCACCCCCGAAGAAGTGAAAAACTTAGAATCAATCTACGGCATGAAGATGGAATCTGTAGAAAGCTTTTTACGCCGCAATTTGAGTGTTTAAAACACTCGTTGGCGGTTGCGCTTTTTGGCAACTGCCAACATTTGATTCATCGGAATTACCAAGGGGCGATCGAAAACCGTTTTTTTACAAAAATACTTAGCTGTATCCCTAGAAACGATCGAAAACCCGTTTTCTTCGAGCTTGATGCGTCCGAGACCGCTCAAACAGAGACAGCAACAGGTTCTACACCACCAATATTTCTAGTAACTTTTATTGGTGGAGAAGCTGGTTTAGCAATCAAATAACCTTGAACAAAAGACGCTCCCCTTTCCCGCACCCACTCTAACTCTTCTACAGTTTCCACACCTTCAGCAACAGTTTTAATTTCCAGACCCCCGGCAATTTCTAACATTTTTTCAGTAATTAGTGCTTTATAATAATCTTGATGTACGTTGCGAATTAATTGCATATCTAACTTAATAAAATCGGGACGCAACTGATGCATCAAATTTAAATTAGAAGAACCGCTGCCAAAATCATCCAAAGCAATTAAAAATCCCGCGTCTCGGTAAAATTTAAGAATCTTAATCAAATGAGCGATATCCGGGGGGTGTTGGGATTCTGCTACTTCAAAAACAATATTACTGTGAGGAATTCCCGATTCATCAATAGCCTGCACTGTCCTGCGCAAGCACGTAGCCGGATCGTACACGGAAGTCGGAGAAAAATTAATAAAAAGTAGTTCTTCGATATCGTGCGTTTTAGCTTCGCGGATCGCACGAGTCCGCGCTAAAGCATCTAATTGAAAAATGATACCCGCCGATTCTGCTTGAGAAAAAAGCTTGCCCGGAGGAATTAAATTTCCCCGCTCGTCAATTCCCCGCAGCAGCGCTTCGTATGCAAAAATTTTAGAAGTATCCGAACAGTGAACGATCGGCTGAAAATGCGTAGTAAGCCGTTCTTGAGACATTAAATCTAACAGCCAATTAGACTGGCTTAAGTTAATAAAAAAGTCTAAGGACGTTATCCGAGAAAAATCGCCCAGTTTCGGTTGTTCCTGTTCGCGCATCCATAAAACTTTTGTCTCTTTTAATTCCTGATTTGTAAGTACCGACTGTGCTGTCTCGTTAAACTTTTCCCTCGCTGTGCCATTAAGCATAACGTACAAACATCTCCCCTCTTCCAAAAGCAGGCATTCCAGATCGGTCTTTGCCAGCGCAGAAATCACCTTATTCAAAATGTGCGATACGGGAAACCATAAGTATAAACCTCCGCTGCCCTCTATTTTATTGAATAGATTTTCACAGCGAGAACAGGAGCCGAAGGCTTTACTACTTATTTGCACGAGAATCTCCTTAAGTTTTATAGGGAATGTTAGAAAGACTAATCGGGAATTATAGGCTAATTCAGCTATTAATTCATCTCTCTCAAGATATACAAGTTTTAGTTACTGCTGTTAAAGAAATAGATTAATAATCTAAATTGAATGTCCGATCGAATATAAGGAAACCTCGCTTTCAAGTGCGGAAAAATCACTAAATTTTAAGCGTTTATGTATTTAAATACACTGGGCGAGATAAAGGTAAGGAGATAACTCAATATTCTACTGTTGTTCTTATTATTTACACCTCAATATGTAAGCTCTTTTCTCTAAATAGCAACTACAGTTGCTCGTTTTTTGATTCCTTAGTTCGCAGATGGCAAAGTGAAAATAGAGTCAATCCTGAAACAGTTTGAAGGAGAAAATCAATGACAAAAACCAAGTATCGAACTGTATTCGCAAAAGCCGTTCGACTTACTACCTCGCAAAGCTTTTCAGGGCCTATACGCGAGTACGAAACTAACGGCGAACCGCAACCAGGGCCCTACGACGCGGTGATGGCTGCTAAAAATCCGCCCGATCGCGAGCCGACATCTGGTATGCTCTAGGTACAGTCAATTTTGACCCCTGTCTCCCCACACCCGCTAAAGACTCCTAAAATCCTAGGTTCGTAAAGGCAACGGTTCGTAAAGGCAAC
>JALOON010000111.1 GCA_025454405.1 Oscillatoriaceae cyanobacterium Prado104 | reverse complement strand
AGATACATGGGTACGCCTTTAGAGGGGAAAAAGGCGATCGTTCCTTGTAGTGCAAGGGTTTGCGAGATTTGAACGATCGCCCTACTGGGGGAACTTCAGATTAACATCTTTGGGCATACCTTTACCAGCCGATCGAAGTGGTACATGACGAGGCTGCAGCGGTTGCCCGATCGTCTTTATGGAACGCCCGTCAAACCCCATCCCCTTGTGGGTGAAATGGTTGACAGCTTTTATCCACTCCGATCGAAGACTGCTGATTGCGAACTAAATTCATCTCGTGACTCTACTCACTCCCGACAGCAATCAGGGGCAATTAGCCAATTTTCACCTCTATTAACCAATCCAAAACTTGTTATGTCTTCTTCTATTGATACCTTTATTCGGAGGAATGAAAATATATTTTTTCCGATTTGATAGTGTTGATATATTGTTATTGACGAGAGTGAGTTCGTCCCGCCACGCGACTGGGGTAGCGATCGCGAACCTGGTTTGCGATCGCAGACCCTTGCCCTAAATAATTCCTGTACCATTAGATTTGATATTGTGAGCTATTATAAGCAATTGAGAAACCCTTATATTTTTTCCTGGGGCTGTAAAGTGCCTAATCGCCTACCTCTACTATCTCTGCTGTTTGCACTCGGCCTGTGGGCGATGCCCAAGCCCGCTGTCGCACAAGCACTTTTGCCTTACACCCTCCAACTAGACTCGGCCCAACTCGAACAAACCGCTTTAAGCCTTGCAGAAGAAGCCGTCCAGCTAGCCAGACTCCAGCAATACCAACTAGCAGTACCCAGAGCTGAACTCGCTACGCAACTAGCTCCCAAGAATGCTCAAACTTGGATATTGTTAGGTAGTTTGTACATTCAAGTCGAGCAGTTTGATAAAGGTATTGTTGCTTTGCAGCAAGCTCAATCCCTTGCACCAGAAAATGCCTCAATTCGATTTGTGTTGGGAGAAGCTCACTTTCGGCAAGGTAGATACGAGAAAGCTATCGAAAACTTGCAAGCAGGGTTGAAGTTAAAACCAGATACTCCCGGCGCATTATTCGATTTGGGTAATGCTTTTTACAAACTAAAGCGGTATGATGAGGCGATCGCCCAATACGAAAAAGCTTTTGCTTTAGAAAAAAATCTGTGGCCTGCTATTAACAATATCGGATTAGTTAAATACGAAATTGGAGATATTGATAGCGCCATCAAACGCTGGGAAGAAGCGATCGCGATCGACAATAAAGCAGCCGAACCGATGTTAGCTTTAGCAGTAGCAATTTACGGCAAAGGCGACACAGAAAAAGGTTTAGCGATGGGAGAAGCTGCTTTAAAAATTGACAAACGCTATGCCACTGTAGATTTTCTCAAAGAAAACCTCTGGGGCGATCGCTTGATTGCAGAAACCATGAAGTTTTTGGAACTCCCTCAAATTAAAGAAGCACTCGCTAAAATTCAAGACGCCCCACCCCCTCCGTAAATGTCGCCCGATCGCCAATCGGGGTTTAATATCATCAGGACTTATATCAATTCCGATGCCACCGGAATTGATATTACACCCAAAGGACTCACGCACGGGTGTTCAGAAACCGGGTTTTTGGGGGTTCCTACTGGCTGCAACGAAGTATTCTCGCAAAAAACCCGGTTTCTTAGTTTTGATGCGTAATATCATGTCCAAGCAATTGCCCATGATTGCAATCTTGTCAGATCGATGGTTTCAAGCATTTTTATTATGGGTAATTTGCCGGACATCATATAAGTCCCGATCGACTTACTTAGAATCGCGTCGTGCAATTCGCACACGCCGCAGATTAAAAGAAACATCATTACCGATGGAAATGGGAACGGACGGGCGCACCAAATACAATCGTACTCGATTAGGACTGCCAAAAACTCATTGGTTAGATGCAGCTTGTGTAGGAGTAGTATCCGAATTAAAAATTTTGACTTCACAACCTTTATCGATAATAGCCAAAGGATGGGGCAGCCGTCAGATGTGCCAGACTAATAAATATGGCTTCCCCATTAAACACAAGACTCGGTGCAAGGAGTTTTTTGGCTTTGAAACAGGTGACATAGTACAAGCAACTTTGCCAGCAGGAAAGTTTGCGGGTACTCATGTCGGTAGGCTCATTGTACGAGCGAGTGGAGTTTTTGAAATGATTTGTGAAACAGGAAAAGTTAGTCCCGTGCGTCACAAATACTGCTGGGCAATACACCGTAATGATGGCTATATGTATGCGTTGTCCACTTTTGTCCGGTGTATCGGCAATTAGAGGTGGTGCGATCGCTACTCGCTTTAAATCAGTCTGCATCGGACGCAATAGATTTATAATATTACCCGCAGCGCTGTAGCTTTGAGAAGAGCAGGGTTTCTGAGAAGGTCAATTTTGCTGCTGGTTATCTCAGTGCAGACTTGTTCGATTAATCGTTCCGTCATGTATTCCATGACGACGGGTTGTTGAGTGTAGCCGTCTGAGGTTTTTTCGATGAGAGAACGTCTAACGAGAGAACCTAAAACCTCTAGTAATTCTTTGATAGTTAATTTTGCCACTAAATCTTGTTGTAATTCTCTCAGCGAGACTGGCTCCCGCTCGATCGCCAGCCAGTACATTACCTTTTTTTCTACATCTGATAAACGGTTGAATTGTCTGTCTAATAAGTTCCGAATATCATCAAATACTAAAGTTCCTCGATCTAAAGGTTCTAAAAATTTGGTCAGGCTACTTTCAAAAAAGTCACGAATGGCGGGAGCGACCATTTTTAATGCTAGGGGATTTCCAGCGTAGTGCGATATCAAAATATCCCATTCGGAGTCTAACCCTTGAAAATAACCGATGCGTTGAAAAATTTTCCGTGCTTTTGGGGTTGTTAAACCTGTCAGTTGTAATGAACGAACAGGCAAAGTTTCGCCTTCTCGAACGGCTAAACCGATCGGTTTTTCTCGAAATAATATAATCAAATTGTTCTTGGATGCGTTCTGCTACCTTGATAGAAAGAGAAGTTTTGCCAATGCCACCCATCCCCAACAGCGTTACTAGGCGGCAGCGATCGACTATCAGCCACTTTTCTAATAAGGCTATTTCCTGAGCGCGTCCGTAGAAAATAGAAACATCAATTGCCTCTCCCCAATTTATCGTTTTGTTGAGTTTTGTTAAGTCAGTTGTAGCTCGATCGGCGATCGGATCGCTACGATCGATTTGTTGGTTAATATTGTGACTAATTTGGCTATTTGGTAGTGCGACGGTTACTTGCGCCTGTTGTGCTTTCCGTCGCAAAACTGACTGAACGTTACTCTTGGTAACTTTTTCTCCGCATACCCGACTGAGAACTTGCCATAACTGAAAGCCAACAAACTTAATATATTCGGCATCATAACCCGCGCTTTTGGCAATCTCTGGATAAGAGCGTCCTTCCCAAGTCTGCCGCAATACCAGTATGTGAATATCGTTGAGATGCTCTTGCTTGAGAACTGAGTCGAGGAAAAGCAGTACTTCGTCAAGTGTCATTTATTTAAAATTATCGGGTGTGCGATCGGAAAATCGGTGTTTCCTGCTTGACGGCACAGGCAATTAAGCAATTATACTCAAGATCGTACTATTTGGGTAGCTGTTCACTACCGTTACAGAAATAATACTCCTAGATTTCCTAAAGAAAACCTACCTGAAGACATTTACTATAATTGGGTAACAAAGGGATACTGGAAGTTAGCTCCTGGTGAAAAAGCTTTGATCCTAGATGATGAAGATAAAATTGATAACAGATATATCTATTTCCATGCCCATGATGAGCAAGGAAATTCCTGGGGAAGTGATGAATATAGCTGGGTTGTAAAAACGGGTGAATCTCCTCAACGATTCTTCAAAAAAGATATGGGAGGGACAATAGGAAAGTATTCTCAAGGATTTACGGGCAATAAATAAAGTTTAATGTGCAAGCGCGTTTTATTTGATTATTGTTTGACCATTTTTCTCGGCTAAATTTTTGCTCCTTACCCGCACAAGTAAAGCCCAAAAGAAGGGATGGTGTAGCCAGTCACAAACATCAGCCAATGGCAAATTTGCTATTGGCTTCTTGACGATCGCGACTGAGAAACGATATACATTTAGTCTATATTTCTACCATCATCAGCACTAATTCACCTATGACATCCACCGCCACGATCGCCACCCCTCTAAGCTGGACAGAATTAGAAACACTCACAGACTTTGAAGTCGATCGCACCAACGGCCCCACCAACGCTCAATCCCGCTTGCGCCTCTTCGGACAATCCGAAGCTGATGTGAGAGTCACATTGTATCGCGACAATCACGCTTGGTGTCCCTACTGCCAAAAAATCTGGCTGTGGTTGGAAGAAAAACAAATCCCCTACCGTATTGACAAAGTTACTATGTTCTGCTATGGGGAAAAGGAAAGTTGGTACAAGCGCAAAGTGCCGTCGGGAATGTTACCCGCGATCGAGCTAGACGGCCGTACCATCACCGAAAGCGATGATATTTTAATCGCCTTGGAACGAGTCTATGGTCCTTTAGGTTTGGGTATGGAAAACCCCGCAGTGCTTCCCCTGCGACGATTAGAACGACTGCTATTTAGGGCCTGGTGTTCTTGGCTGTGCTACCCGGTAAGTTCCGCCAAAGTAGAACAGCACAACCGCAACCAATTTATCAGCACCGTCGCCCAAGTTGAAGCAGCCCTAGCCAGCACTCCCGGGCCTTATTTTCTCGAACAATTTGGCACTGCGGATGTTATCTTTACGCCCTATGTCGAACGGATGAATGCCAGTCTTTACTATTACAAAGGCTACTCGATGCGGGAAGAAAACCCCCGCTTTGCCGACTGGTTTGCAGCGATGGAAAGTCGCCCTACCTATCGCGGCACTCAAAGCGACTTCCACACCCACGCCCACGATTTACCGCCTCAAATGGGCGGGTGCTATGAAAACAGCGAACCCCAGATGCTGCTTAACAAAGCCCGCGTGGACAACGGCCCTTGGGCGGGCCTGCGGGATGTAATGTATCCAGAACCGGAAACCTCTCGCGCTGAAGCGCTGCACCGCGTCATCAAGCACCGCAGCAATATCGTTCGAGTCAATCCAGCGGATAATAATTTATTTGATGAAGCTTTGCGCTGTGCTTTAACTTTGATGATGACCGGTCAAGTTTGCACTCCGCCAACCGGTTCTGATGCAGCTTTGCGCTATTTGCGCGATCGCATCAGCGTACCCCGCGATATGTCGATTTATGCTGCTAAGCGACTCAAGGAAGCCTTGGAGGCAACTGCAGCCTTAGCGGGCGATGCCCAAGGCACTCCCATTCCCGTGAAACACCGGCGGGATCAAGATCCGGCGAACTTTGTATAACCTGATATCTTGCAGCCTTTTAAACAAGCAAGCGAGAAACTGGGTTTCTAGCGAAAAATCTCGGGTTTTGGGCAAAATCTTTGCCCTTATTCCCGGTTTCTAACAGATTTATGGGTTCTAATGCTGGATGATGGTCTTCTCTTCGCGCCTTTGCGGTTCCATAAAAAAAGCTTTTTAAAGCAACTGAAAAACCCGGCTTCTGCGTCAATTTATCTCCGATAGATTGACAATTTTTCCCAGAAACCGAGTTTTTGCGAGAGCCTAATGGCTGATGACCGATAACTAATGAGTGCGATCGCTCAAGCTTGACGCGAGTAGTATTCAACCACTAACAGTTCGTTAATCTGAAGAGCAACCCACTCGCGTTCGACAACGCCGTTAACTTTGCCAACCAATTTTTGTTTGTCAAATTCCAAGTGACTGGGCAAGTGCGCCAAACCGGGGTCTTTGAGGTTAGCCTCCACCATTTGGCGGGAGCGCTCTCTATTTTTAACGGCAATTACATCTCCAGGCTTGCATTGATAGCTGGCGATGTTCACTTCGCGATCGTTCACTGTAACGTGACCGTGATTTACCAGTTGTCGGGCGGCGGGAATTGTGGGAGCCATCCCCATCCGAAACACGGTATTGTCCAAGCGCATTTCCAAGAATTGCAGCAGGACTTGACCTGTGGAACCCACGACTCGGCGGGCTTTACGGACGTAGCGGAGCAATTGGCGTTCTGTCACGCCGTAGTTGTAACGGAGCTTTTGCTTTTCTTGCAAGCGAACCGCGTATTCAGAGAGCTTTTTGCGGTTTTGGCCGTGCTGTCCGGGCGGATAATCCCGTCTCGGGGATTTGCGGGTCAGCCCCGGCAAATCTTTTAGGCGTCGGACAATTCTCAATCGGGGGCCTCGATATCGAGACATTTATTTTCCTCTCTAATATTTTTAGGCAATTTTATGCAGACTTGCTATTTTAACATACTCACCGCCTAAAAGTTAAGACGGGTGTTAGCCATTTCTCGATCGCCTGTGGTTGCCTGGATCGATCGCGATCCCCAAGCAATCTAGGCATTTATTTTTCATCGCCGGCGGTAAGTTCTAAAATACTGAAGCAACAGGCGAGCGATCGAACTGCCAAACAACTCATAACTTTAACCTGCCATAACCTGCCATGCACAACCGCAATTTTTTCCCTATTTTGGCACCTGCAAGCTCCCGCCCCAACTGGATCTTAGCTCTCGCAGCGCAGCTAGCAACCTTGAGCTTGTTTGCTGCCGCGATTCCTGTAGAGCCAGCATCAGCCATCACGATTAGAATCCCCCGCAATCGCAATCCCTACCGCGTTTGCGCTTTGGAACTCGTGGATGCGGGAGTTGCGCCGGAAGTAGCTGCGAACGCTTGTGCCGGCGCACTCCACCCCCGCGACATATCGAAGTGCGTGGTTCAAATCAACCGCAAAACCAAAATTTCTGCTGCCGATGCGCTGTCTAGCTGCAGGCGGGTGCGCCGTCCCGATGAGCTGACTACTTGCGTGGTGGATATCAGCGCCCGATCTCGCACTCAAGCAGCCGAGCCGCTGTTAGTGCTCGATAGCTGTCGCCGCAGTTTATTGCCGGAAGTGTTTTCTGAATGCGTAGTCGGATTGAGCCGCAGGCTGGACTTTTCGACGGAACGGTTGATGTCTACTTGTCTCGATTCTAGAGACAGGGTAGGTCAGTTGGACGGCAGGCCCGCACCGACACCTCCTGCTGAGTTAATTCCGCCACCTTCGAGGCTCAATTAAAAGGAGTTTTGAATTTTGAGTTTTGAGTTTTGAGTTAAAGAAAGTTCTGAAGTTCACAACTTAAAACTTAAAACTCAGAACTTCCGTAAGGAGTTTTGAATTTTGAGTTTTGAGTATTGACAGTTCTTAATTCAAAACTCAAAACTTAAAACTCAGAACTTCCCCTCTTCCTTCTTCCTTCTTCCTTCTTCCTTCTAATAAAATGTCAGAAATTTTTGGTCAAATAACAGTTGAAGAATTAGGTCGCCGTTTAGCAGATCCGAATGCTGAAAAATTGCAGCTTGTGGACGTGCGCGAACCTGAAGAAATTGAATTCGCCTCGCTGCCGGGATTTGCTGTTTTTCCGCTGAGCGAGTTTGCCGAATGGTCTGAAACAATCACAGATCGACTCGATCGCGATGCCGAAACCCTTGTTTTGTGCCATCACGGAGTGCGTTCGGCTCAAATGTGCCACTGGCTAACCGATCGAGGTTTTACCAACGTTAAAAATATCGTTGGCGGCATCGATGCTTATTCCATGTTGGTCGATCGAACTGTCCCGCGTTATTAACACCAAATAGGACATTACTCTCGTTGAAGGCGATTCGCAAGCTTTGAGCAAGCTCATAGCTTGCTCAAAGCTTGCGAAGGCATCGGCAAATACGAGATCCCCGAATATCTGGTCGGGCACAAGTGTTATAAATTAACTCAAGAAATCGCCCACCTTAAGTCAGCAGAAATTCAAGTAAAAGTCAACCCAGGGGAAGTATTTATTGTGGGTTCTAAGGATGAAAGTTATACCGCAGACTTATACGAGCGACCAAAATTACCTGTGGGTAGGTTTGTCCTGGTTTTTAGAAGCGGCAAGGATGTGGTGTCGCGGGAGGCGACCGTCAATCAAGGTCAATTTGAGTCAAAGCCTCATCGATTAGACTTTCATCGAATCCTTTACGGCGGCGTACAGCAGTTTCTCTCTCTGTTAAAGCTTCCTCCTTTTGACCTGCTGCAGAGCGCTTTGGAGGAACAGTTACCCTCCCCGCGTCTGAATTTGCTGCTGCCACGCGAATCCGAATTTTTGGACCGGAATTGCCCAAGCGAATTGTCATGCCATCCGCCACCGGCACCTGAGCGATGGGTTTATCATCAACGAAAGTGCCGTTCGCACCAAAATTAATAATTTCCCAGCCCGAAGGATTGTGCCAGAGTTCGACATGGTGGCGGGAAACAACAGCGCTGTAAATAATTACATCATTATCGTTCGATCGACCGATCCGAACTACGGATTCGGATTCAAAACACCAACTTTGAACTGGGACAGACTGGATGGGATGCAGTAGGGTTAAGGTAATCACTGATGTTATAAAAAAATCTACTAATAAATTTAGCGCCCGGTACTTGAGGTTAGAATGCGCGCCAGCGTGAATGACAAACAGCAAACCATAGCGCTATGCAGTTATTCCTGCTGAAAGCATACACAACTTTCGCACCTGCAAACTTCTTGCTAGGATTGCTGTCGTGGAAAATTCAGCCGAATTCAAGGTTTCTGCGATCGTCCCCGAGCGAACTCAGCGCAAATCTGCATCTGGAGTAACAGGAGAACTTACCTCAGCATCTCCCGCATCAGGTTCAGTTGATTCAGATTCAGGCTTCGCCTGCCGTTTGAGTTCAGCAACCTTAACTTGAGCTACCTCCTTGACTTCTTGAGCTTTATCTTGAAGTTTTTCAGCCAGACTTTGAGCGCCCCGCTTCACTCCTTCAACATTTTTAAGAGTTTTGTCAAAATCGTCCTGCAGAAACTCTGCTACTTGACTCATTTTTTGGTGCAGGCCCTCGGCATATTGCTGGGGTTCCAATACAGCAACTTCCGATACAATCGCCCGCTTGCTACCGATTGTCGAAATTGCTGCCACGGGCAGCACGTAAATCCCGTCCAAGACTCCGCGCCAGCCGCTAGATTTAAACAGGTAGCCGACAACAGCACCCGTCCTGGCATCAAAGAGGAAGTCTGTCACGGTACCGGCTTTATTACCGGCATCCGTCAGCACTTCCAGCCCGATCGTCGAGATCGCTTGTTCCGGCTGTTGCAGTTCCGGAAGTTCCGGGTTAATGTTGACAAACACATTTTCCCCCACAGCGTCAACTTGCGCCCAAGCGAACCAGCGTTTCTTGGTACCCAAAAGTCCCGACTTGCAAGTAAAGCCCAGCGTCCGGTGGGACTGAGGGTCTACCCACAACTGATCCACCCTGCCGACCTCGACCGCCGTCCTGCGGTCTATAGTCCGGCGGTTGAGCAGATCTGCGCGCCTAACAATCTGTTGTGCTGTACTCATAAATAAACTCCTGTGTACCGATACTTTTGTGTTTCGCAGTGCCTTCAGGGAGCCAAAAGGCGTCTAGTCCGGAAGCATCCCTTTGTTCGATCGTTTAGTTCGATCGTACCGCCGGCGCTCGATCGAACTCAAGGTACTCTCGATTGAGTTCCCATCCTCAAAGAGTTCGGATTTAGCGCTGCGAGTCCGGCACCGGACTGGGATTTTTCCACCTTAAATGCGACAAGGGGGCGGACGCTATAACCGAGGCGGAAATATCGAGCGTAGCGAGTACCGCTTAGAACTAAGGCCGGTCAACAAGGCTTACAGTTTCCTGCCAGCCTACACCGTACCAAAGGTCAGTGTAGGTAGTTGACATTTTTTGAGACTGCGAACTCAAATAGTTCAAACCCGAACCTGCGAAAGCCGGTTGCGACAGCCCGCCTCTTTCCGCGGGCATTGACAGAAGAACTTGGATCGGACGGGGCGACCGACTTAATATTCTTCAGAATAATCGGGGTTGCTTTCTGACTCCGTTAACTCTTCCTCTTCCCTGGAAGTGCCAATTTCTTTTTGGTCGGGAACCGGCATAGTCCTAATCTGGGCGCTCTCTGGGGGAGCGTGAATTGCCTTAGTATCCCTCGGCTTGATGGCAACCGATCCCGACGGAGCTTTGGACAGGTGCGGGCCCACATTGATTTGAATTTTCGGGCCCGAGCGAGCCAAGTGAACGATCAGACCGTCCACAACCGGGACTTTCGCGATCGGTTTACCATCGAGGTAAGTGCCGTTCGTGCCTAAATTAATCAGTTCCCAGATTATGCCAGTGCGCCGCAATTCTATATGGCGGCGGGAAACCACCGCGCTGAATAAAACCACGTGGTTTTCTGTCGCTCGCCCGATCCGGACGACCTGTTCGTCTTCAAAGATCCAACTGCGGACGGGTATAGACTGGAGTGGATGTAGCAAGGTCAGCTTAATCACATTGGCAGCATTGAGTTTTGGTAGAGCGCTCCTGATGCGATTTTAGATTTTAGACTTTCGATCGCCCAATCCAAACTCGATCTAAGAGAGTAGAAACAAAAACGTAACCAGGTCTCCTTTACCTAGAGAGATGCGGTCTCCCGGTCGCAACCTGTGTCGGTTTCCCTTTGGCAGCGGAGTATTGTTGACGTAAGTACCGTTGGAACTGCCCACATCCTCTAGGTAGTAAGCATCTCCCTCCACCCGGAGATTGGCGTGTACCCGAGAAACTATCTCTGAATTAGCAAAGCCGGAAACGTCAACATCCGGCGGCACTAAGTCATTGGGCTTGCCTATGTGAATCACAGACAGATTGTTAGGCAGTTCTACTGGCGTACTTGTCTGAACGTGCATGAGTTGGGCCGACTGCTGTTGCAGTTGAGTTTTAGCTGCACCTGCAGCAGGTTTGCCGACCGCCGAGGGAAAGGTATTTGCTGCCGCTGCCGCCGATTCAGTTGTAGCAGGAACTGCTGGCGGTAGGGGGGAATCTGGAACAGCAGAAAGTCCGATCGGGTTTTTTTCCAAGTTTGGCATTAAATTTGCAGCAACCACAGGTTCCGGTTGCACCAGCGGTTCGGGTCGCACTAAATCCGGTGCCGGTGGCGATACCACCGTCGGTCCCACAGAAGATGTCGCAACTACTGTTGGTTCAACTTCTGGAACATAGGAACCCGGACGCAAGTTAAAACCGCATTGACCGCAAAAGGCTGCATCTGTCTGAACCGCAGCACCGCAGTTGGGGCAACTAGCGGTAACGGGTAAAGGCGTGTAGCAAGCCTCGCACTGGTTTGCCCCGTCGGGGTTCTGGTGATTGCAATTGGGACAGACAATCATCGATTTCTCCTTGCGTTTTGGCTAGATTGTAGAATCAGCCTCATCAGAAAATTGGGCGTAGTGTTAACGGAGGGTTGAAACCCCGTGCTTCTAGCACGGCTTTACAGTCCCTTTACGGGGTGGAGGGGTACTATCGACCCCTCCGTGGGAATAACGTAGCCCCTTTGGCGCAGCCTGTGCGGCGCGCATAGGGCACAGTATGGTTGGGTTAGGCGGTTCGCCCAACGGGTCGGGCAGTGTACGAGCCTCTTCCTTTAGGAAGGGGTTCCTGACAAAAATATGCGAGTATGGTCAAATTTTAACTTTAACCGCCACAATTCTTGTACTGCTTAGCTGGTGCTAGCAACTGGCACTGGGCGGTAACGATCGCGACGATCGGCAAAATTGACTTAGCAATCCTACTGAATATGTTGGCATAGTTACAGGTTTGATAGGCAAATATCTCGCTTGCTGTCTCGAACCTTACTAGGATGTTTGTTGGTTGTGGGCTAAATAATCAAGCAGCACGCCAACAAGAATTAATATACGGATCCCGCACAACCAATTCAGGGCAGGCAGGACGCCCACCCACAAGAATTTTTGGAGAGTTCTACAGAACTTAACAAGTTTTAAACAGTTTGCTGCTTGAGTTCTTCACCTGCTGCTGCATCTAGCAGCCACCAAAGTTCGCCCTCAGGTTGAATCAGTCTTGCTGGATAGGTCGTGGCATCTGCTGCGGGGGCAAAAATTTGAGCCAGGGCAGGTTTTTTGCTGCTTCCTGCGACGATGAAGATGACGCACCGGGCTCGGTTAATTAAGGAGACTGTAAAAGTGATGCGGGGTTGACCGTCTTTGTTGCCGACTGTTACTAGGGCATCTCGCACTTGCAGGGCTGCTGTGTGGGGAAATAGAGAGGCTGTGTGGGCATCGTCTCCGATTCCCAATAAGATGATGTCGAAGGCGGGAAACTCGCCGTCAGATATTTGGAAGAACTGCTGCAATTCGGTTTGGTGGGTGCTGGCGTCGGCTGCGGGGTCGCCTGCACCTGTGGGCATGGGGTGGATGTTGCTGGCGGTGATGTTGACTCGATCGAGCCATGCGAGGCGCGCCATTCTTTGATTGCTATCCGGGTGGTCTGGGGCAACGTAGCGCTCGTCGCCCCAAAAAACGTGAATTTTGTCCCAATCGAGCTCTCGGGCTGCGATCGCTTGATAAAGGGGTTCTGGCGTGCTGCCGCCGGCTAGGGCGATCGTACACTGCCCGCGTTCGGCAATGGCTGCCGTTATTTGTGACAGCACAACCGAGAGCGATCGCTCAATTAGTTCTTCTCGATTTGCTAATATTTCTATTACTTTCTTCATGATTTTTAGTCGTGAAAATCTTTACCTGCAATTGTCCTTTGGTCTTGTTTCCAGCAGCGCTCGATCGTACTTTAAACCTGTAGCAATTGTTAATTAATCGAGTTCGATCGCCCGCCGGATGCCAGCGCAAGTAAAAATGATACAGTAGATTCAGGAAACTTGTTTTTAATTCGATATTTCTTTATTCCATTCCGAGAATAAAAGCAGAGAATCAAGGCAGAACTATGTCACGTTTTAACCGATTTCCTCCATCAGTCCGCTATCTGGTAGCGCGGTTGCGCCACTGGATGCAACCAAGTGTTTGGGCTCCGCTAGCAGTGATGTTGGCGGGGGGAATGTTTATCTGGGAGGTAACAATAAATCCAGAACGGTTGAGCATGGATGACAAAGCAGCGGTACGATCGAACAATCCAATGGTGGGTGATTTGTCTGCTGATGACAGCGCTATTGCTGCGGAAATTGACAGCGGACCCGTGCTAGTCGATGAGTTGAACCGTTCTAATGCTGCGCTGGGTGCGTTAAATTCACCATTGGTAAAAGGGAAAGGTTTATTCGACGAAATTCGAGCTCGGGGCTTAGATATTCCAAAGTTGCCAGCAGCCACCAACAAGGCGGTGCCAGACATATCAGCGTCCGACCTCGGTTTAACCAATCCCGTGGTAACGGCGACCGGCAACGGTCTCCAAAACTTCAACTCCCAAAATTCCAGCACCACAGGAGCTTTGATTCCGGCTGGCGGAGTGGGGCAGGTGCCGGGGATCGGGTCGAACGCTCCGGATCTGGCAACTGCTGCTGCAACTTTACCGCAAAGTTCGATCGTCCCTGGGATCGATCCGCCAAAACCCAACGGAAATCCGATTCCTTTAAGCTCCCTGCAAGCAGCCATGCAAAAATACCAGGCTGTTAACCCGAACCAGACAAATGGTAATGAAAATCCTGCTACCTCAGGGATTTTGCCCGATCGAACCGCTGCCTCCGGGATTAGTGCAAATTCGCCAAATTTGCTGCCAACGCTTGCTACACCTCAAATAGGAGCAAATCCAGCGAATTTTCAGACCGCACCCGCAGCCGTTGTGCCTCCTACAACTACCATCATTAGCGACTCCCAGCAATTCTTAAATCCAGGTGCTACAGCGCCCGCATCGAATTCCGAATGGGCTCCAAGACTGCCGGAAATCCCTGCAACTCCTGCAGTGCCTGCAACTGTAGCTTTGCCCAGAAGCCCCTACCAAACTAATTTATCCGGCCCCGGCTGGACGGCCGAAATGCAGCCCGCGCCACTGCCCGCCACACTTTCCCCAGTACCGCAAGCGCCGAATGGGGCGCAATTGCGCTTGCCCGGAGGCATTCGCGATAGCAAGATAGTTAGCCCTGAATTCTCGCCCAATTCAGCTAATTCTGAATACCAACAAGGGCAACCAAATCGGTGGAACGTACCCGCACAACAGCCCAACTTTGGCTCTGTACCGCAGAATTTAAAGGTCGGCGGGCAGCCGATTCAACCGCAGCCTTTTGCTGTACCGCGACAGATTCCGGGACGGTACATTGGTGGAGGGGAAATCAATACTTTTGCCGATCCTTAAAAGAAGGAAGAAGGAAGAAGGAAGAAGGAATTCGGTTTACTCCCTTCCTACAGGAAGAATTTGTATTTAACGAACCACGAAGATGCGAAGGACGCGAAGGAAGAAGAAGGAAGAAGAAGGAAGAAGTACATAATCTTCTATCGGGAAGGGAGTTAGTACCTAGGTAGCAAATAAATAGACAAAGCGGTACACTAACAGACAAATATCTATGGTGTACCGATGATGTTCAAACCGCACGAATTTGCCAAAAAGCTTGGATTATCAGTGCTCAAAGGTGAAATATCGACAATCGTAATTGCACACAAAGATAGAATGTGCAGGTTCGCCTTTGAGTTTATTCAAGAACTTGCCGTATCAGTCGGCTGCGAGATTATAGTTGCCAATCAAGAATCACTATCTCCCCAGCACGAATTAGTAGAAGATTTAATGGCAATAATTCACTGCTTCTCGTGCCGCTTGTACGGGCTGCGAAATTACTCCAAAGAAATCAAAGAAAGCTTCAAAGACGCTATTGACAAACCCACAAAACAAAGCTGAAGCTGAGTAAAAGTCAAGCCACAATAATGAGCAAACACGCTGGAATAGCGAGGTTTACTTATAACTGGGGACTGGCTGCTTGGAACAACTTGTATAAGGATGGATTGAAGCCGAATAAATACCTCCTCAAAAAGTTCTTTAACAACCAGGTCAAACCAGAGTTTGCATGGATTAAAGAATCAGGAATCTGTCAGAAAATAACCCAATACGCCTTTGACAATTTGGGTGATGCTTTTTCTAGATTTCTCTCTGGCAAAGGCGGCTATCCGAAGTTCAAGAAGAAGGGGCATCATGATTCTTTTACTATAGATGCAGGTGGCAAGCCAATTCCGGTAGGCGGTACGTCCGTAAAGCTGCCGACAATTGGATGGGTAAAGACCTATGAAAGATTGCCACATACCACTTGCAAATCAATTACTATTTCACGTACTGCTGATAGTTGGTTTATGGCGTTCGCTTACGAACAAGAACACGCGCCGACCGCCAAACAGCACGAGAATGTGGGCGTCGATTTGGGGGTAAAGGTTTTAGCTACGCTGTCAACAGGTGTAGTATTTCCGAATCCAAAGCATTACCAAACTCACCTCAAAAAGCTGCAACGATTATCA
>JALOON010000155.1 GCA_025454405.1 Oscillatoriaceae cyanobacterium Prado104 | reverse complement strand
GTCCCACGAGGGCTGCGCACCCGTTATGTAATGAAAGAAACAAAATTCTCAAAAGCCTCAGCTCATATGGGTTTGCGGATTTGTTTCTTAGGAGGACTTGCGCTATGAGACAGGGGTTTTCAACCCCTGGCGGACTCGGATAATAGCGCGCGAACCCAAACACACCTGAGTTCGATCGCCCGCTAACTATTGACAAATAAAACATTGTATGATGTGTAATCCCCCTTCAGTAGCAGTTTTAGTATTTCACAATTATTTTTAAAAAACAATTGTTGACACAAACTTTAATAGATGATATTTTTCAAAAAATATCCTAATTATGTAAAAACCATCGATGACTAGCAACCCAGCAGATGACCTCGCTAACCAGTTTTTAGAAAAAGAAAATCGCGATCGGCAACAAATTGCACTGTTATTAGATAATTACTTAGGCAAGGACGATCGCATTTTTGCACAGAAAACCCTGATGGGAAACAGCGAAGCCTACATCGGTTCCGTCACCCTCGAGTGGTTGGATTCTCGCGTCCGTTTTGCCTCGCAAATGCCACTTTTTCGGCAAAAATTCGACCTCCAAACTAACAACATCGTCCGCGATGATGAAACTATTGACGAAATCATCCAGCGTCCCCTAGATTGGTCGCGCCAAGCAGCTCTAACTCAATATTTAGCAGCCAGAAAATCGCACAAATTCCCCGCAGTTTTAGTAGTCGTCAGTCCCCCCTGGGTAGATGATCCTCAAGCAGCAGAGTGGGATAAATACGGTATCGCTACAAAATCGGCTGCTGAATTCACAGCCTTTGATAAAAATCAGAATTTAGGACTGTTGAATGTATCTCAAGAAATTGGCATCTATGCCTTAGACGGGCAGCACAGATTGATGGGAGTTCAAGGTTTAATGAGTTTAATTAAAACCGGAATCCTGCAACGATACAACAAAAATAAAAAAGCTGTCGGCGCTGCAATTACGATCGAAGATTTAGCCGAAGAGTATCAAATTGACCCAACTGAAGTGCAGAAATTAGCCCGCGAAAAAATCGGCATTGAGTTTATCCCGGCAGTGTTGGCGGGGGAAACGCGACAGCAGGCGCAGCGGCGAGTGCGATCGATTTTTGTTCACGTTAATTTAATGGCAGTAACGCTGAGTCAGGGACAGCTAGCATTATTAAATGAGGATAACGGATTTGCGATCGCGGCCCGCAAAATTGCCGTCACCCATCCGTTATTAAAAGACCAAGACAACAGAAATCCCCGCATCAATTGGGATAGCGCGACAGTCGCGGTCAAATCCACTGTGTTAACCACATTGCAAGCGCTGCAAGATATGTCGGAACGGTATTTAGAATACAAATTCCCCCACTGGAAGCCGGAGAAAAAAGGTTTAATTCCGATGCGTCCCGAAGATGAGGAACTTAAAGAGGGAATCGAAGAGTTTAGGAAGTTGTTCGATAATTTAGCAACTTTGCCCAGCTATAAAAGAATTGAAAGCGGTGAAGAAACTCTTGAATTGCGCCGATTTGGTTTTGAAAAACCCGCCGGCGAGGGCAATATTTTGTTCCGCCCGGTAGGTCAAGTTGCTTTAGCTAATGCTTTGGGAATTTTAGTTTTTAGAAAGCAACTGTCGCTGACATCTATTTTCGACAAACTCCGCAGGTACGATGTAGATGAAGGATTCAGTCACGCGGACAATCCCGAATCGGCGTGGTACGGAATTCTGTACGACCCGAATAAAAGGCGAATGCTAGTTTCTGGGAGGGAGTTAGCGTCGAAATTAATTGTATATTTGGTTGCGGGAATTGAGGACGATATGGAACGAGCTCATTTGCGCCAAGCAGTAGCCCAAGCGAGAACTTTTGAGGGTAAAGCTATTAGTTTGAATGGCAGGTTTGTGCGACCGCAAGAGGTGGGATTGCCACCTGTACTGAGTTAATCCTCACAGGAATGATGCAGCTATGCTGTATAGCGCGACTGTCTTGCCCGCGCGATTCCCGTATCGATCGAATCTTACTTGATTGCTGTCGAAGTATGAAATATTTGGCGGTCGATCGCCCCGATCTTTCCCGAAACAGCTAAAATTAAGTTAAAGAGTCAATCGGGCTTTTTCCCAATTCTGATTTCTACTTATTTCAGCTAATGCTTCCAGCTAAAGGCCAGTTAAAATATTACCCTTTGGAAGGAGAATCCAATAATATAGGATGGTTAATTTTAGAATGCGATCGCGATCTCAGTTTGTACTACTGCTGGTTCGTGCAAAAGCAATTGGGACTGCGGTTGCAACACCCCAGGTTAGGTTCTCACATTACTGTTGTTAGAGGTGAAGTTGTTAAGAATCTTGGTAGGTGGAGTGCATACCCAAGTCAAACTATCAATTTTTATTACGATCGCGAAATTAAGACGAATCGTAGGTATTGGTGGCTGACTGCCTATTCTCCTTGCTTGATGTCTGTCCGACAAGAATTAGGTTTGGAGGTGCAACCTGTATACGGTTTTCATGTAACTATTGGCGTTTGGGTTGAGAGATAAAGTTTTCCTTCTTTAGATCGCACTTTTATATTTGAGCATTTTAAATTTTAGCATTAAGAAAGATTGCGCGAGATGGTAATCGATCCGGAACAATTAAACTAGGATATCAAACAGTTCGATCGCACTTTTAAAGTTTAGCAAAAGTGCGATCGACTCAATCTCTAAGAACTATTAACGATCGACTCAAAACTCAAAACTCAAAACTCACGCACTCCCTCTCAACTCAAAACTCACGCACTCCTCTCAACTCAAAACTCAAAACTCAAAACTCAAAACTCCCGAAAAACTCAAAACTCACGCACTCCCGAAAAACTCCCTATTTCCCCTCTTCCAACCTCAAAAAATGCATCAATCCCGACGCTTCCGCCGCCACAATTGTTACCCCATCGGGTGCAATAGCACAAGCTTTCAGCGCGCTATCTCCCCTGAAACTAGCGATTGCTTCCCGACTTAACAAATCCCAAACTTTCAGCGTATTGTCATCAGAAACAGAAATTGCCATTCTTCCTGCCGCTGCCACAGATGTCACCGCATCAGTATGACCAGCTAATGTAAAAGCTTCTTTTCTGCTTGCCAAATTCCAAACTTTCAAAGTTGTTTCTCGCCCTCCAGAAATCGCCCATTTACCGTCCGCTGTCACCGCTACAGCATTGACAAAACTATGATGCCCCTTGAGTGTAAATAACAGATTTTTGGTTAGTGAATTCCACAGACCAGCAAAAATATTCTTTTCTGTTCCCAAACTCCAAACTTTCAGAGTTGTGTCGCCAGAAGCAGTAATCAATCGCTTGCCGTCAGGCGTAACTGCCACCGATTTTATCCCGTCAGCATGACCGGAAAACGAAAAAAGTTCCTCTCCTGTTTCCAAACTCCAAACTTTAATAGTTTTGTCGCCGGAACCGGAAATTACCATCTTACCGTCAGGCGTTACGGCAACAGAATTTACCCAATCTTCGTGACCTTTGAAAGTAAAGATTTCCTCCCCTGTTTCCAGATGCCAAACTTTAACAGTTTTGTCGCCGGAACCGGAAATTATGCGCTGGCAGTCGGCTGTCAGGGCAATAGTTTTTACCCAATCTTCATGACCGCGAATCGCAAACTGTTCCTTGCCTGTTGCCAGATTCCAAACTTTAATGCTGCAGTCTCCCGAACCGGAAACTGCTTTAGTACCGGTACCGTCTGCAGTTATTGCCACAGCATTTACCCAGTCGCCGTGACCTGCCATCGATAAATCTTCTTTTCCTGTTTCCAAATGCCAAACTTTGAGGGTTTTGTCCGACGAACCGGAAATTATCTGCTTGCCGTCCGGCGTCACCGCGACAGCATTCACCGGCGCGATGTGATTGGTAAAAGTAAAAAGTTCTATTTTGGTGTCTAAATTCCAAACTTTTAGCGTCTTGTCCCCGGAAGCAGAAATTACCCACTTGCCGTCGGGCGTTACTGCTACTGCTTGGACGAAACTGCTGTGAATTCCTAAGGTAAAAAGTTTTTCTCTGGCGATTAAACTCCAAACTTTGACAGTACCGTCGTAACTGCCAGAAATAATTTTTTCCCCGTCAGGAGTAACTGCTACAGATTTTACCCAATCCTGATGGCCTGTGAGGGTAAACAGTTCTTTTCCGGTTTCTAAATTCCAGACTTTAATGCTGTTGTCGCCCGAACCGGAAATCAACCGCTTGCTGTCGGGAGTTACCGCTACTGATTGTACGAAACTGGCATGGTTTTTGAGATTAAAAATTATTGCTCCTGTTTGCAAATCCCACACTTTGATGCTGCCGTCCCAGGAACCGGAAATTACTCGCTTGCCGTCGGGGGTGACTGTTACTGCTTCTACGGCAAAAGTGTCGCCTGCAAAGGTCAATATTTCTGTTCCTGTTTCTAAATTCCAAATTTTAATTGTATTGTCCCAAGAACCGGAAATTACTTTTGTGCCGTCGGGGGTGACTGCGACTGCATTGACGTAGGTAAGATGACCTTTGAGGGTACAAATTTCTGCGCCGGTTTCTAACTGCCAAACTTTCAGAGTGTGGTCTGAAGATGCAGAAATTGCCCGCTTGCCGTCGGGGGTTATCGCGACAGCTTGCACCCAATCAGTATGTCCCGTAAGGGTGCGCAGCAGTTTGCCTCCGGGAGGGGTAAAGCTGGGCGTTAGCGGCCGCAACCAGCGCGTTTTTTGGTGTTGGGCTTGTGCTATCAGCGCTTGTATTTCCGGGATTTGAAAGCACATCAAGCGGGCGATTAGTTGGGCTGCTAGTTGGGTTTTGTCTTTGGTTAAAATGTGGGCAGAAAGCCGGATTGTTTCTTGGATTAATTTGAGGGTTTCTGCTTTTGGGTGGAATGTCAAAACTTCGCTGTTAGTCGCCAAATCGTAATCTTCTATCAGTTTCTGTACGCCTGCTGTGGCTAGTTTTGATTCAATAAAATTGTAATCTATTAGCAGGCTGTATAGTCTTTCTACATCGGAAGTTGCTGCTAGCTGGCCGGGCAGGATTTCTAAACAGTGCGTTTGTTCTGCAGGCGGCATTTTATCTAAACCTTGTGTAAACTCGCTCATAGTTTTGCGGATGTCTTTCCCAAATGTACGCGATCGCTAGCTGCACCCTCGCCCAAAGATCGATCGAGATTATCTTTTTTCTCTTTCCTTAGCATGACATATTTAAGGGCGGGTTGCTACAGGCACCCAGTTTTGGATTGGGCTGTTGTTGACAGCTCGCTCGCGGAGTGGTTACATTTGAATTTAAGCGCGCGCTGTTTTTGCCTTTGAAAAATTATATAGCAAAAATTTATAGCAAGATTTTACGGGTTCGCAGGTGCGACCCATTCATATAAAATATATAGAACAGCAAAGTATTCAGTTAAAAGACAAAATTCATGGATGCGATCGAGTTTTTCGAGTTGAGTGCAGGCAAATGGTTTTCCCAGCGCACCGTACACAATCTCACTTCGGGAGAATTGCAGGCAGGCAAATCCGATTTAAAAATAGAAATGCTTCCCGCCACAGATGCTGCAGTCGCTAAACTTTGTCAACAGCACTCGATCGACCCTACTTCAGCTAAGTTAACAGCAGTTCGGGTTTCTTGGGATGGCACTCCCGATCGCACCGCGCCAAAACAACTCGGTTCTACAATCTTAGCGATCGTCCCCAACCCCGACAACCCCAGTGAAGGCAAAGTTTTGCAAAGCCAAGGCAACAGCCGCTACGTGATGGGCCCGGATGACGTACTGACGCTGATTACCGAATCTGACACCCTGCAGGCCGAAGAACGTCTCTGGTATCTCATGCCGAATCTGCGACTGCGCACTAGCGTCGTCAAGCAAGCAAACGGTACCGAACAGGCTTCTTTTTGTTCGGAAATTCGCAAAATTAGTTGATAGCTGTTTGGGAGTTTTGAGTTTCTCGGGAGTTTTGAGTTTCTCGAGAGTTTTGAGTTTCTCGGGAGTTTTGAGTTTTGAGTTTCTCGGGAGTTTTGAGTTGAGAGTTGATAGTAATGCGAGCGTCACCTGCTCGCGAAAAACCCCATCAGTGCGAGCATCACCTGCTCGCGAACCTCTTCAGTTTAGTAACTTGTATTGGGTGGGAGCATCTCATATTTGTAAAAACTTCTCCTGACTCCTGACTCCTTCTTTCTGTCTCCTGCCTTAAGCCGAACTGCCTCAAAACCCCAATTTCTAACTTGGTTGCAAAAATGAGATGTTCTCCTTGTATTGTAGTTCGATCGGAATTTAGTTTTTTTATGAAAATCTAAAAATCAATAACAAACTTTCTTTTTAGAGCGATAAATTGTAAGTTTTAAGTTTCGCCTATTGTTCAAATACCAGATTTCTTTCTTCTTTCTCCCTTCTTTCTTTGACTTGCTTTAGCAAGAGCTGTTAATTTGGAGTGAAAATCAGGATGTTTGACAATTGGGACTGATTTTGGCTCGGACTGCTGGGCTGATTTCTCTGCTTCTTCAGCTCGATCGGCTAATTCCGTTGCTGCCAAATCTTCTTGATAAACGACTACTTCCTTACTTTCTCCTGTACGATCGACCTCGGGCAATTCTTTGATTTCCTCAACTTTTATACTTGGGGTTTCTGCGTTTGGAGGTAAATCGGCTGCTGTTGCGGGCGGCACAGACAAATTGAGGTCAATAGTATCGGGAGGTTCGATCGCTAAAGATATCTCTTCTAGCGACAGTTTAGCATCATTTTCACCTCTTAAATCTTGAGGCAAATTGCTGCAAACCAAGCGTTCAAACTCGCCGTTAAAATGATACAAAGGCTGACCCAATCGCTGCCACATTTCCAACAAGTGTCCGACAGAAACAGCTTTGTAGCGCCCTTGATAAAGGGCTTCGATCGTTGCTAAACGCAGCCAAGGGCCGGGATACTGGGCCAGCCATTGACCTGCCAATTTCTCTGCTTTAGCACCACCTAGGTCAAAACCGTAGTGCACCAGCAAAGCCGCTGTTTGTGCAGATATACCAACCATAGGATTTTATGAGTTTTGAGTTTTGAGTTTTGAGTTGATAGTTAATAGTTGATAGTTGATAGCTGACAGCTTCGGGGAGTTATGAATTATGAGTTACCACTTGTGAATTTTGAACTGTCAATACTCAAAACTCAAGCATTTAAAACTCACGGACTCCTTACCAATTACCAATTACCAATTACCAATTACCCATTTAATCAGATAAACGCACACCTCCTTCTACAGTTCGCACATCCCCAGAAAAAGGTTCCGGCGTGCCGTTCCAGTTGAAATCGCTAATTCTAAAAGTCAGGCTGCCGACTTGACGTTCGGGATTAAAACGCAAAATAATTGCATAACTGCGGCGGCTGTATTCTAAAGTGTAATTCGTACTGATAGTCTCCCCGCTTTCTAAATTAACAGCGGTTTGAAACCCGACTCTAAACCCTCCATAAATTTGCTGCACGAGCCCGAAAGACAAAACTCTCAAATCTACCAAGCGATCGAACAAAAACGGCGACAAACCGTCCCGCGCCACCTGAGTATAAGTCACGTTAAATCCAGTGTAATCGAGGTAAGGACGGGAGAAATGACCGAATTGCCCTTGAATGCCGACACTGCCCGCGATCGAATTTTGGCGGTCGCCACTGCTGTAATAACTGGTAACTCCCCGCACTCCCAAAGCCAGTTGCAAGAACGGCACCACAGGTGTCCGGGTGTATCTCAAACCCTGCGTCGGAGTGCGGGGTAGCCCTCGTCCCTGCCACAAGTTAAACCCGCGACTCAAGGCGGCGCTGGCTTGGAAGCGACCGAGATCGATGCGGTTGTTTTCTCGGATCGGATCGAGCAAATCCGGCCGATCGGTGTCAGCATTGATAAATTGATACCCTGTTTGGTAGCTGAGGTTGATTCCCGAT
>JALOON010000110.1 GCA_025454405.1 Oscillatoriaceae cyanobacterium Prado104 | reverse complement strand
ATGTTTCTCAAACAATCCGGAATCAACAGCAACAGATTTGAATAATTAATTCAGGACTGGCGCGCGAGGGGTCAGAAACCGGGTTTTTCGCGACAATATCATTTACAGCGCGCAACAACGGCCAAAAACCCGGTTTCTTTGATATGTGATGGCTAACAGTCGATCGCAAACTAATTTTTTTGCGATAATATTCAGTTACGGGGCGCAGCAACAGCCGAAAAATCGGTTTCTTTGGTAACGAGGCAAATCCTAATTATTAATCATCTCTCAATCCAGCCGCACAAAACATGGCAGAAAACTCCCTGGGCATCAATCACGATGGCGATTCTATCAAACTATTCTGGCAGCGGGGAAACTCAGCACCCCGATTTGCCCCTTCCGTCACCTTTGAACATCCATTTGACAGCAAAGTTCTAGCCGATTTGCGGTGGTATCTCGAAGAATACCTGCGCTTTCCCTACGGACTCGAACCGGAAAATGCTAAAAAAATTGAACAAAAATTGCAGGCTTGGGGACAGCAGCTATTTGACCTAGTATTTCGCAGCAGCGAGAAAGCGCGGGAGTTTTTTCAGGAAGCGACGCGCGCCGGCTTGGATAAGTGCGAAATTAGCATTATTTCCGACGATGCGGCTGTCCTCAATTTGCCCTGGGAATTGCTGTTTTCCCCAGATTATCAATTTCTCGCTCCTTTGCTGGCGGGGATGTATCGCAGTCTTAGCAACTATGCTGTTCGCGCAGAATTGGGAACGATGTCTGACGAACAATTAAATATTTTACTGGTAATTGCTCGACCCTACGGCGATCGCGATATTAATTTTCAAACTATCGCCCGCCCGATGTTGGAGGCGCTCAAACCGATTCAAAAACAGGTAAATCTTACTGTATTGCGTCCCCCCAGTTTAAAGCAGTTTGAAGCTGAACTTAACGCCCGCAAAGGCTTTTATCATATCGTTCATTTTGACGGGCACGGCGACTTTCAAGCTGATAGCAAAGTTGTGCAAACTCAGTACGGCAAATTGGGTGAAGGTGTTTTAGTTTTTGAAGATGCTAACGGCAACCCGGAAATAGTTACTGCTAGGGAAATTGCTCAATATTTGAATGATTGCCGCGTGCCGGTGTTTGTTCTCAATGCTTGCAAGTCGGGTGAAGCGGGAGAAGAACCTTTTTCATCCGTGGCGGGACAGTTGGTGAAATTGGGTGCGAAAGGCGTTGTCGCAATGGCTTATTCCGTCTACGCGACAGGGGCGAAACACTTTATGGGACGGCTGTACGGGGAATTGGTGCGGGGACAAGATATCGCCTCTGCGGTGGCTGCGGGGCGCAAATCCATGTCCATCGAGAAGCAGCGCCCCAGTCCCAAAGGGCTGTTACCGCTGCAAGATTGGCTGGTGCCGGTATTGTACCAGCAGGAACCTTGCAGGCCTTTTCGCCCGACAACAGCGACTCCCAGTTTTGCAGATTTAATGGAGGAAGCTGATAATTCATCTGCGATTGCTTCGGCATTACTGGTAAATTTGCCAGATGTTAGCGCCTATGGTTTTATTGGGCGAGATTACGATATTTTGTGCTTGGAAAGAGCTTTTCGCCAAAATTATATTGTGCTGTTGCAGGGGATGGGCGGCGTCGGGAAAACTGAATTGGTAGGAGGATTTGCGCGGTGGTTGGTTGATACTCAGGGGCGAAAAGGTGGGGTTTTCTTCACTTCTTTTGAAAGCGGTGCGGGATTGAGTCAGGTGGTGAATCAAATTGGCCGGAAACTGGGCGGTGAAAAATTCGCGTCTCTGCCGTCGGAAAGACAGCAGGCGGTGGTGCGGCAATATTTGCAAACTAATCCTTGTTTGCTGATTTGGGATAATTTTGAACCGGTGAATGGGTTTCCCCAGGGGAATCAGCCGCTTTTACCGGCTGCGGAAAGAGACAGCTTGAAGCAATTTCTCAAAGAGTTGCGCGGGGGACAATCTTGGGTTTTGATTACCAGCCGGCGCGAGGAAAATTGGTTGGATTGCGGTTACGCGCTGCGGGAGTTAAAGGGATTGGTGCAGCCGGATGCAGAAGAGTTGGCGGCACGGATTCTGCAGGAAGCGGGGGTTGATAGGGCGAAATTGCCTGGTGAATATCTGGAGTTGCTGAAACTGTTGGGCGGACATCCGCTGTCGCTGAGGGTGGTGTTGCGGCATTTGAAAACGCAATCTCCGGTGCAGTTGATTGAGGCGCTGCGGCGGGGATTGGATACTTTTAAGGGTGCACAGGAGGAAGGGAGAGAGAAATCTCTAACGGTGTCGCTGGATTATTCGTTTGCCAATTTGTCGGAACGGGCGCGGCAGCATTTGCCGTTTTTAGGGTTATTTTGCGATCGAGTTAATCCACATTGGCTTGATTATTTTTCAGCAAATCCTGATAATGAGTTAGGACAAGCATATCGGGCGGTGTTTGGAGAAAACTTGCAGAAATCAGATTGGATTGGACTCTTGAATGAAGCGACTGCCGCCGGAATTCTGGAAGATTTGGTAGGAAGTACCTACAAAATTCACCCAGCATTGCCTTGGTATTTGCGACAAAAGTTAGACCAAATGGGTTCGCAGGAGGTAATCGATACCCTGGAAAAAAAGTTGCTAGTTTTCTATGCAATGTTGGCGGATAAATACCGTAAGGAACTGATCGGCAATGCGGAATTGGCAACCTTTGTGCTGCGAGTGGAAGAACCGAACCTATTGCAACATTTACGACTGGCAGAACAGCAGGAAGAATGGGCTTATGCTCAAGCAATTCTGGCATCCTTGGGTCAGGTATATGAGCGATTAGGGCGCAAACCGGAATTTAAGTCCCTGCGAGAACGAGCGCTGAATCAAATTGGCATCGATTTAGCACAAGCAAAGGCAAAGGGGCAAGATGCCTTTGATTTCTGGATCTATCTGCGGGGAGTAGATGCAAATGAAGCTGCTCAAAGCGCTGACTTGGAAACAGCAAGAGCCTTTTATCAAAAAATTCTGGATGAACTGACAGCCTTAAATGATCCCTCCGTGAATGGCAGTATTGCTGTTACTTATTACCATCTAGGAATCGTAGCCGAAAATCAACGGCAGTTTGACGATGCAATCAATTTTTACAACACAACTCTCCAAATTTTTGAAGCTGCGGGGGATTTCTACAGAGCTGCTGGCAACTATCACCAACTAGGAATAGTTGCCCAAGAGCAACGGCGGTTTGACGATGCGATCGCATTTTACAATAAAGCTCTCCAAATAAGAGAAGATGCAAAGGATTTTTACAATGCTGCTAAGGATTATCACCAACTAGGAATAGTCGCCCAACTACAACGGCGGTTTGACGATGCGATTTTTTTTCACCAAAAAGCTCTCCAAATTTTTGAAGCTGCGGGGGATTTCTACAGTGCTGCTAGCGACTATCACCACCTAGGAACAGTAGCACAACTGCAACGGCGGTTTGACGATGCGATCACTTTTTACCACAAGGCTCTCCAAATTTATGAAAATTCAGGGGATTTCTACAGAGCTGCTGCCAACTGTCACCAATTAGGAACGGTAGCCGAAGAGCAAAGGCGGTTTGATGATGCGATCGCTTTTTACCAAAAAGCTCTCAAAGTTTTTGAAGCTGAGGGGGATTTCTACAATGCTTCATACGAGTATCAAGAACTAGGAAATATTGCTAAAGAACAAGGAGATTTTGAGACTACTGTTACCTATTTCCAAAAAGCATTTGAAGCTTTAAGTGTGGCAAATGATTGGCGCAAAGCATCCTTAACCCTAACTGCATGGGTCGAAATTCTTGAAACACAATCGAATTGGACTGAAGCGACGAAAATTTTCCTCCGCGCTTTAGCCATTGATATCGTGCATAATAAACAGTCGATTGACTCGGATATCGCCAATTTAGGGCGAATGCTCAAACAGTTAGGAGACAGTCAGTTTAAGATAATTTGGCGAGAGTTTACGGGTGATGAGTGTCCCGAACACTGGTTTTCAGCTATTCAGCAAGCCAGTTCGATCGACCCTAATTAAATACACATAATTCCTGTAGGGGCGGGTTCACCAACAATATTAGACTAAAACCGATAATCTCATAAACCCGCCCCCACCCAACGATAAATCCCCATCTACCTCTTGCAAAATACAAGGTGCGATCGCCAAGATCCATAACACAAATCCGAGATTCATGCAATCGCGTTCGATCGAGCGATCGGGAAATACGCTTGGGTTAAAACTGTTTATAGCCCGGAGATCCCCCTAAATCCCCCTTAAGAAGGGGGACTTTGAGAATACTCTTGTCCCCCCCTTTTTCAAGGGGGGTTAGGGGGGATCTGGCTTCACTAATCGAGCGATCGGGTACATTGAAATTGCAGGTGGGGTGGGGGCGGGTTTTTGAGATTGTCAATTATTGTCCGATATTGTTGGTGAACCCGCCCCTACGGAAATTGCGTTCGATCGAAACAGAAATCTCGATCGAACCCGATCTTATAGATTGTCCGATCGCGCAGTTGGTGACCCAGAAACCGGGTTTTTCCGAAATCCTTCGCTGCGAGTCGCAGATTCTCAAAAAAACCCGGTTTCTTTTGGCGGAGCGCGCAACTCATGACTGGTATAATCATTAAATCAAAACTGTTTGAGTAACTTACGGGCGATAATATGGAACCGATACTAACTCCCGCCGAAATCAATGAAAAGCGAATGATGTTGCAAGATTACATTCCCGCACAAGAAGCTTTGGCGATACTGGAAAAACATAACGGCAGAATAGACACGAGTTTTGATGAATTGTGGGGTGAAAACAACAATCTTGAATTCTATTCACAGCAAAAAGGCGGTAAATCCCTATGGCAAATCACGATGAAAACTCTCCGCGCCGAACTCTGCGGCAATGAAGGCTTGCGCGCCCAATTCAAAGAATATACCAAAAATCCTGGGAGTACGCCTTTACTTACGGGATTAATTGTTGCTATTGTCGGTTTGGGCGCTTCTTCGGGAATTCCGATCGACCCTACTATAGCTACTATTATTGTTCTGTATCTGCTCAAAATTGGTCTGAATATTTTTTGCGAATATACTGAACCAACGACTTAGAAATTAGGTGCTATTTTGCATGGGATTTGCCGTCCGGTAGGGGTTTAAATTTGCGGGCTGTCCAACAGTCCGGCAGGGGTTGCAAACCCCTGCCTCATAGTGAAAGTCCTCTGAAAGAGGACTGGGGATAGTTGAGATGCAAAAATGTTTGTTATACTGAGATATTGCACCATTTTCAATAGTCTGTAGAAAAACATAGTATTTATCGGAGATTATCATGCTTGCATACAAAATTAAAGGTAAAATCGATGCAACTGGCAATTTGGTAATTGTGGAACCCGTGAATATGCCGCCGGGAGATGTCGAAATCATTGTCTTGCAGCTAGCTGACACGGTTAAACAAGCCAGCGAATCGGAAAGTGCGATCGAATCTGAAACACCTCAAAAAAAGTTTAGATCTAAGGTGAAAGCATTTCAAGGTTTGTTCGATCGAGTTCCTGTACCGGAACCAATGGATTTTGACGATCCAGACAAACAAGCAAAATGGGAATATTTAAAGGAGAAACACAACCTGTGAAAGTCCTCATAGACACCAATATCATAGTAGATGTGGCGCTCGATCGAGAACCTTTCTTTACCGAGAGCGATCCTCTTCGAGGGCTTCGCTAACGCATTTTAACTTTGGTTGAAGAAGGCACAATTCAAGGCTACATTTCTGCTTCAACTTTTAGCGACCTTTATTATATCATTCGCAGAGACAAAGGTCGCGACTGGACGCTAGATTTTTTGCGACAGTTAGCTACATTTTGTCAAGTAGCAACAGTCGATAACGCTGTTATTTCAATGGCATTAACTAGCACTTTCAAGGATTTTGAAGATGCGATTCAGTACAGCAGTGCTATAGTCAATCAAATTGATGCCATTGTCACTCGCAATCCGCGAGATTTTCCCGTGACTGCGCCTCGGATTGTAACTCCCGATCGATTAATTCAAGAACTAACCAATTCTCCCTAAATTGCTCAAATTGCTAAAAACCCTGGAAGTACGCCTTTACTGACAGGATTAATAGTTGCTATTGTCAGCTTGGGCGCTTCGGGAATTCCGATCGACCCTACTATAGCTACTATTATTGTTCTGTATCTGCTCAAAATTGGTCTGAATATTTTTTGCGAATACACTGAACCGGAAACTGAATTATGACTCGGCGATTGAAATCGCTTCTATACATACAAAACCCGCCTGCGCGGGTTTGGTGGAATAAAGGGGAGATGATACCTGGATTTGGTATAATACCAAATCCGGGGAATTTACCCTGTTTGTAATCTTTGCGGTGCGTCGCTCGAAAATCAATCGCAGACAGCGAGAATTTTTCGTGGCGACGCACCCTACTGTTATGAATTTATAGAGGGGGTTCGTATTATTTGTTCTAAAGTTTTCCTTATGTTTCCCAGGTTGGTTGAAAATTTTCGATCGCATCCATAGCCCGTTTTAAACTGGGGGAATTAGTTTGTGCTGGTGCAACCTGCCAATTTTGATTTACAAATTGAATGAGTTGACCGTTGTAGTCTTTACCAATTTTTGCTGTACTGTTGCGATCGGGGACAATGCCATCTCGAAGTTCTCGCTTCTTTGATTTTTTAGCTAGATTAATTAAAAGCTGCTTGGGATCGGAAATTTTATCTACATCAGCAGGAATTAAGTTGACTGAAATACCCAAAAATTCGGCAAATGCTTCTCTATGCGCCAGCAACCACGCTTCCACTTCTTTAACAGCAATCCGAAACAACAGATTGGGATGTTTTGGTTGAGTTAGCCACTCCGAAATAATTATTAGCGGGCATTCTTCCCGATCCAAATCGGTTAATATTAAGTATGGCATTCCTTTAGCTGCATAATTTAACCCAGAAATTATCTTTTTAATTTTGCCATATCCTCTCTGGTTAAAGCACTTGCCCACAGCAAACGGACGTTGAGATTGTACGAGCATTTGTTTGAGAACTGCTTCACTCAGTAAATCTTCAAACACTAGATTGATGGGAATATCTGGAAGATCCATCATTTGAATAAACTGAGTTGTTCGATCGCGGGAGGTGCTGTGAGAGGAAGTGCAGTTTCAGCTATGCTTAAACCTCCTTCTAGTAGCATTTTTATTTGTTCGTCACTGGAAACAAGCGTTACCTGAGTTCCTTCAGGAGTCGGTGTCATTAGCAGCACTTCTTCGCCACCAATACCTTTGTCTGATAGCAAATCGGCACTGTGGGTACTGAGAATAACCTGTCGCTTTCTCGGACGTTGCAGGCGATAAATCAGAGATGGTAGATTGCTAACAATCGCCGAATTTAAAGAAAGTTCTGGTTCTTCTAGTAACAATAATGAATCGCTTTCTAATAGCGACCATAGCAAACCAATTAACCGTAAAGTCCCATCAGAAAATTGGTCTTCTCGTTGTTTTCCCGCTCCGGGCCGCCAATGTTCGTAAATAGCTTCTAAATGGGGAACTCCCATCACATCTTTGATATCTGTGAGGTTTTTGAATTGCGGGACAGCCAACTTTAAAGCATCTTCTATTTTTTTTAATCGCGATTTTCTGGTTTTCTGGGGAGTTTTAACAACTCGCTCTAAAAAAGTTCTACCAAAAGGATCTTCGGAGAGTCCGGGTGTAGCAAAAGCTTCGGGATGGCGAACTAACTGAGGAATTAAATGTAAATATAAAATCGAATCTAAAAATTTAGCAATTTCTCTAAATTCGGCATTGGCATTAATTTGCTCTAAATAAGTTTGAGTGAGACGCAGCTCATCTTTGTCATCTTCTGGTGTAGGGCGATCGATAATTTGCTGTTCGCATTTCCAAACTCGTTCGTAAGCAACAATCGGCTCATTTTTACCACCTTTTCTCTGTTTGATGCCCAGTTCGTACCTCCATAATGGCTGTTGGGAATTAGATTCTGAAAGTTGAATCGCTATTTCTACATCTGGAGATCGACGTGCGTAAAGACTGCGAATTTTGGAGACGCCACCTCGATCGATCGCAGCTTTTTGCAATCCGCCTCCTGCTTTGGCGAGATCCCGCAAAAAGCGGAATGAATCGAGAAAGTTTGACTTACCGCAAGCATTCGGACCTACTATAAAAATGCGATCGCGCAAATCAACATTTACTGACTGAAAATTGCGCCAATTTTTCAAAGCTATATGGGAGATAATCATCTGAGTTATCAGTAAACCTATTTAGTGAGAGTTAGTATAATCAGATTGACAGTTCGATCGCTCAGCCACCGCTAAAAATTTGCGCTGCTGTCAAATTCAACTCGGGAAACACAGCAGATTCAACCTTTTCATCTCCCCGAAATAGCTTAATTTGATACTCGCCATCTACTAACTGATAAACCGACAAAGTAGGCTTTTTTGGAGAACCAATATAACGGCTACCTCCTAAACCAAGATAATCTGCAATCCAGTATTCACCAATGCCTAATGCTTCATAGTCAGTCATTTTGTGTGCGTAATCGTCGCGCCAATTTGTACTGACAACTTCAACAACTAACTTAACCGAATCTCCCCGATTAATAACTGATTCGCGTTCCCATCGAGGCTCATTGGCTGCTACGGCTTGTTTATCTAATACAATTACATCCGGATCGTAGCCAGATCGATCGCTGAATTTAATTGTACATTCTTTGGGAATAAAGTAAGGAAGTTGCAAGCGTCTGATTTCAAAGTTAAATTCGAGTATCTGAAAACCTGCGATCGTTGAATGTTTGCCAGTTGGATTGGGGATTTCAACGATCGCTCCATTATGTAGTTCGTAGCGTCCGGTTTCTGGTTTCCATTCCAGAAACTCATCAAAAGTCATTAATTTGAGTATCGCTTGAGCCATTGCAATATCTCCTATTTTGTTTCGATCGTTTTAAGAGCGTAACAATTGCTGGGTTTCTTGGTTTCTCTAATACTAAAAAACTATCCTTGAGAAGTAGGGGGATTGACGATAAAAAAGAACATAAGTTTTTAACATTTCCAGTGACTCACTGCTTTTGGAGTCAAATGAAAAACCTAATTCCTTCTGTATAGTCTCTGCTTCAGAGTTTGGCAAAAGAGAATCAATATACAATCGTTCTTTAATTGTTAAGTTTGGTGCATTAATTCGTCGCGGAGGTTTCCAATCTATGTTACTAAGTTCCCATTTGTTTATCTTGGTTGTATCCCAAAAATCATTAGTTATACTCTGTTCAAGTATGATACCTGTAACTGTAAGCATTTGTTGCCCATCAGCATACGAGAAAGCCGTTAGAGGTTGGAAATATATCTCACTTTGTCCTAACATTGCTAAGTTTGCAGCGTGCTTTAATACAAGACATAATGCCTCTGGAAACCTCTTTTCTGTCATCATATCTTCTGTCACATTAGCAGAGGGAAAAAGATCTCCATCTCCTAACAGTTTTTTTAGATGATTGATTCTATCTTCTTGTAGCTTAAAAGAACTTATGCCTTTCTGAGATGGCACATAGGATGCTGGATGAGCATTCACCGTAATTTTCATAATATCAAGTATATCCAACTTGCTGATGGTCGCTTGAAATTCTTCGATTTGCTTTCGCAATTCAGATGGTTTAACGTAATCCAGCCAAATCATAGTTTCTTGTATTCTCTGAAATTTATCTATAAACTCACTGCTGGGTTGTTGAAGGCAATCAATACAACTATGCGGTTGGTTGAACTTTTGTCGATTATAAACATCTGGATCTTCTTCAATTGAGAGCATATTGCATATGCCAAATCTCGAATGTATGTATTTGAAATCTTCCAAAGAATGTCCACCGAAGCCTATGTATTTATACTGCTCAATACGAGAATATCTATCTATCTTTGAAAGTAATTCTAAAAACGCATATCGATCGATCGCCTTGTTAGCCCTTAAATGATAAGGAATTGATGCACCACTCATTACGTAGCCTCTCTTAAAACTTTTTCAAAGCATTCATTCCCAACATCTGAAGGTTCACGCTCGGGGTCTTCAAACAAATACTCAGCAACTATCTTTATCTCCTTTGGCGTTCTTGAAAATCTTATACTTTTTTTGCTTGCTTCACCATTCTTGGATTCTGGCATAGGTAAAGAAGGAAGATACTTTCTTTCAGGTTTAGTTTCAGATTTAGGTGTTTTACTTCTAACCTTAGTCCACTTATCATCGGGAATCTGTGCAAACAGTTCATTTGGAGCAATAGGTTGAGCTTGCGATGCTCTCTCCTTTTCTTCAACAGGATTCGCTTTCCACTTGTTAGTATAGGAAGTAAAATTCCTAAGCCCTTCACGCATAAAATTTTTGACATATAAGTATATATCAGAAGAAGCATCTATACCTCTTTTAGTGGTCGTAATGGGCAACTTTCTTGCATCTGGACTGCGAAAATATACAACTCCTGAAATTGCAATAAATTGAGGATGGTAGCTAGGCACTTTCTCTTCTCCCCAGCCTGTTAAACGAGTCTTGTCACAATACAGTACCACACGGTCATTGCAAACAATAGTCCAACCTGCTGTTTCGCTGGTCCTCCGATTGCCTTCCATTTCATCATTTACTTCTTCCTCACTAGCCGTAGGTCTATAAAACCCAATTGCTAATTTAATATCAACTCCGTTTTTCTCACTTTCATAAAGATATGGTGCAATAGTATTTTGCTGACCTATCCGAGCTGCACCATCCCATAGAAGATTCAAAGGCTCTGGAGTTACTTTGACTCCGTTGATCGAAACGGTGAAACCTTTGTGAATGATATAGCTATAATAATGAGATATTTTTGCAATTAGAGAATTATCTAAAATAGATTTCGGTGATGAAAAAGCATCGATAATACTTTGATGTAATGCAGTTATTTTGATTGATGTTCCATTTTCGTTTAAAGATGGGTTAATGAATTCAATTGGTAAATCCCAATCCCTATCATTAGTTAACCATTCAGGATTAATAGTAACTTTAAAAGAATCTTCTTCTGTTTTTGATATAACTTCACTTGCTCGTCCCATTTTGAAAATAGATCTTTTCATCCCAATCCCGTAAGTTCCAATTGTATAAAGATCGCCTTCAATATTATTATCAGGTCTTCCCATCCTAAAAGCATAATCCCGAGCTACATTTATTGGTATCCCTCCGCAATTATCCTCTATTGTGAAGCCTTCACTTGAAAAAGTTATTTTTGCCCAAAAATTTTCATAAGGATTATCGGAAGGAGAATGATTTTTAATAGTTCGCTGAATCCCATCGACACAATTATCTAAAAGGTCGAGAATTGCATCTTCTAACTCTATATCACGAGTAAGCATCTCTACAAAGAAGTTTTTTGTAGGTGATGCGTTTAGCGTATTTGGTAATTTTTGCTCATTGTCTGATGACATATCCAGTCCTTTATTTTATCTGCGTATGTATATCATCTAAGCACACGGGAGTCACAGAGACACCAGATTTAAAGGAGCCGATCGCCCTTGCCATCTCAAACTATACCAGATCGATCGCCCTGAATCAATCCCACCATAGCACAAACAGTTGACAGTTGAGTGAATCATACTCCCAGAAACCGGGTTTCTTTTTTAAGAAACCGGGTTTCTCTGATTGCTTTGTACCAATATGAAAACTGCTGTATCAAAAAATCAAGCGGCGGAACTTGCCATCATCTGTAAATTGCTGTTCGCCAATCCCCACAACTTCGACAGTAATTTCGCGCTGTGAAATCGCAAATTCACCCTCCCGCGCTGCGATTTCAACGATGATTTTTTCCCCCTCAAAATACACTCGGTAATGAGTTTTTGCCCAGACACCATTTTCGTACTCAAAACTGTGTCCGTCATCCTCATAAAACGTCCATTCACCAATTCCCGGCCAAATTCGCATTGTTAAAGAATTGATCGACTCTTCCCCAACAAATTGCTTCACAGGCGCGATCGCAATTATCCCCCCACCGCGCGCGTACAGCGGCATTTTTTCCAAAGGCGCATGAGCTAAAATGTGCGTCGGACCGCGATAGCATTCGCCCGTCCACCAATCAAACCAAGTTCCCTCGGGCAAATATACGGCGCGATGTTCGACTCCGGGGCGGTAAATCGGTGCGGCCATCAGCGATCGACCGAGCAATACTTGATCGTAAAGGTGGTAAGTCGCGCGATCGCGCGGAAAATGATAAAGTAACGGCCGCAAAATTGGCGCGCCCGTCGTTGCAGCTTCCCAAAACAACGTGTAAATGTAGGGCAATAACTGATAGCGCAAGTTGATGTATTCGCGACAAATTTTCTCGGTGCGATCGCCAAAAACCCAAGGTTCGTGTTGCGCAGTCGTCATCGCCGAATGCCCGCGCATCAGGGGATACAGCATCCCCACCTGCATCCACCGCGCGAACAATTCAGCGGTTGCATTCCCCGCAAAGCCGCCGATGTCGCAGCCGACAAACGCCACGCCGGAAAGCCCCATGTTGCAAAGCATCGGTAGCGACATTTCCAAGTGCTCCCACTGCGATTGATTGTCGCCCATCCACACGGAAGAATAGCGCTGCACGCCCGCAAAACCCGATCGCGTCAGCACAAAAGATCGATCGCGCGATCGCAGTTTTCTCAACCCTTCCGCACAAGCTTTTGCCATCATCAACCCGTACAAATTGTGGGTTTCGGCGTGAGTCGAGAGTTCGTCTGGCGGGCCCTGCGGCGCATCCAGGGGAAACCAAATGTGTTCGCCGCCGTCACCAAAAGGCCTTTCTGCGATCGCGGGTTCGTTCATGTCGTTCCAAATCCCCGCAATCCCAATATCTGTCAGGGTTTTGTGCAATTCGCCCCACCATTGGCGCACTTCCGGTTTCATGAAGTCGGGAAATACGGCTTTGTCCGGCCAAACGTAGCCGTGGAACAGCTTTCCCTCGGCGGTACGCACGAAGTAGTCGTTTTCCACACCGCGATCGAATATTTCGTAACCTGCTTCCGGTTCGTACTTGACGCCCGGATCGATAATGGTGACAACTTTGAAACCGGCTGCTTGCAAGTCGGCGATTAGTTTTGCCGGATCGGGGAAGCGCTGCGGGCTCCAGGTGAAAACGCGGTAGCCGCGCATGTAGTCGATGTCGAGGTGGATGACATCGCAGGGAATCGCGCGATCGCGAAATTCCTTCGCCAAGGCGCGCACAACATCCTCGGATTCGTAACTCCAGCGGCATTGGTGGTATCCTAACGCCCATTTTGGCGGAAGCGGCATCCGGCCGGTCAACTGCGTGTAGGTGGCTAAAATTTGGGCGGGTTCGGGGCCGTAAATGATGTAGTAGTCGAGCTCCGTATCTCTGGTTTCCATCCGCAACACGCCCGGTGTTTCTGCGCCGATGTCGAATTGACTCCAAAATGTGGTGTTGAAGAAGATGCCATAAGCGCGATCGTCCGTGAGGGCGATGTAAAATGCGATCGCCTGGTACATTTCATCGGTAAGCGAACCGTAGTCGAGAGCGTCGGTTGTCCAGTTTGTCTTGACTTCGGAGAGTTTGTCTAGCAAGCCGGTGCGTTCGCCGAAACCGTAGAAGTGTTCGTCTGGTTCGATGCGTTTCCAAGCTGCGGTTGCGCCGGCGCGCCATCCCATCGACTGTTCGCGATCGCAAGCAAAGGGTTTTCCCGATTTATCAAAGCATTCGATGGAAGTGCGATCGCGCTTGACAGAAACTAATATTTGTGCTGTTTCTATTTCGATTTTTTCCTCTGTTTCTCGCAGTTCAAAAGGTGTAATTTCCCACTGTTCGTCGGGGAGGGTTACTGAGTGCGATCGCTCTTTAAATTCACCTGTCGGGGACATTCGCACTCGGATTAAATTTGGTGCGAGTACGCTGATTTTGAGAGAGGCATTGGTACAGTTGAAGTGAATTGCGCGTGAAGCGCAGCTATCCCGTAGGGAATCGGTTTTGTCGATCGATTTTACTGCACCGATAATTGACCAAGGTTGTTCGGTAGTTTGGAGTTTTCCAAAGTATTGCGGCATATGAGATTTGAGATTTCAGTTCCCTAACTATGATGCCAGTTGAGAAAGAAAGTGCGCTCTCTCTTAGGTTAGAAGCGGTCAAGCGATCGACTCCGGTTTTATTGTCTTGTGTTATAATTTCTTGTAAAGACACAAGAATCTCTCTAAAAAGTTAAAATTAAAAACATGAGTCATCCCCTGATAGTGGAATTTAAAAAAAATCGCGATCGATCGACCCATGCGGGTAAAGTTGTCCGTCGTTGTGCCACAAAGGTTTTTTGAAAGTTTGGGTAAGCTTCTCCTGTCTGAGAATCGCGAGTAATTACGACGCAGCGCTGGCAAGGATTGATACCCATAAACTGCACGTTTCCTATCTGGAAATTAACTATCTCTTGGGCTGCTGCAAACAGCCGATCTTCCCAAAAGGCAGGCACACCTGAAATTTCAATATTCGATCGAAACCGCAAGCGAATTTCTTCGAGATCGAGTCCGGGATACCAAGAGGCAATTGCTTCTAGTGTTGAAGTGCTAATAATTGTTGGGCCGGGAGACATAGTAAACTCCTAAATATATTTAGGGTACGTGCCGCGCACCTGATTCTTTCGTCAATTTCCGTAGGGGTGGGTTCGCCAACAATATTTGTCAGTAACAAACAATCTCGATAAACCCGCCCCCCCCACACGCGATGTTTGGGGGTAATTGTGTATGGGGATTTCTCGTTGAGAAGGGCGGGTTTATGTAAATTATCGGTGGGAATTCCAGATGGTTGGCAAACCCGTCCCTACAGGAATGATGTCGATCGAAATCCTCGATTCCTATCAAACTAATCTTACAATATTTAAACATAGCTGCTAGCTTGACGGGTAAACATCGCGCAGTAAATGCCATTTGCTGCGATCAATTCGTCGTGATTTCCGATTTCTACTATTTTACCATTTTCCATGACGGCGATGCGATCGGCTATTTTTGCTAAGCCCAATCTGTGGCTGATAACTATGGTGGTTTTCCCGACAGCTATTTGGCGGAAGATGCCGTAAATTTCGTGTTCGGTCTTCGGATCTAAAGCGGCGGTTGGTTCGTCAAAA
>JALOON010000109.1 GCA_025454405.1 Oscillatoriaceae cyanobacterium Prado104 | reverse complement strand
CATAATCTCGTTCCAAGGGTCGATGCCGTCAAAACCCGCGTGCAGCAAGCTAGCTTGAATTACCGCCGCCGTTACAGTTTCTAAATTGTACAGCGCCAGTTCGTGCATAGAATATTTAGAAGCTAAAACTTCGCCTTGTTCGGTAATCTTAATTCGCCCGTTGATGCTCTTTCCGGGCTGAGCTAAAATTGCTTTGTAAGCAGGTCCGCCTCCCCGCCCTACAGAACCGCCCCGACCGTGAAAGATGCGCAGTTCTACATGGAATTTTTCAGCAATTTCTTGCAGGGCTTTTTGAGCTTTGTGAATTTCCCAGTTGCTGCTCAAGAAACCGGAATCTTTGTTACTGTCGGAATAGCCCAACATTACTTCTTGCAAAGCAGGCGGGACGGGGCGATCGGACTGTTTTTTCTGGGCTTCTGCAGCGTAACCTCCTAACAGTAAAGCGCGGTAAAGTGGCAGGTCGAATATTTGCTGCATCACGACCGGCGCTTTTTTCAAATCTTCTACTGTTTCAAACAAAGGCACTACTTGAATGCTGCCGATACCAGTAGCGGGGTCGTAAAGTCCGGCTTCTTTTGCTAGCAGTAAAACTTCCAGCAAATCGCTCGCATCGTGGCTCATGCTGATGATATAAGTTTGGCAAATTTCTTCGCCAAATTCCTGCTGCATTTGCCGCCAGACGCGGAAGGTTTCGATCGTCTCGCAAGTCTTCGGAGAAAAGGGCAATTCTGAGGGAATTAAAGGGCGGCGGGTTTGCAGTTCTGTTGCCAGCCACAAAGCGCGCTCCGATTCCGACATTCGATCGTAAGGCTTGGGCAAAATTTGCAGGTATTCAGCGATTTCGGTGAGAGCGTCGGAGTGGATCGTTGACTCTTGGCGGATGTCTAAATAAGCCAAATTAAACCCGTAAATTTCTACTTGACACAGCAGATTTTCTAAGTCCCGACAGCTCAAACCGGTTTCTACCAAATTGCGATCGATCAACTGCAATTCTGCCAAAAATTCAGCGCCCGATCGATACAATCCGATCGTTCCGGCATTTTCTGACAAAACTTCTCTTTCTCGCTGCAATTCATCTCCTTTGTACAGCCGCCAATTGCGATCGCGCGTATTTTCCAATCTTTGAAGTACGTAGGCCAGTTTCAGGCGGTAAGGTTCCTGGCGGTAGCGGATCGCCCACTGTTCGTACACTTCCGGGAATTCGGATTTATCGCGATCGAGCGATTCTAGCAGTTCCGGCAGCACGTCGCTCCAGTGCAGCGACAAACTCAACAGTTCGCTGAGGCGCTTTACCGAACCGATGTACTTCTCCAGCACTAAATGGCGCTGGTAGCAAGCAGTTTGCCAAGTAACTTTCGGAGTCACGGAAGGATTGCCATCCCTGTCGGAGCCCACCCAAGAACCGAACTTGCAAAAATTGTAACTAGGCGGTTTCAGATAAGGATAAGAAGCGTGCAGGGCTTGCTTGAAGCGGTGGTAAAGTTCGGGAATCGCATCAAACAGCACTTCCTCGAAGTAGTGCAGGGTGTACTCCACCTCATCGAGCACCGTAGGCTTGAACTGGTGCAGTTCGTCCGTGCGCCACCAGAGGCGAATTTCTTCCATCAGTTGCTGTTGCAAGGCGACAGCTTCCCAGCAGGGCACCGAGTAAGGACTTTGAGAATCCGCCCCCACCTGAAATTTCTCATCAACTTGGTCTAGCTGTTGCAGGATCTTTGCCATCCGGCGCTGCTTGGTGCGGATCGTGTGCCGGACAATTTCCGTCGGGTGAGCGGTAAATACCAAGCGGATATCCAACTGATCGATCAAGCGCTGGATTTGCTGGCTGGGAACGTTCAGGCGCTGCAGCATTGGGAACAGTTGGTAAAAAGTCCCCGCATCTCGGGCGAGGGTGTCGCTGGTGTCCGAAGAAGCTGCAACTGTTTGAGCCGAACTTTCTCTGTGGGGGGCGCGATCGATCGCATCCTTTCCTTCAAGAAATTGAGAATACATCAGCCCTCCAGCAATGCCACCACCGGCATAAGCTAGCTGCTGCTCTCGCTGTTCGTAGTGTTGCTCGACAATATTGATTAACTGGAAATACAGCGCAAAAGCCCTAGCCGCGCGAATCGCTGCGTTGAGGTCGAGCTTTTCAATTAGCTGCCAGACATTAGATTCCAGAAAGTGAGCGGCTTGTCCCTCTGCGGAATTGACCGATTGCATTTGCTGGAGCAAATCCACTAACTCCTGCCCGCACTCTTGTCGCAGCACTGATTCCCACAAGTCCTCTACAATTTTGAGGCGATTGCGCAGAAACAGGTCTGATGTTGAGAATGGGGGAGAATGCGAAATCGGTGTTGTTGCGTTATTAGTAGCCTGTTCTGAAGACTGGAGGACTGAACTCATCTGTGGTGTTCCTCAATAGCTGCGGTTTTCTAACCAAATTGTAGGGTTTAGTTTGCCCTAAAAATCTTTCTTTTGCAGTCAAATACGAAACAACTTGTTCCAGACAACAGGTAAAAGGCAAAACGCACAAGAGACGAACACAGCAAATTTTAAATTCACAAAATTTGCTGCTTGTCAAGTATTTTCTGAAAGTTTCTGGTTATCTGTTTGCCTCTCGGAGTGAGGGAAGTTGAGTACCGGGAGGCGCGAGCCCCGAAACACTTCTTCACTTTCAATGCCGATCGAGCTAACAAACTCAGCAACAGCCTTAGTCGCCAGCAACCCGCCCAGCAGCGGCAAGGCTGCCAAGCTCAACAAAATATCTGAAGAAATTGGTAACTTTTGGCTCTGAGGAGCAGTAGTTTTTGGCAAATCTTGATTTTCTGAGGGCATAAATCCTTCCTGGGTATGAGAAAACATTCTATCATTTCCAGTTTACCAAAAATCAGAACTCATGAGCGAGCGATCTTAATTTAATAAAGTGCGATCGATCCTAATTTCGATCGACTGTAACTTAAGAAAGTACGATCGATCGTAATGTAAGAAAGTGCGATCGCTCGTAATTAAAAAGTGCGATCGCTCTTAATTTAACAAAGTGCGATCGGCCGTAATTTAACCAAGTGCAATCGACCGTAATTTAAAAAGTCAGCCTCGATTGTGGTTGCGCTCCGCAATCTCTCGTAACTGGAACTAAGATTGTCTCACCCAACTCTTACTAAATACCCAGATGCAAAATAAAGAATTCACCTTCGATCGTCCGCTCGGCATAATTTCGCAAAATTTGCAGCTTTTGCAGCAGCAAGTCTCGCTCAACTTCGATCGTGTAATATTTTGGTGGACTTGATACTATTCGATCGTGTCCGATAATTATTCCCCCATCAAGCTGAAACCTCTCGGGAGCTTTTGAAAATAAGCGATACCATAAATCTATTACGTGATAAAACATTTCACCACTTTCTTGGTGAATAACTGTAATACCATAAAGCGCTAATCCCTTTGTTTTCTTTTGATATGGAAGTGAAAGATGAGTACACGGTATCCACATTAGAGTATCATCCATGTACCGCATTATGTCATCATGAATGCTAACTTCAAACTCCATGTCATAATAATTCATGCATTTTGTATAACTAACTTCTCCTTGTTTTAAGCAAAAAAATCTATGTTCTAGCGCCATATTTCAACAACACTCTTTATCAATTAAAAAGAAACAACAGATTCCGATCGCCCGTAATTTAAGCAAGTTCGATGGCTCCGCAATTTCAGAAAGTGCGATCTCCCTTTTTTCTTTACTTATATGAAATAGAAAAAAGAATGCTACCGATCGTGTTTTATGCTCCCTGCATTCTGGCTCGATCGTTTGTAGCAAACATTTAGATATTTCATATTACCCGCACCTTTTTGATTGTTAACATGATAACATACTAGCAAAACACGGTGTGCGATCGTGAGAACATAGACATGAAAGGAAACTTGAGTGACAAACAGTACAGAAGTGCCAGCCAAGCGACACGACCCCAATTACATACAGCTATCAGGAGATGTCCGAAAAGAACTAGGACTTCAATTTAAAGCTGCGTGTACTCTGAAGCAGCTAAGTATCGGCCTCGGACTCGAAGAGGCGATCGAAATGTGGTTAAGAGCTCAGCAAGCCCCGAACCAAGACAAATACAGCAACAAGGGGGATGAGTGAGAGATCCAGATCGCGAAACAGAAGAACTTGGCAATCCCATCAACGAACCCGTACAAGCGTATAACTTAAAAGAAGCCAAAAAGAAATGCGAACAGCTAGCCAGTCAGTACGAACGGCGTCTTGCAGAGGTTCGTGCTGAGGGAAAAGCTTGGTTTCGCTGTTACTTTGAGTGAGGGAAACTCATGAAAATTAGAGAATCGGTCGGTCAAAGCCTGTGGAATTCTTCTGTTGGTTGGTGCTGCGAACCTCTTGACCCGATACCACCCGGCCATATTGCTTTAGCTATTGAAGCAACGGATCTGAATCTTGTGGACTGGGATATTGAAGAACTTGGGGAAACAGCAGGTTTTGATATTGAGTACAGATATACGGGCGTAAACGATCCTAAGGATTCATCTTTAGCTTGTGTAACTCAATTTGTCGGTATTTATGGGGACCGATCGAAACTCGATCGAGATTTAGAAGTTTTGATGCTGGCCGGCATCCCGTACCATCTATTTAAAATACTGGCTGACAACGATGATATCGATCTGAAACCTGTAGCTGAATACGTGAAAACTATTTTGGTTTAGGTCGCAAATTAAATACGATCGGCAATGGCGATCGCCCGCAATTTAAGCAAGTACGAGCGCCCTTAGTGTGGTATGAAAAAGTCCGATCGCTGGTAATGTAAAAAGGAGGACTCTACTGATGACTTCGCCCGATCGAACTTGCTTTGTGACAAAATACGGGCAAGATGTGCTATCTGTAGAAGACGAAAAGCAGCCTTGACCCAATTTAAAGTCCCATGTTAAATGCGAACGGGAGCAAATTGACTGATAATCGATCGGCCGCGTCGCAGTGGGCGCAACAAGCCTTATCCCTTCCAGAAGTTCAGGTACAGGTGAGAGTGCGGGGCAACCACCTGCATATCCTGTGCGAAGCGGCCCAATGCCCGTCTCAGGAACTGCTGACAGCTAGATTTTCCGAAGCGTTAGCAGAAACCGATTTGACCGAATTGCTAGCGCCCGATCGACCGAAAATTTACCAGTTGTTTCTGTGCGGGCGCAAACTCGGTTCCCGACAAAATGACTGGACAGTCCGTCTCGATTGCACCGCCCCGCGCCAGACAGCAAAACAGACAGCAAAAACAAAAGCGGCCGAAGTCCAACTGGAGGAACAGCCGGAACTCGAACCATCACCGCAGCCCAAAAAAGGCGGTCTCTTCGGCAAATTTACCAACGAAAACCGCCAGCTACAACCCGCAGCCCCAGCGGTAGCACGATCGCCCGAATCGGTGCAGTTGCGGGAAGAGATGGACTTCGACCCCGATCCGCTGCCGGTGGCCGCCCGCATCCACCGCATCGAAGATTTTGAAACTTCCCCGATCGCGATCGACACTTCGGCAAGTTCGGATTTCGCACCCCCCTCCATCCCGCAGAGGGCGTCTCGGGGCGCGGCGACACTGGTGCAAACCAGACCCGAAACAGAACAGCCCCAGGGTACGCTGACCGTTTCTACAGAAGGTTTGGCGCGCCGGGGCTATCCAGATGCGATCGCCAGCTATCTCAGCGAAATTCTCGGGCCGATGGGAGTGGCGGTGAAAGTCACCATCCGCGAAAAAGAACTTAAAAGCAGCCTGGAAACCCTGCACCCTGACGCGCCGGAACATCTCAAATCCAAAGAACGCCGGTTGTTAGTGCTGTGCGAGTCAGCCTACAGCCCCGACCCCTCTTTGCTGGCAGAACCGATCGCCGCCAAGCTGCGAAAGCTCAAATTGGAGGATTTTCGGGATGCGATCGTCGGCAGCCAAGTCAGTGGCGAAGCTAAGCCGGACTGGTTGCTGCGCGTAGACTTGACCCCGCCCGACAAAATTCTCAAAGAATGGGCCCGCTGGGGAGACGTACAGGCGATCGCCAAACTGTTGAACCAACAATTATCCTCCCTCCGCATCCACGTGCGGGCAACCCTCAAGGAAACCACCCTGCACCTGTTTTGCAGCAAAGCATTGAGAAAAGGGGAAACACCCAAAGGCAAAGAATACCCCGACAAACACGAAACGGCCCGCGCGATCGCTCCGATGCTGGCGGCCTTCGCGCCCCAAGGCATCAGCGCGGCGACTCTCTACGGCGTAGAACCCGCTGCGGACGATCGAGCCGATCCGGAGTCGCCGGTGTGGATTGACTGGGTAGATTTGCCGGCCGCCCACCACCCCGATTTGGCTCCCAGTGCCAGAACGCTGGCGGCAAGCGGCGATCGGTCGTCCCTAAACTTTTTGCTTAACAGGTCGATCAATCCCAATCTCAAGCGCAAGCTGCAGACGGGAGGCATTCAAGCCGTCGCAGTCCGCAAAGACGGCGTGCTGCATGTCATGACAGAAGCTTTGACTTGCCCATCTCAGTCGAAGGTGGGGCCAGCAGTCGCTAAGTTGTTGCAGCAGCTAGAAATTCCCGACATTTCAGGAGTGCGAGTTTACGGCCGCCGTGCGGGTCAAAAAATGCCGCTGTGGCGCTACGGCATAGATCTCAAAACTGCGGGCGATTTGGTTCGCTCGCCTGCCAAATCCTCTAAATTGGCAGCGCCGCCGCTGGATGTCTTTGAAAAAGATGCCCTGCAAGAGTTTGCGCTGTCGGATACTGGTGGCAGTTTGTCGGATTTCGGCGACAGTATGGCGTTCAGTGCTGGTGTCGCAACCGACGCGCGGCGTCGCGTCAAGATTGGATTTCCAGGTGCCAAGTTGGGCGAAGCAATTCTTCACGCTTTGGCTCAACCTCTGGTGGCTTCCAGTTTGTTCGTTCCTAACGACAGTTTATCAACAGGGGCAGCGGGCGCTGGGGGTGTCAGTCCCGATCGGGCGGCGGGAATTGCCTTGGTTTGGGCGATCGCGGGCTGTTTGCTAGTTTTCAATACGGATTGGGTACTCGGTATGTTGCTCAAATCTGCTGGTGTCAGTCAAACCGCTAGCGTTTCCGAGGTTTGTCAAGGTCCCGATTGCCAACCTCCCATCCACAAGACTCCCAGCCAACAGGTTGGGACTCAACAGGCTCAAACCCAGCAGGATCGGACAGAGGTGCGATCGGAACAATTAAATCCCAACACCGAAATCCCTGACGATCCTGCTGCTGAGGTGAATTTGTCGCGCATTCCCTGGGAACCATCCCCGGAAGCAAATCAGCAAGAAGCTTTTAACGATTCGGGATTTACCAAACCGGGAAATACCAGCGTTCCTCTGACGGCGGACGAGCCGCCTGCTGCGCCCGTATTCCCGAGTTTGAGGAGCGAACAGTTAGACGAACAGCTAGCGCGCTATCAAGAGTACATCCGCACTCACAAACAACCGCCGGATATTTTAATTGTCGGCAGTTCCAGGGCGCTGCGGGGGATCGACCCGCAGGTTTTGGAAAAGGCTTTGGCCGAACAGGGCTATCCGGGATTGAGGGTTTACAATTTTGGGATTAACGGGGCGACGCTGCAGGTTGTAGATGCGATCGTCCGCCGGATTTTGCCCATCTCGCAACTGCCGAAATCGATCTTGCTGGCTGATGGGGCGCGCGCCCTCAACAGCGGCCGCCCGGATCTGACTTTCAGCGCGATCGCTTCTTCTGAGGGTTACAGGCAGTTGGCCCGCGGCAGTTTTACGATCCGGACCGATCGGTTGCAGGGCCCTGCAGTTGCGGAGGCTAACAATCCCGTGACGGCTGCTAGTGAATTGGCGCAAAGTTTGCAGGAAACTCAAGCTAACATCCAGCAGTTTGTGAGTCAAAAGTTAGTAGCGGGTTCTGCTGTTTACGGCAAGCGCGAACACCTGAAAGATTGGTTGCGGGCGATCGTCAATCCCTCTGTTTCAGGCGGCGGGGGCATCGAAAACGACCCGCAAACAGGCACAAACGGCCAGCCAACTGCCGAAACAACCGAAGTGGGCGAGTTTGCTCCTAACGGCTTTTTACCCGTACTCGTGCGTTTCAATCCGGAGACTTACTTTAAGAAACACCCAAAAGTATCCGGGTATTACGACTCCGACTATCAAGATTTTAAATTGACAGGGGTGCAAAGTGTAGCACTCAAAAATCTCATCGAGTTTACTAGAGTTCGCAACATCAATCTTGTGTTTGTGAATATGCCTTTAACTCAAGATTATTTAGACCCGGTGCGCGCGGGTTACGAACAGCAATTCCGGCAACACATGACTCAATTGGCTGCTCAAAGTGGACTGATTTTTCGAGATAAAAGTATGCTGTGGCCTTCTGCAAAAGACTTTTTTTCCGATCCCAGTCACCTCAATCGTTACGGCGCGGTTGAAGTGGCCGAGCAGTTAGCCCGAGATCCTCTGATTCCTTGGCCTGTCAAGAGATAAGAATTTCGGGAAAGATTAAAGCTGCTTAAACTTACCGACAGCAGCTCGATCGGGCAACAAAGTGAAGAAAAACTTGCTACTATTGGCGATCGCCCATTCTCAAACTAGAATTGTATTCAGAACTGGCAGCACCAGGTTCGCAGTGAGGACTTGAGTCCGCATCAAAATCTGAGTGCTAAAGTTCTATGCTGTCAAACAATTTGATTGTGGACGATCGCACTCCTGTAGGTTGGGTTGAGCGGAGCGAAACCCAACAAATTTCAGATTAGTTGAGCGGAGCGAAAACCAACAAATTTCAGATTAGTTGAGCGGAGCGAAACCCAACAAATTTCAGATTAGTTGGGCGGAGCGAAACCCAACAAATTTCAGATTAGTTGGGCGGAGCGAAACCAACAAATTTCAGATTAGTTGGGCGGAGCGAAACCAACAAATTTCAGATTAGTTGAGCGGAGCGAAACCAACAAATTTCAGATTAGGAGCGAAACCAACAAATTTCAGATTAGTTGGGCGGAGCGAAACCAACAAATTTCAGATTAGTTGGGCGGAGCGAAACCAACAAATTTCAGATTAGTTGAAATGTTGGGTTTCGTTCCTCAACCCAACCTACAATTTGGCTAATCGATTGCGAAGAATCTGGTTTCTAACTATTGCTAGTTTCGCACTTTTATTGTTTTTTTTACTTTTCTGCTTGCAATATTTTCCGTTTTCTACTAGAGCAATCGACGCTCATAATACATAAGATGAAAAAAATCATTGTTACTGACAAGCTTAAAAATCAACAGGTAAAAAACATGAGGAAACAACTACCTGCAATCTTTTTTATTTTAGCTATCGGATTTTTTATGTTTAGTTTGTATCGCGGTATATTGTTACCTTATTCTTTATCAGCACCGCCTCCTGGCTACGAACAACATAGCGAACCTCAAGCATTGCGGCCATTTGAACAAGTCATTCAAGGTTCGCAAAGATTGGAAGGTTTGTTTGTCCTGTACCGCAATCGAGCAACCGATAAAGTTTATCTGGAAATTAAACCGCAGCAGCTCAATAAAAAGTTCCTGTGTTTTGTAACTTTAGCATCGGGTTTGGGCGAAGCGGGAATTTTTAGCGGTTTGCCGATGGGGGATTTCTTGTTTCAACTGCGCCGCGTCCAAAATACCGTGCAGTTTGCGATTCCTAACATTAATTTTCGCACGAGACCGGGCGACCCGCAAGCTGGTTCTGTGGAACGGGCTTTTAGCGAGTCGATCCTCTATTCTTTGCCGATCGCAAGCATTCACCCGACAAGGAATACTTTGCTGATCGATATGGGCGATTTGCTGATGAGCGATCGCCGGGATTTACCTGGATTAAAATCGGTTTTGCCAATGATGTTGGGGGCATCTTATGCGATCGATGCCGATAAGTCTTACTTTAAAGATGTTAAAGCATTTCCGCTGAATGTCGAGATTTCTTCAGTTTACGGTTTTTCCAGCGAAAATGACAGTTCTGTTAACTATTTGCCTGCGGTTCCCGACAGTCGGGCGTTTAACCTCCGCATTCACTACAGTTTCTCGCAAGTCCCGCTAAATAACGGCTACCGCCCCCGATTGGCAGACGAAAGAGTGGGGTATTTTCTGACAGCATATAAAGACTTTTCTGACAATACCGGGCGGGAACCTTTTGTGCGCTACATCAACCGCTGGAACTTGCAAAAACAAATCCCTTCCGCCCCTCTGTCACCTCCGGTATCGCCGATCGTCTTTTGGATTGAAAATAACGTGCCTCTGGAATACCGAGATGCAATTCGCGAGGGCGTTTTGGTGTGGAATAAGGCGTTTGAAAAGGCGGGCTTTACTGATGCGATTCAGGTCAAACAAATGCCAGATAAAGCTAAATGGGACCCGGCTGACGTGCGGTACAATACGATTCGCTGGTCGAGTTCCTTTGAGCCGGAATTTGCAGGCATCGGTCCTTCGCGGACTAACCCGATGACGGGGGAAATCTTGGATGCAGATATTTTGTTAGATGCGAATATTGTCCGACAAATCAAACAGGGATATCGGGCTTTGGTGGAACAGAATCGATCGCTCGCTCAGAGTTTTCAAAAGCAAAACGGTGCTAATACTAATCCCTGTCAGTTCGGAATGTATTCTCGATATTTAGATCTGTTGGGTAATGCCGATTTGACAGGAGGCGGTGAAAATGTATCGGGTGGAATTACCGCCAATCTGCCGAATTTAGTAGAAAAATACCAACAGCAAAAGCGTTCTGCTTTGTCGCAGTTAATGTCTGGTTCCGATCTGTGTTTTGGGTTGGAATCGCACAGGCAATTTGCGATCGGATCGATGTCACTGTCGCTGTTAGGTAAAGGGCAGCCCAACAGCCAGCAACTCGAAGATTACGTGCATCAATACATCAAGTTTTTGACTGCCCACGAAGTCGGTCACACTTTGGGTTTGAGGCACAATTTTCACGCCAGTACGATGCTGGAACCTGAGGATTTGAACAATACTGCAGTAACTCGCACCAAGGGTATGGCGGCATCGGTAATGGATTACGTGCCAGTGAATTTGGCACCGCAGGGAACTGTTCAGGGCGATTATTTTCCGGTGGTGGTTGGACCTTACGATGAATGGGCGATCGAATACGGTTATAAGATAATTGGCGGGCAGTATCCCAGCAGCGAATTGCCGGTGTTGGAACAAATTGCCAGCAGGGCTGCGGAACCGGAGTTAGCCTACTCGCCGGATGAAGATACTGTGGACATTCTCGATCCGGCTGCCAATGCCTTCGATTTGAGCGAGAATATGCTGCACTATTCGCAGTGGCAGTTAGATAACTCGCGGGCGATGTGGCAGCGTTTGGCAGGGCGGGTGCCACTTGGGAATGAGGGTTACAGCGAACTGCGGGCGATGTTTGATTCAGTGTTCGGGTATTATTTCCAGCAGGTGATGAATGCGACTTTGTATGTCGGAGGACAGTCTTTCAACCGGAGTCGCCCCGGAGATCCGCAGGCGGGATTGCCGTTTGTGCCGATTGACGCAACTCAGCAGCGGGAAGCCTTGGCAACGCTGGAAAAATACGTGTTTGCGCCGGATGCGTTCAGTTTTGCGCCGGATTTGCTGAACAAGTTAGCACCTTCGCGGTGGGATCACTGGGGAAGTCCGGCTTTAGTGTTTCCTTTAGATTATCCGATCGGCGATCGAATTACATTTTTGCAGCGGTTTGTTTTGCGGGTGTTGCTATCGCCGATGCGGCTGGTAAGGCTGCGGGATGCTGAGTTGAAATCGGCACCGGAAACTGCTTTGAAATTGCCGGAAGTTTTGGATACCGTGCAACAGGATATTTGGCAGGAGGTGTTGCAGCCGAAGGATAAAAAGTTGGAGATTTCGACTTTTCGGCGTTCTTTGCAGCGGGAACATTTGGCAATTTTAATCGGAATGGTATTGCGCAAAACGAATGTTCCTGAAGATGCGCGGAGTTTGGCTTGGTATGAATTGCGGCAGTTGCGGGAGGGTTTGAGTAAGAGCATCCGGAATTTGGATCGGAAGGCTGATGCTTATACGCGGGCGCATTTGGAGGAAACGCGCGATCGAATTTCTAAGGTTTTGAATTCTCAGATTCTGTCGAATTGATGTCACAGTTAGTGTCAGATTGTTGTTTAATAATTAGCTCTAGATCCCCCCTAGCCGCCCTTAAAAAGGGGGGACTGGAAACCTCTTGGTATTAGCGCTATGAATACGGACTCTCTAACTGAGTATGTTGCGGCTTTAACTGATTTACACCGCGGACTTGACCGTAAAGGGCCAGGTGAATCTGACTTCTCGCGCAATATTTTGAGCAATCTTTCTACTTTGCCTCTCAAGCCGCGAATTGCCGATCTAGGATGTGGCAGCGGTGCCAGTGCATTGCTGCTTGCACAACACTACCAAAGCACTGTTATGGCAGTAGATTCCTCGTCGGTTTTTATCGACGAACTCAAAGCTCGCGCAAAACAGCTTGGTCTCGAGCATTTAATAATTCCGATTCATGGTGACATGGCTAAACTCGATCGGTCAGTGGGTTCGGTTGACCTGCTTTGGTCTGAGGGGGCTGCTTATAATCTTGGGTTTGAGCAGGCTCTGAAAATCTGGCGATCGCTTCTTGCTAAAAGCGGCATTGCTGTCATATCGGAGATGAGCTGGTTTACTGATGATGTGCCAGAGCCTGCTAGCGCCTATTGGCAAAACGCCTATCCTATGATGGGTACTGAGGCTGAGAATATCGATCGAGCTAATCGGTCTGGCTTTAGCGTACTTTCTACGCATCGGCTGCCGAGTCAGGCTTGGTGGGTCAATTATTATGAACCGCTCCGCGAGCGGATGCAGCAGATCGAAATCACCCCAAGTATTCAATCAGTTATTCGTGAAACTGAAGAAGAAATGAGAGTGTTTGAAAAATTTAGTGACTCCTATGGTTATACGTTCTATGTTCTGCAAACAACTTAGAAAAAAGCCATATTTGACTTTAGACACGCTCCGCAAGCTCAAAAGGCTGCGATCGCTCCCCAGGCAACTTGTTGCAAAAACTGGAGACTCATTGGCAATCTACCACCTGCTGGCTAACACCGTTCTATCTGCTTTTGCTTTCGGTTTAATTAAAAAATGGCTAACATTGAAGGTACTTTTAGCTTTGATTTCCTCCTAGGAACTGCCAATGCCGATCGCCTCCGAGGATTGGCAGGCAATGATACCATTCAAGGTATCGCAGGCAACGACTTGCTGTTTGGAGATCGCGACAGCGATTTGCTATCAGGAAATGAGGGCGCGGATTCGATCGCCGGCGGTCAAGGCAGCGATACAATTTATGGAGGAATTGGAGACGATTGGATGAGCGGCGATCGGGGTCAAGATTTGCTAATCGGTGGGGAAGGTAAAGACATCTTGACAGGAGGCGCGGGCGATGATTTATTGATTGTTGACAGAAACTCGGCGGCTGCTAGTGCTGCTGAAGCAGATTTAATTACAGATTTTGGCAGCGGTAACGACAAACTAGTGCTGGTGGAAGGAATGAAATTTGACGATTTGGAAATCTCAATAGCGGGCGATCGAACAGTTTTAAGAGAACGAGTAACGGGCAAATATTTAGCCGCTTTGTCAGGAGTAAATAATTTAGATCGCTCGAATTTTATTTCGCTGTTTGGCGGTGTCGATTCAGCTCAGCTTTTGCCAGTTTCGGTTAATGTTATAATGGGAAACAGCCCGATCGGATTAGAAGTAGCTCGGAGTTCCCAAGAACAAGCGCTCGGTTTAATGTTCCGCACAGAAATACCGGACGATCGCGGAATGTATTTTCCGATCGAACCCGCAAGAAACGTGCGTTTTTGGATGAAAAATGTCTTTGTCGAACTCGATATGATTTTTCTGCGACAGGGAGTGGTGCAAGCAATAATTCCTAACGTACCGCCCTGTTTTAGCGATAATTGTCCCAACTACGGACCCGATGTTCTCGTTGATGGAGTTATCGAAATTCGAGGCGGCAGGGCCGCAGAATTAAGCTTGAAAGCGGGCGATCGAATTCCCAATTTGCCCTAAAAGATTTATAATTGTGTTATCTACTAAAAAAATTGGATTGAAATGAGCGCGATCGAACTAATATTAATCCCCCATCAAACCGAAGACGGTTTAGCCTACCAACATTTGCGCTTGCGAATTACAACGGCTGATGGCATCATTACACCAATGGATTTGCAAGGTTTAAAACTTTCCGAAAACGTCCAATACAGCCAGGGAATCGTGCTTGAAGGTAGGGGGGCAATTTGGCTGTATGGATATTTAGTTCACGAATGCCATCCCGCAGCCTGGATCGGATGTTACGATCCGCGATTGGACGGCGCAGTAGTAGTAGCCACCCACAAACACGAAGTAGCGATCGGTCAAGTATTAAAATTAAGTTTACCCAGTTAATTACTAACTTAAATTCTCCGCACTGGAAATCCCCAAATTGACAGTGCTACGAGATGTTAGTTTTAACCAGAAGGCAGGTATTTAGCGATCGACCGTCAGTCATTACTCGCTTCTAAAGTTTTCGATAAAAACTGGCTGCATTCAGCCTCGGGAGTACCTGCATAAATTCCAAACAGTTCGCGCAAGCTGATGCCAAATTCTGATTTAATTTGTGCGATCGTAAATTGGCTGTAGAATTGGCTGTAGGACATTTAACAGACTCTGCAAAATCAATGACCGATCGCACTCAGTTGTATCGCGAAACAGCCGCAATAATTTTCCCCACACCCGATCGAACAACATCTTAAAAAATCTGCGTTAATTCGCCTGCATCTGCGGTTAATAGCCTCCAAATTTTTCTCAATAAGCTGTGATTATTGACAACTGACATCAAAAATCCGCAAATTTTTTGAACTATTAAGCAATAATTCTGGGGATCGCGTAATCTATTAGCCGTCAGCAGTCAGCGCCTCAAAACCGCTGGCAGCAAATGTCATGAAACCTCGAGTTAGGTGAGAAATCTTTAATATGTTAGACACTGCGATCGAATCAATTCAAGCCAGAGAAATACTCGACTCTCGCGGCCGCCCCACGATTGAAGCAGAAGTATACTTAGCAAACGGTGTTGTCGGACTCGCCCAAGTCCCCAGCGGCGCTTCCACAGGTTCCTTTGAAGCCCACGAACTCCGCGACGGAGACAAAAGCCGTTACAGTGGCAAAGGAGTTCTCAAAGCCGTCGATAATGTCGAGCAAAAAATTGCCCCTGCATTAGCTAATCTAGATGCGATCGACCAAGCATTAGTAGATCAAACCATGATTGAACTGGACGGTTCGCCCAATAAATCCAACCTCGGCGCTAATGCCATCCTCGGAGTATCTTTAGCTACAGCTAAAGCCGCCGCCGAAACTTTAGGACTTCCCCTGTACCGCTATTTGGGCGGTTCCTTAGCCAATGTTTTGCCGGTGCCGCTGATGAACGTGATCAACGGCGGTGCCCACGCAGACAACAACGTAGACATTCAAGAGTTTATGATCGTACCTTTGGGAGCTCCTTCTTTTAAGGAAGCTTTGCGCTGGGGTGCTGAAGTATTTGCAAGTCTTGCTAAAGTTTTAAAGGACAAAGGTTTGCTGACAGGCGTCGGCGATGAAGGCGGTTTTGCTCCTAATTTGAAGTCCAATCAAGAAGCTTTGGATTTGTTAATCGCAGCAATTGAAAAAGCCGGTTACAAACCGGGAGAACAAGTTGCTTTGGCTTTGGATGTTGCAGCTAGCGAGTTTTACAAAGACGGACAGTACACTTACGATGGTGTGGCGCATTCCCCTGCTGAATTAATCGATTATTTGGCTGGTTTAGTGGAGCAATATCCCATCGTATCGATCGAGGATGGCTTGCACGAGGATGATTGGGATAGTTGGGTAGCGCTGACTGAGAAATTGGGCAGTAAAACTCAATTGGTGGGCGACGATTTGTTTGTTACCAACCGCACTCGCTTGCAGAAAGGCATCGATTTAAAGGCCGGCAATTCGATTTTGATCAAATTGAATCAAATCGGTTCTTTGACAGAAACTTTGGATACGATCGACCTCGGAAAACGCAACAGTTATCGCTCGATTATCAGCCACCGTTCGGGCGAAACAGAAGATACAACAATTGCCGATTTAGCAGTAGCAACTCGCGCCGGACAAATTAAAACAGGTTCTCTGTGCCGCAGCGAACGAGTTGCCAAATACAACCGCCTGCTGCGAATTGAAGCTGAATTGGGCGATCGGGCAATTTACGCCGGTTCGATCGGTTTTGGGCCGAAATAAAATTCGGGCATGGGGCATTGGGAATTGGGCATTGGGCAGAAGATTTTTGTTGGTTATTACTCATTACCATGCCCCATGCCCCATGCCCCATATACTACTAAGGATAAAACGCCAATTGCGGCAAACCCAAAGTTTCTTCATATCCCAACATCAAATTCATGCACTGAATTCCTTGTCCGGCTTGACCTTTAATTAAATTGTCGATCGCCGACATCACAATTACGCGATCGGTACGCGGATCTACCTCAACGCCAATGTAGCAAAGATTCGTCCCGCAAGCCCATTTAGTCTGCGGGTAAACTCCGCTAGGCAGCACCTTAACCCAAGGAGAATTGCGGTAAAAAGCGCTGAAAATGGTAATTAAATCTTCCCGCACCAAACCCGGATCGCGCAAAGTTGCGTAAACAGTTGCCAGAATTCCCCGCACCATCGGAATTAAGTGCGGCGTAAATTGAACTTTAATATCCTGTCCGGCTAAATCGCTGCAAATTTGCTCGATTTCTGGCGTGTGGCGGTGGCGGGCAACTCCGTAAGCGCCTAAAGAATTGTCAGCTTCTGCTAGCAATAAATTGACTTCCGCTTTGCGACCGCCTCCAGAAGTGCCCGATTTCGCATCAATAATTGCCGTTTCTGGAACGATCAAACCTTGTTTTAAAAGGGGGGCCAGGGCTAACAAACTCGCAGTTACGTAACAGCCAGCACAGCCTACTAATCGAGCATCTTTAATGCGATCGCGATATAATTCAGGCAAACCGTAAACAGCAGTTGCAGCTACAGCAGTGTCCGATCGATCGCCTCCATACCAAGCTTTATAAGTTTCCAGATTCTCAAATCTGTAGTCTGCCGACAAATCCAAGACTTTGCAGCCTTTTTCGATCAGCGTTGGTGCCATTTGGCACGCTAAGCCATTCGGTAGCGACAGAAACACGACCTCACATTTTGCCGCAATTTTTTCCAGGTCGATCGCCTCGATCGTCAAGTCAATACAATTAGTCAGGTGCGGATAAAGGCTGGAAAAAGGTTTCCCCGCACTGCTATCGCCACCCAAATAGACTACTTCCGCTGCGGGGTGATCCGCCAGCAGCCGCACGAGTTGCACGCCACCGTAGCCTGAAGCGCCTACTATTCCTACAGGCACAGGTCCAACATCTCCCATTTTCCTTTACCCCTCAGCCGTTTAATTCAAAAACGCTTGAACTTTTGCTGCATTGTAGTACCAAACGCCAAGTTTGGAGGTAAAGAATTGTGTTTCTCGACTGTGGAAGGCGGGAGCGATCGAGCTCTTCATACCTACGGCTATTTGGAGCTGGTGCTAAAATTGATACTCATATTCTGTAGACTTGTAGCCTTTATAACCATTAGATTCCTGTATGTGGTTGAAAAATCTGAGCTACAACAATTTGGCGATCGGGTTAGGACACTCAGAAAGGTAAGGGGACTTTCGCAAGAGCAGCTAGCAGAACTAACAGGACTGCACCGCACGTATATTGGCGGGATCGAGCGAGGCGAAAGAAATGTTTCCTTAATTAATATCGTGCGTTTGGCTAAAGCTTTGGATGTATCGCCCAGCGATCTGTTACAGGGCATATAAGAAAGCATAGCATTAGATCGCGATAAATAAAAGAATCCGGCGTTCGAGTACCGTAAAACGGAAACAAGTAACAATTTTTAACGGAAACAAGTAACAATTTTTACCCGCCTGTGCATTTCTAATCCGATACTTACGCCACAGATGAACGCAGGTTGACTGGGGGGATTGTCGGGTTGTATGTTATGGGGGGCGATCGAGTGCGACCGGAATTTGCGACGGCGCAGCGAGATCGCCCTCTTTTTTGCAATTCTACACTTGCTGCAGCCCTTGCCCCGACGAAAATCTGTGAAAAACCCTCGTCCGTCCCGCCGGAGAGTGCCAAAATTAAGTAAATAATCGGCGCTCGGGCGATCGCAAAAACTATAAAATTAATCGGCGGACCTGGGGCGCGAGCGGACTCTGCCAGATCAATCCTTCCTTCTCCTACCGACAAACGCTAAAATCTTCTTACTCCTTCGTTCTGGCTAATAAAAGAAAGCGAGCGATGAGGCTCGCACCAATAACTATCAACTATCAACTATCAACTCTCAACTCTTCCTATGGGCATAGTTATAGAAAATGTATCCAAACAGTTTGGCAGTTTTCAAGCGCTCGATCGAGTCAGCTTGAATATTGAAGCTGGTTCCCTAGTAGCCTTGCTGGGTCCCTCCGGTTCCGGCAAATCAACCTTGCTGCGACTGATTGCCGGTTTAGAAATGCCCGACTCCGGCAAAATCTGGCTGACGGGTCAAGACGCTACTCATAGCAGCGTCCAAGAACGCAACATTGGCTTTGTCTTCCAACACTACGCCCTGTTCAAGCACATGACAGTGCGGAAAAACATCGCTTTCGGCATGGAAATTCAGAAAATGCCTCCCGCAAAAGTCAAAGCGCGGGTCGAAGAACTGTTGAATTTAGTGCAGTTGGGAGGATTGGGCGATAGATATCCGTCGCAGCTTTCGGGAGGTCAGCGCCAGCGGGTGGCCCTGGCGAGGGCTTTGGCTGTAGAACCAAAAGTTTTGTTGCTGGACGAACCTTTTGGAGCTCTCGATGCCAAAGTCCGCAAAGATTTGCGCGCTTGGCTGCGGCGGCTGCACGATGAAGTACATGTCACCACAGTATTTGTGACCCACGACCAAGAAGAAGCGATGGAAGTGGCCGATCGAATTACAGTAATGAATAAAGGTAAAATCGAACAAGTCGGCACTCCCGCAGAAATTTACGACCATCCGGCTAGCGCTTTCGTGATGAGTTTTATCGGGCCGGTGAATGTATTGCCCAGCAGTTCGAGAATATTTCAAGATAACGGTTTCGACTCAGCCAACCCGGAGATGTTTTTGCGACCGCACGACGTAGTTATTGAAACTACCGAAAATAGCGCGACAGTGCCGGCAAGAATCAGTCGCTTGATCCATCTGGGATGGGAAGTGCAAGTTGAATTAACCTTAGATGACGGTCAAGTGGTAAATGCTAATTTAAGCCGAGAAAGGTTTGACCAGTTGCAGTTGCAGCCACAGCAAAAGGTTTACGTCAAGCCGAAAGATGCCAAGTCTTTTCCGCTGTATTATTCGATTTGATATCTTCTGCCATTTCAACCCGGAAAATTAACAATTGACTGCGGGCAAAAGCCTTAGAACTCGAAATTTCGCGGGAGACCTGATTTGTCCCGCCATCTCATAAAAAAGGGAAGGGACACAGCACTGCCGTGTCCTGCCATCCTAAAAACTGGGATTCTGAATGTTAACCTTTGTCGCCTTTGATGTTGCTAACAGCTTTTTTCACTTGTTGCTCAAAGGATGTAGCGGTGGTGTTGGAAGGATTTTTCATTTTCTCAATGTCAGCGTCTCCCTGAACTTCATTAGGTCCTTTGCTGGCTTTTTCCTGAGTTTCTTCCAAAGACATGGGGTTATCGAGAACTACTTTTTGAGATTCTCTCTCAATTCCCAAAAGTTGATCTTCACCTTTTGTCGGGCTGCTGGTAACGGCAAAAGCCGGGAAAGCGTTAGAAACAAACAGCAGCGCGCCAAGACAAACAGCTACGAAAGTGCGAACTAAACGCTTGACTGGTAGGTTAAAGTTGATAAAAGACATACAATTTTTCTCCTTTTTAGAAGTTTGCATCATTAAAGATTGTTGGCAGGTTTAGGGTGAGCTAAAACTTGAACAACCTTTTGCTTAATCTTGATAAGAGCTGCGGTCTGCGATCGCTTGCGACTTATCCAATTTCAGCTAATCTAATTTGTAGCTAATCGAGCATTAAGTCGAAATCAGCCTCAGGTAATATTTATTTTTTGTCTGACTTTAAAAGCGTACCAAACTGTTATTTACTAAAGGCGAGAGATACTGACAGGAGTTCGATCGCGCCAATGCCAACCGGAAAATTTAACACCCATTCTCAAGGTTGCTCTGCCTTAAGAAGTAGAATGCAGATCTATCGGGAGCGGGATGGAAGATTTGCCACAGCTAGCTCCCCAGGGTATGCTATATTAAATCCGCATTAAGTGCCGATCGATAATTAACCGCTCCAGAGCGCAGAGGTTACATAGAAAAGAGAGAGAAGATAAAATTACAATTGGCTTTCGATCGGTAATTGGTAATTGGTTTGGCTGGAACTTTTCTTCGATAGTGAACTCAATCTTTAAAACTTCCTATTCTAAGAATATGACTCTCTGGCCGCGGAAAGGTTTGTAGTAGGGACTTTAGTCCTCTAAATTTGCTGACTGAAGTCCTCACTACGAACTGTTTTTATATCATCAGATCGCGAGATTAAACTTGCCGCACGGGAACTCGATATCGAGCTAAATAACTCTTAATTTCTCCCACGCTTAACTGCCCGTAATGCAGCAAAGAAGCCAGCAGGGCTGCTTCGGCTTTCCCCTCTGTTACGGCTTCGTAGATGTGCTGGCAGTTGCCCGCCCCGCCGGAAGCAATGACCGGAATTTCCACAGTTTCCGCGATGGTTTGGGTTAATTCCAAGTCATAGCCCGCTTGAGTACCGTCAGCGTCCATACTCGTCACCAAAAGTTCGCCCGCGCCCCGCCCTTCGGCTTCTTTTGCCCAAGCGATCGCATCTTTACCAGTGTTTTCGCGCCCTCCCCGCACGTACACATCCCAGCCGGGATTGTTCGGATCTTGGCGTTTGCGGGCGTCGATCGCGACTACAATACACTGATTGCCAAAGCGATCGCTCGCCCTGTCAATCAAGCTAGGATCGCGGACTGCAGCCGAATTAATGCTCACTTTATCGGCCCCTGCCCGCAACAAACTCTTGATGGTGTCTAAAGATTGAATGCCGCCACCCACTGTCAGAGGAATAAACACTCGATCGGCCGTGCGGTACACCACATCAATGATAATATCTCGGTCTTCGTGGGTTGCCGTAATGTCTAGAAACACCAACTCGTCGGCACCCGCATCGTTGTAAACCTGAGCCATTTCTACCGGATCGCCGGCATCTTGAAGGTTGACAAAATTCACGCCCTTAACTACCCGCCCTGCTTTTACGTCCAGACAAGGCAAAATTCTTTTCGCTAGCATAAAATAATTTTCCGATTGGATTGCTTGAGATTCCGATTAATGATACAGAGATCTCGGTACTGACGAGACTGAGATTGCGATCTGGGACGCTTATGCCAAGCAAAAGAATACCGATCTAGCTGGATTTTCAGGAAATATTACTAACCTAAGAATCAGCGTCCAAAAAAGTAGTGAAACATTTCATATAAACTCCATGTTTTTGCTTTCTGAAGGATCGTTCCCAGAAATTGCACCAGTTGCTAGATTAATTATCATGCCGGGAGGAGATTGCAATAACTGGTACTGCGAGATAGTTCCACTAGCATTTGTTGCCGTTACTTGATAGCTGTAGGGCTGAAGCGTCGAAGCTGTAAATACAGGTATTGAAGAATTTGATAAGCGCGATCGACTGCAGCAATTTTTCCTCAACAGCAACAATTCATCCACCGAGTGTTAATTCTTGACTGGCTTCGATCGGGCATCTGAGACCTTCTACCGTCCATCCCCTCTGTCTTCTAGCCTGCTTAATTCTTGCCACTCACTCTTCACAATCTTTGAGGGTTGTCATTGTATAATTTATCTGTCTGCTTGTCAATATCAGTTTTCGCTCTTTTTAGCGAGCGACACCTGAGTTTGTCAAGACTTAGCAATTACAGGATGATAGGAATAACAGCCAAGCTGACATCCGCATGACTTTTCTATTTGATAAGAAATGTGAACTTATTTAGTGGCAAATTACGCATTCAATGATGGCAGAGGATAGCACAATGAGAGACAACTTGGATGAAATTCCGTCGGGCGGGATGGGTATCAAAGTTATCGGCAAAATTGCCGACGAGCTAAGTTATACCCGCAATTCTGACAATCGAAACCATCTGTTAATTGTCAAATATTACAAACCATCCGAACAGAACGATCGCGCCGATCGTTTTAAGGGTTCGATCGATGTTTTGGACATCTTTAAGTGGCGGTCCAAGCAACGAGATAGCAAGTCAGATCCGGTTTCTTGCCAGCCGCTGCAACAAATCAGCCTGAAACTTAATACCGATCTTAAAGCTGTTACTCAGATTTTATCGCGGATGGAACAGTTAGACTCTCTGCCAATTCCCGAAGCAGTTTGGCACCAATGCAAACTTGCTGCGATCGAAGGGTTTACGAATGCTGTGCGCCACGCTCATAAAGATTTGCCCGAGGCAACTGAGATCGAGCTTGAAGTAACAGTATTTAACGAACGCATAGAAATCGCAATTTGGGACTGGGGAAAACCCTTTGACTTTCAAGCGAAATTGCTAGAAGAATTGCAAGAAAAAAGTCCGTTTTGGGGCTTGAACTAGACAGGGTTAAACTTGAGGAAATCTGTCTGTTAATTGCTAGTTTTAAATCGATAGTAGGGTGCGTCCTGCGCACCTTACCCGATCGATAGCCGATGGGTTGATTCTTGGCAAAACTACTGCTAAAGATGTTCTGTCACTGCTAGTTTTTACTTGACAATTAGCAAAAATTGTTCTCAATTGCAGAAACAGGTTCGATCGAGCCGATCTGGTATCCACGCCACACGCACCTCTCGCTATTTTGTTGAAAGCTTTGAGAGATACCTCTTTGACAGGAATTCTTACCGATTTCCAAGTCCTACCGTACTCAGTAATCTCGGATTGCCGGGAATTACCGGGTAAATGTATCTGACAGACCTCCCTCGCTCCCAAAGTGAAATATTGTGATATCTTCAAAAAGATTAACTTAAGTAACAAATCTTAAAGATACCTTGTTAAACTACTCTCGCTCTGCCTGCACGGCCGCCCCCGCTGAGCCTGAGAGCCGTTTTACCACCCTTTGTTTCGGCAAACTCAGAATAAATACAACTTGGCTCGCGTTCGGGGCAGCAATTTTATTAGTTACAGTTCCAGTATTCGTGCAAGCACCCTTAGTGCGGGAGTTGCCGCTGCTAAGTTTGGCAATGACAGCGGGCTGGCTAGTCCTCAGTTTCAATCTGCTGAACCGTCCCGCAACTTGGCAGTGGGGAGATCTGCTGTTGGGCTTCACTTGGACTTGGTTCACAGGAGGACTTTATTGGGGATGGATGCGCTGGGAACCTTTGCTGCATTTACCCGTGGAAGCAGCGCTCGTACCCGTGGCACTATGGTATTTGCAACAGGGCAAAGGAAAAATCGGCAACTGGTTTTATCTGGGTTCCCTATTCGGTACAGCGGTAACAGACGGGTATTTCTGGATGACAGGTTTGATGCCCTACTGGAGGCAGTTGATGCGCGTCGCCGATGTGGAAGCAGCAATCCCGATATTTCAAAATGCGATCGCCGCAGCTAACACTCCCTGGGGCATCAGCAGCGCGGCCGTCTTGGCGTTAGTCTTAACAGCAATCGGCGTTTGGCCGCTGCGCTCCCAACAATTGCACTGGTGGGCATTTGGCGGAGCTGTATTGGGTACAATCTTGGTGGACAGTCTGTTTTTAGTGGCAGCACCTGCGGGTTGAGAGCTATCCTTGCGGTATAAGGTATCAGCTTTAATTCCCTCAATAACTTTCAGGTGGAAAAATTTGAAATTTATTTGAGGAAAAAAATGCGATCGCCCTGGGCCGAATCTGGGTTCGGCAATTCTCAGTAAATCGGTGCATCGAGGCTCGAAAAAAAAATATTAGATTTGACAGCAGCCGCCAGCCAGAGGTGCGATCGAAAAATCTCAATCGCGATCGGCGGCGCGCTCAATGTAAAATCTAAAGTCTCAAATCGGTTTAATTGTTGTCGTTCAAGGACTGCGGTGACGTTGCAACCCAATCCACATTTAATACTTCGCACAGAAGGCGGCAATCGCTATTTGCCGCTGATAGGCAGCAATTGC
>JALOON010000039.1 GCA_025454405.1 Oscillatoriaceae cyanobacterium Prado104 | reverse complement strand
CTTTAGGATTAAAGACAGAGATTGCAGTGAGTCAAGGCAAAACAGAAGAGGGGCTAATAAATATGCAAATATGTTGAAATTGAACGCCATCTGTTATAATAGATCGACCTGAGCGTTAACATTGCAAATGTATGACAGCAACAATACACATCAGCAAACTCGGTAACTCCTTGGCTTTACCAATACCCGACGACATTGTAAAATTTCTCAACCTGAAAGACAATGATTCAGTAATTTGCAGTATAGAAAATGGGAAACTGGTCGTAGAGCTGGTCAATAATAAAATCTCAAAATATACTCTAGATGAATTATTGGCAGGCGAAATAGAATCTAGCGAAGAAGTCTCTTGGGGAAAACCAGAAGGAGAAGAAGTTTGGTAAACTATATTCCCGAACGAGGTCATTTCATTCGCCTCAATTTTGACCCCCAAGCAGGACACGAACAAATGGGAATTAGACCTGCACTGGTTGTGAGTCAAACTAGATTTAACCGAAAAATGGGGTTTGTTTTTGTCTGCCCTATTAGCAACACACAACGCAAAAATCCGTTTTATGTTCCGATTCCCGAAGGTGAAGCGGTAACGGGTTTAATTATGACAGACCAACTGCGTTCTTTAGATTATCGCGCAAGGCAAGCAAGTTTTATTAGTGAATGTCCGCGAGATGTAATTCAGGAAGTGTTGAGTCGAATTCAACCTATTTTGTTTGAAAATGTAAATGTTGAGGAGTAATTAATCATTGAGGATAAGGCAGTGCCGTATCCCTACGGAAATAAGGCGCAATTTATGCGTACAAGACTTACTCATTTCGACCAAAGAAACCGGGTTTTTCCAGGATTTAAGGCTGCGATGCAATATTTTTGCCAAAAACCCGGTTTCTAGAATTCATCCTAAATTAAAATGACCTCAAAAAGCACCCTCACCATCACCACCGGCAATCTCAAAGGCCGAGAATTTACCTTTGAATCCCGCACCACCTGCATCATCGGCCGCGCTAAAGATTGCTATCCCAAAATTCCCAACGACGACAAACACTCCACCATTTCCCGCTATCACTGCTTCCTCGATATCAATCCTCCCGATATCCGCATCCGCGATTTTGGCAGCAAAAATGGCACCTTTGTTAACGGCAAAAAAATCGGCCAGCGAGAAGCACATCAAACTCCCGAAGAAGCTGCAAAAATCCATTTTCCCGAATGCGACTTGCAGGGCGGAGATGAATTTACACTCAGCGATACTTCCTTTAGAGTTGCCATTGCCCCCGACCCGGAAAATGTCAAAAATATCCAACATCAAATACCCCCGACTATTCCCTCAAATCAACCGAATTTGTGGGAAATGCTCAAAGCTTTTCTGTTAAAAGCTGTGGGAAATGAAAGCAATATTGGAGTTCTCGGCGATTGCGTTTTACTTAAAGAATTGGGTAAGGGCGGTTTTAGTTTAGTTTATCTGGCAGAACACAAGCAGACAAAGGAAAAAGTAGCGCTGAAAGTGATGCTGCCAAAAGTAGCGGCAAATCAGCGCGCCGTCAATTGGTTTTTGCGGGAAGTTGAAAATATGAAATATTTAAAACATCCCAATGTGGTAGGATTGAAAGAGTCGGGTTATGCTGATGAAACTTTCTTTTTTACTATGGAATTCTGCGATGGTGGCAGCGTTCTGGATTTAATGGAAAAACGCGGCGTCAGGACTTTGCCTGTTGCTGAAGCGGTGGCAATTACCCTGCAAGTTTTAGATGGTTTGACTTACACGCACCATGCGGAAATTCCGAATGTCAAATTGGCTGATGGTAGCTTTGCCAAAGGACGGGGTTTGATTCACCGAGATTTGAAACCGGGAAATATTTTTCTGGCGAATGCGGGCGGTAAACAAGTTGCTAAAATTGGAGATTATGGATTATCAAAAGCTTTTGACCAAGCCGGATTGAGCGGCCAAACGCTGACGGGTACTGCGGCAGGAACGCCGTGTTTTATGCCGCGACAGCAAGTAATTGATTTTAAGTGCGCCAAACCCGAGGTTGATGTGTGGGCGGCGGCGGCTTGTTTGTATTTTATGTTAACTGGCGAGTTTCCCCGCGATTTGGTGGGCAAAGATCCGATTTTTGCAGTGTTGCAATCTGATGCGGTGCCAATTCTCGATCGCACTTCTGCCATCCCCAAACCGCTAGCTGAAGTTATCGATCGAGCCTTAATTGACAATCCCGACATTTATTATAAAACAGCAGCGGAATTTAAGCAAGCGCTGTTAACAGTTATTGAGAGTTGAGAGTTTCTGCCAATTGTTAATTTTTCCGCCATTCTTGCTGCTTTTTACGAGCCGATCGCAGCCATTTTTCAGCCTCTGGATAAACAGTAGTTCCCGGCTTAACCGATTCTAATTCATTAATAATTTCCTGCAACTGCTTCAAAGAATTGCCGGGATTTTGACTGGGAGAATTCGCATCATTTTGCAAGTTGGCAAACAATTTTTTAGCATCTTGAAAAGCTTGTAACGACTCTGTTTCTGCTTGGAGTCTGATTTGAGCAGTTCCTAAATTTTTCTGGTATTCAGCTAGTTTGGTTTGAGCATCGAGGTAGCCCGGATTGTCGGCAGGAACCATTCTCAAGCGGTTAATTCCCTCTTCCCACAATCCAGTAATTTTTTCCCACTGCGCTGCAGGATGGGGCGGGTTTTGCGAAGCGACGGCGGCCGACATGGCAAATTCTTTTGCTGCTTCGATTAAGTTATCCGTAAGCGCCGATCCGGTAGCAACTCCTCCGATTTCTTGAAAATCTCTCTCGGCTGCTTGCAGTTTTTTCTTAGCAGTTTCTCCCGCTAAAGTTTCGGTGGAAATTTGATTCAGCCGATCGATCGCGCTTTGCCAATTTGCACTCGCTGTTTGCCTTTCTGCTGCTGTTTTTGCTTGCTGGTATTCCTGTTTGGCACTGTTGAGAGATGCTTCGGCTGCTTCTAACTCCTTAAAAGCGTTTTTTTGCTGGAAAATTTGAGCGTCCATCCGCCCGATATTTTTGCGGGCTTCTTGAAATTCATCTAAAGTAAACCGCCAAGTGCAGCCGAAAAGAGAACAGTACCTTTGAGGGTAATAACCGAGGAACCATACCGGCAGGGCATCGAGATGTTTTTGAGCTTGTTTGACTTTGGTTTCGCCCAAGTCGAAATCGGCAACAGCAGTCGCTTTATTTACCAGTTGATCTGATTGTTCCACAAGCGCGATCGCCTGTCGGTAATTGTAATCCATACTGATAAAACTCGGCAGCAATAATATTGGCATGGTGTTCGCGACGGGCCAGCGAATCATCGGAAAAGGCAAGTTAATCAGCCAAATTATCCCCGCCGCGCTGCCCAACAAACCGCCAGCAAAGACAATTTTGCCGAACAATCCGGGCGGCTTGTTTGCCTTGAGGGCAGCTTTGAGCGCTTGTTCGCTAAATTTAGGAAATTCATCTTTGAAAGTATCGCGGATTTCATCTCTCGTTGCGAAAGTACCGTCTTGCGATCGCAGTTTTTCCAACCGCCTCATCACCATTTTCCGGTAAACTTCCCCCGCTATACCCTCAGCAGCCGCGCATTTATCTACTTCGGCCCGCAGGATTTCAAAAGCTCGATTTGTCAGGCGCGCCATAACACTTGCTTGGTTTATTTCGATTTTACAGGTTGTTTGGTCAAATATTTGTTAAAATATGTGAAGCCACTCGATCGCGCGGGGACTCAAAGGAACTCAAACATCCGGTTTCTGCGCCAATATCTCTTGCCAACATCGCAGGTTTTTGCCATAAACAGAGGTTTTTGGGTAGTTTTGTGCAGTCAAATTAAACTTTAGACAAACAGCGGACTGAATCTCATGCCAACAGCTTTAATTACGGGTGCTTCTGGCGGAATAGGCGCAGCTTTTGCCGCCGAATTAGCGCAACGCCAGTATAATTTAATTTTGGTGGCTCGTTCCGAGGATAAGTTGCAGCAGCTAGCTGCTAAGTTGCAACAGGAATTCAAGATTGCGATCGAAATTATCGTTCAAGATTTGACAGCACCTGGGGCGACAACTGCCGTGTTTGACGCGGTAGTTGCCAAAGGTTTGACGGTCGATTTGTTGGTGAACAATGCGGGTTTTGGGGATTACGGAATTTTTGCCGATCGCCCGCTTGCCAAACAAGTAGAAATGGTACAATTAAATATTGTAGCATTAGTCGAACTCTCGCACTTGTTTTTGCAGGGGATGCGGGAACGCCGATCGGGAAGTATCATCAATGTTGCGAGTATTGCAGCCTTTCAACCGATGCCTTACCTGTCAGTTTACGCGGCGAGCAAAGCTTTTGTGCTGAGTTTCAGCGAGGCACTTTGGGTAGAAAATCAAGATTGCGGAGTTGGCATTTTAGCACTTTGTCCGGGCGCGACGGAATCGGACTTTTTTAAAGTAGCTGAATTTCCGACATCGCTGGGTTCTAGTAGCGGGCAGAAACTCGTTTCTGCTAGTGAAGTAGTGCGCGATGCTTTGCAAGCTTTAGATAAAAATGGATCTAATGTTGTTACTGGGGGATTTGCCAATTTAATAATAGCTAATTTGCCGAGATTTATGCCGCGAGAACTTGTGGTTAAGTTGGTGGCAAACATATTTGGGGATAAAAAGTGAAGGCAGAAAGGAAATTTTGCGATTTTAGATTTTAAATTTTAGATTTGTTTGATTTAAGATTTAAAATCTAAAGTTTAATTCGATCGCGCGCCCACACGACTTTATCAAAATGTTCGATCGAGCTAACAAAATTTTGTCAAAAAGTTCGATGAAGCTAACACATTTTTGTCACAAATGCTCGATCGAGTGCCCACACAATTTTATCAAAAAGTTCGATCGAGCGCTAATAAAATTTTGTCAAAAAGCTGGATCGAGCGCTAATAAAATTTTGTCAAAAAGCTCGATGCCGCATTCTCCAAATCCCTCTCGCTACCCCACCAGCCCGCCGGGGGTTGAAAACCCCCGTCTCAAAGCGAAAGTCCTCTAAAAGAGGACTGAAAAGCAGATTCGATCGACAAATATTTTAGTTTTTTTCATGATTGTGCTGTCGTTTCAACGGATATATTGCAGCATTTTCAACAACATTTGAGAATGCCAATACCTAGACCTGAACAAGATCTAGCTGACTTTCCAACTCGCGGACAAACAAACAGACTCGCGAACAAACGAACAGAAATTTTTGTCAAACGTACTGAATCTTATACATTTGAAATAAATCGCCGCTTTGTTTTCTTGCTACTTTCGCCCCAGCAGTTTTAATCAGTTTCTCCCACTCCGCAAGGGTTTCTAAAAACACTTCTCCCGCCCGATAAGTTTCCAAAATCGCCCAATCTTCAGCTAAAGGAACCTCGGGATTTAGGACATCAAAAATCAAATGACCCCCCGGTTTGAGTACCCGCTTGACTTCCCCTAAAACTGTACTCCAATAGTCGATCGGATAATAACAGCTAAATCCTGTAGCGATGCACAAATCGAACTGGGCAGGCTCGTAATTCAACTGGTGAGCGGGTGCCCATTCTACGCCTTTAAACAACTTAGAATTGAGCTGGGGGCCGCGGGCATTCAAAGCATCCCGGGCCGCCGCGCTGATTTCTTGACCGTAAAAAAAAGCTTCCCAATCGCGCCAAGGATAGATTAAAAAGCTCACTCCGCAGCCGATATCCAAACAGCGCTGATTTTTTTGAGGTTTGGCAATTTGCCAAAACGGAGAAACTGTTTTTGCTTGGAGGGCACCTGATGCCAATTCCAGAAAAATCGGCATTGATTCCACTTCTTCGGGCCAAGCGAAAGCTTCTCCCCGGTATTCTCGATCGAACCTAGCAGCAACTTGCGATAGCAGCCCCTGCCAGTTGTCGGATTTTCCCTTAGCAAACCAGCTTTGCTCTGGATTCGATGCAGGGCGTTCGGACTTTTTAGACATCCTGAAAATTACCTTTTTGAACCTTTGAGAGCTTTTGTAAAGTTTTGGCGGTAAGGCTTATTAAAAATTAACGCAGGCCACAACAGCGACAGCACCAAGCGGTTTTGAAAATTTCTGTTGAAGTTGGTGCGATCGAAACCGCTCCAGAATTTCCAAATCCCGCCTCCGTAACAGCCCAGTAACAGCAATCCAATTAACGGGTCCATCAAATAAACCTCCAAGCGACCGATCGGATTTTGGCTTAGCAAGCCAAAGCGCTACCTTATAATTTATCATTTATTTGCCGCAAAAGTCGATCGGTCAGCAAACAGTTATTGGTAGCGCTCGCTACCGAGAAACAACTCGGCTCCCCAGATTTCTAATACTCACAGATAATTAAATAATTAAGAGCTTTGAGCTGATTTGGGTTTGAGCTAGAGGTCGGGAACGAGGCTCAGACCCTTGACCTGCGATTTGCCCAAACCGATGGTGCCTATTCTAAACCGCCCGATCGCCGAACACATCATCAATTTGCTCAAAAGGCATCAAATTACAGAAATTATTGCCACACTACACTACCTTCCCGATGTCATGCGCGAACATTTTGGCGACGGGGCAGATTTTGGGGTTCAAATGACTTATGCTGTGGAGGAAGACCAACCGTTAGGTACTGCAGGCTGCGTTAAAAATATAGCCGAACTGCTCGATCGCACTTTTTTAGTTATCAGCGGCGACAGCATCACAGATTTCGACTTGACCGCAGCGATCGAATTTCACCGCCGCAAACAGTCCAAAGCTACATTAGTTTTAACTCGGGTTCCCGACCCGATGGAATTCGGCGTAGTCATTACCGACGAACATCAACGCATCAACCGCTTTCTGGAAAAGCCCTCCACTAGCGAAATTTTTTCCGATACAGTCAATACTGGCACTTACATTTTAGAACCAGAAGTCTTGGATTATTTGCCGGCCGATCGCGAGAGCGATTTCTCGAAAGATTTGTTTCCCCTACTGCTGGAAAAAGGCGAACCCATGTACGGCTACATCGCTGAGGGTTACTGGTGCGATGTCGGCCAGCTAGATGTCTACCGCGAAGCTCAATACGACGCGCTGCGGGGCAAAGTCAAACTAGATTGGAACTGCTACGACGAGGTGAGGCCGGGACTGTGGGTGGGTCAGAATACTTTTATAGACGATTCCGCGACTGTGGAAGTACCCGCACTGATCGGCAACAACTGCCACATCGGAGCGAGAGTTAAAATTGATGGCGGTAGCGTTATCGGAGACAACGTGACCATCGGGCCTGACGCCAACCTCAAGCGTCCCATCATCTGGAACGGGGCAATTATCGGTGAAGATGTTCACCTTAGAGCCTGCGTGATTTGTCGCAGCACTCGCGTAGACAGGCGCGCTCACGTACTTGAAGGTGCTGTCGTCGGTTCCCTCTCTGCAGTGGGAGAGGAAGCGCAAGTCGGGCCGAGCGTCCGCGTCTGGCCGAGCAAAAAGATTGAATCCGGGGCGGTACTCAACCACAATTTAATTTGGGGAGAACAAGCCAAGCGGAATTTGTTCGGTCAGCGCGGCGTTGAGGGATTGGCCAATGTGGATATTACCCCGGAATTTGCGGTGAAATTGGGCGCGGCTTACGGTTCGACTTTGAAACCCGGATCTTCGGTATCGGTTTCTCGGGACCAGCGCAGCATTTCGCGTATGGTTTCGAGGTCGTTAATTGCGGGTTTGATGTCGGTAGGAATTAACGTCATCAATTTGGAATCAACGGCAATTCCGATCGCCCGTACCGTTGCATCTACTATATCAATTGCCGGCGGCATTCACGTCCGCATTTCGCCAGAGCGATCCGACCACATTTTAATTGAATTCTTCGATATCAAAGGCATCAATATTACTAAATCGGCCGAGAAAAAAATCGAGGGCGCTTATTTTAAGGAAGATTTGCGGCGCGCTCTGATTCCGGAAATAGGAGAGATGTCGTATTTTACCCAAGCTCACGACGTTTACAGTCGCACCTTCGAGCGGCAGATGAATGTTGAAGCAATTCGCTACAGCAATTCTAAGGTGGTAATTGATTACGTTTATGCGGTTTCTGGAGCATTTCTGCCACAAGTTTTGGCTAAGTTCGGCTGCGATGCCGTGGTGCTTAATGCCAGTCTCAAACAAAATTCTCTGAGCAACGGCGAACGGGAATATTTGCTCGACCAACTCGGCCGCGTGGTAAAAGCACTCAGCGCTAATTTTGGAGTGCAGGTGTCGGCTAACGGCGAACAGCTCATTTTGGTAGATGAATCGGGAATTGCGATTCGAGGGGAAATGCTGACGGCGTTGATGGTAAATTTGATGCTGACTTCTCACCCTAGAGGTACGGTGGTAGTACCGGTTCACGCCTCTTCTGCGGTGGAGGAAATCGCCCGCCGCTATCACAGCAAAGTAATCCGCACGAAAGCGAATCCAACTGCTTTGATGGAGGCCTCTCACAAAAACAGCAATGTAGTTTTAGGCGGCAGCGGCAATACGGGTTTTATTTTCCCGCAGTTGCATCCCGGATTTGACGGAATGTTCTGCATTGCTAAAGTGATAGAAATGATGACTGTTCAAGAGCGATCGCTCGGACAGATCAAGGCCGAACTTCCGCGCGTTACCCACCGCAGTTACAGCGTTCGCTGTCCTTGGACGGTTAAAGGTTCGCTGATGCGGTATTTAGTAGAAACTCATTCCCCCGATCGATTAGAATTATTAGATGGAGTGAAGATTTTTAATTACGGCGACGACAATTGGGTTTTAGTTTTACCCGATGCTAGCGAACCAACCGTGCATATCTTCGCCAACAGCAAAGATCGAGATTGGGTATCTGAAACTTTGAAGGAGTACCGCGTCCTAGTTCAGGATTTTGTCAGCCAAACTGAGGCGGAAATCCGAGAAAATAAATTAGTTAATGGGTAATGGGGTAGGGGGCATGGAGCATGGGGGATTGGGCATCGGGCATCGGGCATTCACGCTCTTCTAATAACCAATCCTCAATCCCCAATTCCCAATTCCCAATCCCCAATTCCCAATTCCCAATTCCCAATTCCCAATTCCCAATTCCCAATTCCCAAAAGATAACAGGTCACTGACCCCACCCTAAAAGGGATGGGGCTTGTAAGAGGAGAACTCACCAATTTCTGAATACAAGACTAAAAGGGTGTCTAGCTATTGATACTGAACCGTCTGGGAGTGGTATCCCAAGAAACGTTGAGAACGCTTCCCTAATTTTCAACCTCTTTGATGGTCAGTGGCGAAGGGATACATATACCTAGCAATAGGACTTATCGTCAATGTTTGTACCAGTGGTTGATTCAGAGAATAGACCTTTAATGCCAACAACACCCAGTCGGGCAAAACGTTGGATTAAATCAGGTAAGGCTACACCATTTTTCAAGAAAGGAGTTTTTTGTGTTCGACTCAATGTAGAACCATCTCACCGCAATTATCAACCAGTCGCTGTTGGCGTAGATCCTGGATCGAAGCGCGAAGGATTTACGGTCAAATCCAAGTCGCATACCTACTTAAACGTTCAAACTCACGCTGTCGATTGGGTCAAAGACCGTGTAGAAGTCCGTCGAAATATGCGGCGCGCCAGGAGGTTTCGCAATACACCATGTCGCCAAAACCGCGCTCATAGATTAGTCAAAAAACAGAGATTGCCACCATCAACCCTCGCCCGCTGGCAATGGAAACTGCGTATTTGTAAATGGCTAGCTTCAATATTTCCTGTAACAGTTTTTGTTGTTGAAGACATCAAGGCCAAGACCTGGAAAAACGGGCGCAAATGGAATATGATGTTTTCGCCATTAGAAGTTGGCAAACAGTGGTTTTATACTGAACTAAGTCAAATTGCCAGCTATGAAACTCGGTCAGGGAACGACACTTACACTCTGCGTCAAGCCTGGGGATTGAAGAAATCTCAAAACAAATTATCCAACAAGTTTGACGCTCATTGCGTTGACTCGTGGGTGCTAGCTAATTGGTATGTTGGCGGTCATTCTGTTCCCGATAATACAAAGCTAATTGAGGTCGTTCCTTTGGAGTTTCACCGTCGCCAACTGCACCGATTGCAACATCAGGCCGGACATATCAGACCTCGATATGGTGGCACAATGAGTGCTGGCTTGAAACGCGGCTCGGTTATCAAGCATCCCAAGTATGGGTTTTGCTATGTCGGTGGTTGGACATTATCCCCAACCCTGAAAGAGCCAACAAGAAAAACCATTAGCTTGCACAATATTAATTCAGGCAAGCGATTGACTCAAAATGCAACTCCAGCAGATTGTAAGTTTTTGTCTTACAATTCGTGGCGGATTGCAAATTAATTGTAAAGCCGTCCTACAAGGACGGGGTTTCACACCCAGAAATTTTGATGAATAGCTGCATTTTAATGGCGGAAATAATTCAACAACCGCAACTCCGTTATACTCCTGACAATCAACTGCAAATCGCTGAGATGCTGGTGCAGTTTCCAGGCGCGAGACCTGAAGATCCGCCAGAACATTTGAAGGTGATCGGATGGGGAAATTTAGCTCAAGATATTCACGACAAATATCGCGAGGGCGATCGAGTGATTATTGAAGGCAGATTGGGCATGAATACGATCGAAAGAGATGGTATTAAAGAAAAGCGTGCCGAACTAACAGCTCAAAGAATTTACCCTCTCGGTGCTGATTCGATCGGCCAGGTTTCTGCCTCCGAACCGCCTCAAAATCGCCCTGCTGCTCCTCCCGCCGCGCCTAGCAATGTGGTTCCCATGAACTCCCGCGGTCGCAGTTCTAACAGCACTCCAGCCCCCGCTAATCGCCCGTCTGGTTCTGATTGGAACTCGCAGCCTTTAAATTACGAATCCGATCGCTCTTCAAGCTCCTCTGACGAGCCGGAAAATCCCGATTACGATCCGATTCCCTTTTAATTCAGGGTAAAAGTTTGTAGTTGTACTTCATTCCTTTGGAGGTCAACTGCAAACCCCATCGTTCCACGACGCCTTTCTGCTAAACTAAAGGAACGTCTACAGGCTCAAGACACGTTGAAACATCTTGGCGTGAGAGCGCAACTAGACTGCTAGAGAGGCAATGGTAAAAAGTCCAACCTTAAAGGCAAACAAGTTGTTTGCACAGAAAAGTCGCCATAGGGCATTGGGAGACGTTAAACGGACATGGAGCGAAGGTAAGACTACCTCTGGTAGCGCGTTGCCCGCTCAGCGTCAAGGAATCCTCGCTCATCAAAGGACGAGGAGGTATGTCAAACAAAGAATCCAAAATTAGAAGGGCTGGTAGGTAAAGCTATGGTACTTTATGGCTATCTTTTCATTGCTGCGGTCGTGTTTTCTATTTGGTTCACAATTTTCTGGAACGATGCTGGGACACCTAAAAACGATTTAATATCTTGGATTGCCTTAGCCCTAGGCCCTCTTTTATGGCCGATCGTTTTACCGATCTCCATGTTGCAACTTTCCAGCAAAAAGCCCGCAGTAGAAGAATCTAAATTTGATTGAGTTGCTATCAATTTTTGGTGGAACTGGCTCAACCGCTAAATGATACCCCCCTTGACGCTCGACTGACAGACGCTCGATCGACTAACACAAGCTGTTTTCGCCTGCGTATAACTTAAGGCAGATTTTAGGAGCCTGCATCCTCAAGGTGTTTGTTGCTACTGAATGGCAAACCCGGTTTTTTGGAGAAGCCGGGTTAGACTGTTTTCAGGAGCAATTGTTCCTATTAACTCGATATATTGACGCAGAAACCGAGTTGCAAGAGTTTTTATGCTTGATATGTAAGTTACGAAATATACCGTACAACTTCTAAAAGTGTACAGTCCGATCGAGCAAAACTTTGCTAATTATAACTGTAGTTAGATAGACAATAACCAGCAGAGACTTCAATATAAAATAGATAACTATAATTATTGTAAATCTCTCGCCAGACAGGTTCTATATCGCTAGCGATCGGGGGTTTATAGCGCGGGCGATTTCCTACTGGTACGCTCGGCGCTACGCGCAGGCTTCGGCAACGCTTTACGGCTTTTTTCGAGGCGGAGGAATGGCGGGAACTTCTCAAAAAAACTGCCGTCACGTTATCAAAATTTGCGATTTTCACAAAAAACAGGGTAAAAATGAAGGAAATGTCTGAGAAACCAATCCATCAAATTCTGCATCTAGTATCGCTCCTAGCGCTGACCTATTATGCAGCTAGCTCCGTCAATTACATTGTGGAGAGCCACACTCAAATCTACAGCCACGACAGCCAGAACGAGCCGAACTGGTCAACAGCTCAACTAGATACACATCGCTCGGGGAAATAGTGCAATTGTCTATGAATGCCGAACCAAATACCCCAGTAATTGCTAATTGTTAATTTATGGTGGTCGATCGATCGCTGAAATTAGCAATTAGCAATACAAAAGTCGCTTTAAACTAAATTTTGTAAATTTTGTGTCAAATTAGTTTTTTAAATTTAACTATATTAAAAAAGTTATAGATCGTCCAAAGCTAAGCGACCGCAATCTTTCAGGTAGAGACCAAAATCCCAGCCCCTCCAAACTAGAAAATAGAGTTGTTGCCGAACAAGTCCACAAGTCGGTTTTTCAGAAAAGAGGGAGCCTGGTGCAATCCACGGGATGGTATCCACAGCCAATCCAGAGGTAAATCTCAGTTATTGCGGGACAGAAATTGGGCCCGGGAAAAATATTTAGATTTTCCGGGAACTATTGGGGCAGCTCGAAAGTCGGATCGTTGAGTAGAGTCTGATGGCAAAGCGCAATTCAGTGACAGCCAAATAGCAGACACAAAATGCGAATTGCGAGATTTGAGCGAAGCGAAGCCCAAAAGCTCGATCGGGGTGCAATTTCCGCAGGCAAGCATCAAGCCATGAAAAATGGTTTCTGTATTGTCTGTAGCTAGTGTAGCTAGTGTTTCAAAAGCTAGTGTTTCAAAAACGCCTAGCCGCACCCAACACAGTTGTGATAGACTCGCAAACGTTTAACTGAAATTATTTTCGCTCAGGAGGGAGTTGTGGAGTCGAGAGTCCAAAGCAGAAAGCAACCAAGCTCAATGCCGCTAAGCTCGTCGATGGTCACTCAAGATAGCAGCAAGGCAGATCCGAAATGCTACTCGCGATTCACGGCTCCCTGCAGGCAATTTAAATTACGTGACAGCTTATAACAGCCGGGTAAATCTGGGTCTCAACCGATGTCCGGTCGATCTATTGAAATCCCGTGGAGGGAAAAGTGTATTGTAGAAAAGTGATTCTTGTTAAGGAGGAGTGTAAATGACCCAGGTAACTAACCCAACTACACCGGTAAGTTCATTACCCAATTCACAGGGCGGACTGGATATTATCGGTACCCAGGGTGATAACAGGTTGAATGGCAGCCCGCAAGGTCAAAGCGATATCATCCTGACTTTTGGCGGCAATGATGTCATTGCTGGTGGCGGTGGCGACGACCTGATTTTATCGGGTGGCGGTGCTGACAGCCTCGGTGGTGGCGCGGGCAATGACCCTATCTTTGCTGGTTCGGGCAACGACGCGGTATCTGGCGGTAGCGGTGACGACAGGCTGTTCGGCGGTAAGGCTAACGATCTCCTCGACGGCGGTGAAGGCAATGACTTCGTTTCTGGAGATAATGGCAACGATACCGCACTCGGCGGCGCTGGCAACGATACTGTCTTGGGCGGTCGGGGCAACGATGTGGTCGGCGGCGGCGACGGTAACGACAGCGTGTTCGGCGGTAAAGATAACGACACTGTTGACGGCGGTGCGGGCAACGACTTTGTGTCCGGGGATAGAGGCTCGGATATCCTCACGGGCGGTGCCGGTAGCGATACGTTCTACTTCTTCTCAGCAGGTGGCGATTTCGGCATAGATACGGTAACAGATTTTACCCCGACCGAAGACAAGATCCGCTTGAAGTCCGGCGGTGCATTCTCTGGTTTGGGCAGCACCTTCGAGGCCAGCGAGTTTGTTGTCGTTTCTGGTTTCACGCCAGGCACCCCAGGAACAACCACGAGCAACAAATTGATCTACGACCCGCAAAACGGTTTGTTGTACTTCAACCCCGGCACTGGCTCAGTGCTGACTGTGGCTCAGTTGCAGCCCGGTCTGACGATTACGTCGAGCAACTTCGAGTTGTTCTAAAGCGACGGACTGTGGTGAAGCAGCACCGGATAAGATTCGGGGCTGTTCTCAAAAAGCTGATATTTTCAAGAATCTCAACCTCATTCTGCCGCAAGCGGGGTGAGGTTGAAGATTTAAGACCCTGTTTGTAGTGAGGACTGAAGTCCTCAGAAAATGATATTCAATCCCGTAATATCGGAATTATCATGACCCAGTGGACTAACCCAACCACACCTATAAGTTCACTTCCTAATTCAGGGGGCGGACTTGATATTATCGGCACCCAGGGCGATAACAGATTGTCTGGCAGCCCCGGACCTGATTTGATCCTGACTTTTGGCGGCAGTGATTTGATCCTCGGTGGCGGTGGCGACGACCTGATTTTATCGGGCGGTGGCAATGACAGTATCAGAGGTGGCGGTGGCGACGACCTACTTTTATCGGGCGATGGCAATGACAATATCATAGGCGAGGGTGGCAACGACCTAATATTTTCTGGTTCGGGCAACGACGCGGTATCTGGCGGTAGCGGTGACGACAGGCTGTTCGGCGGTAAGGGTAATGACCTCCTTGACGGCGGTGAGGGCAATGACCTCGTTTCTGGAGATACTGGTAACGATACTGCCCTCGGCGGTAGTGGCAACGATAGTGTCTTTGGCGGTAGGGGTAACGATGCTGTAGCTGGTGGTGAGGGTAACGATAGCGTGTTCGGTGGTAGAGATAACGATACTGTTGATGGCGGTGCTGGCAATGACTTTATCTCCGGCGACAGAGGCGCTGATGTCTTGATTGGCGGTGCCGGCAGCGATACGTTCTACTTCTTCTCCGCCGGTGGCGATTTTGGTACAGATACGATCGCGGACTTTAACCCTGCTGATGATAAGATCCGCTTGCAAGCGGGCGGTGCGTTTTCTGGTTTGGGCAGCAGCTTCGATGCTAGCGAGTTTGTTGTGGTTTCTGGTTTTAACACCGCTAACCCAGGCGATACGGCGAACAAGTTAATCTACGACCCGCAAAGCGGTTTGCTGTACTTCAACCCCGGCAGCGGAGTGCTGACTGTGGCTCAGTTGCAGCTAGGACTGACGATCGCGCCGAGCAGCGAGTTCATTGCTGCGGACATTGCGGCTATCAAACAGATAGAGATGTCGCAGCAGCACAAGTAGTCTTAGTTAGAGGACTTGCAGCCGTAGGGCATAGGGTCAAGATGCTTTCCGAGGGTAAAGCGGTTGCGCTCCCCATGACGAAAGAATCCCCGTCCTTATAGGACGGGGAGTGTCAATACAAACCTAATGAATAAGAACCAGATAAATATAAAATTTTTAAGTGTGAATTTCTATTTTCTTCTGAATAATTGCTAGAGAAACCGCAACAGCGGGCGAACATGAACACTGAAGAATATATCCGGCAAGCTCGAATTTATTTACACCGGGGGCAGTTAACTGAGGCGATCGAACTTTGCCAAAGGGCGATCGAACTTCAACCATTTTCACCCTCGGCTTACACGACTTTGGGCGAAATTTGGGAAGCGAAGGGCGATCCGACGGCGGCAAGGGATGCTTTCGTGCAAGCTTTGGAGATTTCGCCGCAGTTCGTACTGGCTCACGCTTATTTGGGTCAACTTTATACTGACTATTGTTGGTTGGATGAGGCGGTTTTTCACTACCAGCAAGCTGTGGCTTTGCAGCCGGATTGGGCCGAACTTCACTACAATTTGGGCAAGGTGTTTCACCAGCAGGGAAATTTGCCTGCTGCGATCGACTCCTACCGCCAGGCGATCGCCCTCAAATCTGATTATTTATTTGCTTTCCACAATCTAGCAATGGTTCTGGCCCAAAATAACCAGATCGAAGCTGCAATGGACTGCTACAGAAAAATAATTGCCTTGCAGCCGGATTACGTGCAAGCATATAGCAATTTGGGCTCGTTGCTGGCTCAGGAAGGTAGGGCTGCTGAGGCGATCGAGATTTACGAGCGGGCGATCGCGATTCAGCCGGATTGGGCGACGCTTTACAATAATTTGGGTCACGTATTGTCGGTCAAAAGTCCGGAAAGAGCGATCGTACTTTACCAGCGAGCAATTGAATTGGATGCGGAGATGGTTTTGGCTCATTGCAATTTGGGTAAGGCTTGGCAAATGCAGGGCCAACATTCGGCGGCAGTTGCTTGTTTCGATCGGGCGATCGAACTGAATCCCCACTTAATTTCGGCCTATACAGACGCGGGTTTTTCTTTGATGGTTTCGGGCAAAATTGCCGCAGCCATGCCTTATTTTCAACGAGCGATCGCTGTCAAGCCCGATTTTGTTGAGGCCTATTGCCGTTTAGCAGAACGCCGCCAATTTGCTGCGGAAAATGATGAATTGTCAATGGCGATTGCTGCGTGCGATCGATTTCTCCAAGCATTGACTGGAAGGAAGAAGGAAAAAGGTTCGGCAACGGATGTGGTAGCGGATGTAGGGGATGGGTTGTTGGCGAGTGCGCGGTTAGTACCGAATGTAGTGGATGCTAGTCAGGATAAAGAAACAGGAAGAAGGAAGAAGGAAGAAGGAAAATTAATTACTAATGCCCCATCCCTCGATTCAATGCCCGATGCCCAATGCCCGATGCCCAATTCCCAATTCCCAATTCCCGATTCCCCATTACCAATTGCTGAAATTTGCGGTTATTTAGCAGAGATTTATGGGCATTTGGGGAATGCTTTGGCAGAGTACGGCGGATTTGAATCGGCAGCAGCTTACTATCAAAAAGCTTTGCAAATTCAGCCGCAAAATGCAGAACTTTATTGGCGGTTGGGAAACTGTTTGGCGCGGCAGCAACGATCGAGCGCGGCTGTGGCAGTTTATCGCATGGCTTTGACACTTGAGCCCGATCGCCTGCAGGTTTATTTTGACTTGGCAAAAGTTCTGGAAAAACAAGGTTATTGGAAACGGGCGATCGATTGTTACAGCAAGGTTTTAGAGTTGCAATCGCGCGACAATGGCAATCTGAAACTGTGGGGACAGGCTAATTTTGTTGAGTCAAATCGCAGTTTGATCGCACTGCCTCAAGGCATTTATTTATCGACTTGGGATTGGTTGGTTAATGCTAATTTAACTGCGGGAAATTATGTAGAAATAGTTTGGCAATCTGGCAAGCATCGAACTGAAATTATTCCCGATCGTCCGTTGATTAATAACTCGGAGGATGACGATTTCGAGTGCGGGGGGTTGACTTGCGGGCGGTGTTTGCAGCGCATTGGTAAGTGGTTCGATCCGGTGCATTTGGGTTGGGGAGTTTGCCGTTTGTCTAACTCGCAACCGCTGCCTGTAGCAGAACCAAAAACTTTTGTAGCTAGGATTCCCCAAGGGCGGGTTTGGATCGTACCGCAGGAAAATTATTGGCTGATTTGCAAGGCGATCGCGGTAATTTCTCCTGATAATTATTTGCTGGCAGATCTGTCGAGAGATTATCCGGGATTTTTGCCGGGTTGCGAGAAACATGATGTCAGAAAGCACAGCGTTTTTCAGTTAGAATCGCTGCCGCCTTTACAGAAAATTCAGGGCAAGGTGGCGGTGCTTTCCGGTTTGTCGGGTAATGTTTATTTTCACTGGATGGTTGATGTTTTGCCACGAATCGAATTGCTGCGGCGCAGCGGCTGGGATTTGGGGGAAATAGATGGGTTTTTGGTGAATAGTTACCAGCATGATTTTCAGCGGGAAAGTTTGAGGGTTTTGGGGATTCCTGAGGCTAAGGTGTTGGAGAGCGATCGCGCGACTCACCTGCGGGCTGATGAATTAATTGTACCGTCTTTTCCCGGTTATTTGGGTTGGCCTTCTGGGTGGGCGATCGACTTTTTGCGGCGGGAGTTTTTGCCGGGAAGTGGCGGGCGATCTAATTTTCCAAAACGCATTTATATCAGTCGCAGCAAAGCTAGATACCGCAGGGTTTTAAACGAGGAAGATGTAGTTGAGGTATTGGCTAAATTTGGCTTTGTTTCTATTTTGCCGGAGTTGATGTCTTTGGAGGAACAAATAGCTTGTTTTGCAGGTGCTGAGGCAATTGTTGCCGCCCACGGTAGCGGGCTGACAAATACGGTATTTTGCCAGCCGGGAACTAAAATAATTGAGTTGGTGTCGCCTCACTATATCAGCCATTATTATTGGGGAATCAGTCAATATTTGCAATTGGAACATTACTTTTTAACTGGTGAAGCCTTTGAGTGCTATCCTATTAGAGAGTTGATGTATCAGAATTCGTTGACTGAGGATATTTTGGCGAACGTGAGTTCGATCGAAAAAATGCTGAAAGTGGTTGGTTTGACATGACTTAGAGTTGAAAGTTGATATTATGTCCCGGACTGAAAGTATGGAAAAAACAGCAATAGATTATAACAGGCAAGCAGAAGTTTATTTAGCTGAGGGTAGGCTAAATGAAGCGGTTGCTGCTTGCGAGTCGGCACTGAAAATAGAACCTAATTTGGCGGTAGCTTGCCAAACTTTGGGAAAGGTGATGCAGTTGCGGGGTGAAAGAGAGCAAGCGAAACAGTGGTACGAAGCTGCGATCGATCGCAATGAAAATTTGCCGGAAGCTTACGCCAATCTCGGTAATTTATATTTTCAAGAAAGGCGCTGGGAAAAGGCGATCTCGGCTTATGAAAAAGCGCTTTCGCTAGCGCCGAATTTTGCTGCTGCTTGCCGGCAGTTGGCGAGGGTTTGGACGCAGTTGGAAAAGCGAGAAACTGCGACAGAATTTTGGTATCGAGCTTGCGCGATCGAGCCGAATTGGGCGACGGCTGATGAATATTTAACTTTGGGAAATCATTTGGCAGAATTTAGCAAAATTCAGCAGGCGATCGAATGTTACGATCGGGCAATTAAACTCAACCCAGATTTGGCAATCGCTTATCACAATTTGGCGGAAGTGTTGGTAATTGAAAAGCGAACGGATGAGGCGATCGCTAATTACGAAACATCCCTGAAAATCTCTCCCAATTCTTTTGAATCTTACCACAGTTTGGGGAAAGTTTGGGCGGCAAAAGGAGAATTAGAACGGGCGATCGACTGCTATAGCAAAAGCCTCGAACTCAATCCCAATTACGCTCGCGCTTGGCTGGGTTTGGGCGGTGTTTGGATGCAAAAGGGCGAGTTAGATGAGGCAATTAAATGTTACCTTCAGACTCTGGAAATTAACGATCGTTCCGCTTGGGCGCACAATTATTTAGGGGAAGCTTTGGCACAAAAAGGAAAGTGGGGAGAAGCTGTTACTTGCTACCGCAGGGCGATCGAACTCAATCCCGAAATTCCTTGGTTTTACTGCAATTTGGGCATTGCTTTAACCTGCGAAAAATCTTGGGACGAATCCGTTGCTGCTTTCCTGCAAGCAATTAAACTCGATCCTAATTTAACTGGAATTAACATCAGATTGGGATATGCTTTGCGGCAGCGAAGTGCATCGGGTTTTGACAGTACAATTCAGAATTACTGTCAAGCGATCGAGCTATTGGAAAATGGCAAAAGTTATCACGATTTGTTAAAAATTGAGACGGAGGGAGCCGAATTTTACCTAAATTTAGCCAGGAGTTTGGCCAAACAAAAGCAGCTTGAAGGGGCGATCGTATTTTATCGAATGGCGCTGCAAATCGAACCAAATGCTGCGGGAGTTGCTGCAGAATTCGATGAAGTTTTGGCAAATAAACAGGATTTAGACGCGCAAATTGTTGCTTGCCGCCGCCAAATTGAAATCGATCCGAATAATTCTGGAGCCTACAACGATTTAGGCAATATTTTACCGCAATTAGGGGAATTGGCAGAGGCAATTGTTTGCCACCAAAAAGCTAGCGAGTTGAGAGGTTGGCCGGAGTGTCGGGCAAAAAATTATCAATTTACCCAAGATTGGTTCACGCACAACATCCCGATTTGGCAAAAACACTTGCAGCAGTTTGCGGGAAAGCCGGAATTTCAAGTAGTGGAAATCGGCAGTTTTCAAGGAATGTCGGCTTGCTGGCTGCTGGACAATATTTTAACCCATCCGACGGCAAAGATTACTTGCATCGATTTGTACTTCCAAGAGCATTTTAAGGGAAATATTGCGAAAACGGGAGTGGCAGATAAGGTAATTGAACTGGAGGGTTACTCTCAGGATTTGCTAGTAACTTTAGCTTCCGATTTTTACGATATTTCCTATGTTGACGGCTGTCACAAACCTACTAGCGCTTTGCAAGATGCGATTTTATCTTGGCGGTTGGTAAAGGTTGGGGGATTGATGATTTTTGACGATTACGAATTTACTTTCCCCGACAGCCCGGAGGATGATACGAAAATCGGAATTGATGTTTTTTTGGAGATGTTTGGCAGTCAGTTAGAAGTAGTTCACAAAGGCTATCAACTGATTGTCAAAAAAACAGACAATCGAAGTTTGGGTGCCGAACAAAATCTCTGGGCTTTGGGTTGGGAAAAGTTGGGAGATGCCGCGTTGAATGCGGGTTATGTGGATGCGGCGATCGAACGCTATCAAACAGCAATTAAAATTCAGTCAGGTAACTCTTTATCTTACCACAAGTTGGGTAAAGTTTTGCAGAAAAAAGAACTGTTCGATGAAGCGGCGGCTGCTTACCGGCAGGCGATCGAACTCAACTCTAATTTTAGTTGGCCTTACCACTTTTTGGGAGAAAGTTTGCAGGCAGTTGAAAAACACGGCGATGCCGTCGCTGCTTACCGCAAAGCTATTGAATTAAACCCAGATTTTTGTTGGAGTTACAGCAATTTGGGCGATGCCCTGGCAGAACTTTCCGAGTGGGAGGAAGCTGTTGTTGCTTACCGCAAATTAATCGAACTAAATCCCGATTTTTGTTGGTCTTACGATCGACTGGGCAGGGCTTTGAAACAACTCGAAAATTGGGAGGAATCAGCGGCAGCTTATCGCAAAGCTATTGAACTCAATCCCGATGATTGTTGGCTGTACCATAGTTTGGGTGAAGTGCTGGAATTGCAAGAAAATTGGTCGGAAGCTGCTGCGGCTTTCGGACGCGCTGTGGAATTAGCACCCAATGAAAGTTGGCTGTACAAAAAATTTGGCGAGGCGCTGCGAAATCAAGGAGAATTGGAGAAAGCGCGATCGATTTACGAACAAGGCATCAATCTAGAGCCAAAATCCTGTTGGTGTTACGAAGGATTGGGTTTGACTTTAATCGCCCAACAGCAATGGCAAGCGGCAGTACCTTGTTTGGTGCAAGCGCTGCAAATTCAACCGGATTTGTTTGAAGTTTACGAGAAAATCGGTTATGCTTTAGAACAGTTAGGAGAAGTAGATGAGGACGATCGGGGAAAATTCAGCAATCAAATATTGCCCTTAAATGTTCTCCAAAAATACTGCGGGTTTACCGAAGATTTGACTGTGGCTGCAGAGGCTAGCCCCCACATCACCTGCATTGACATCCATCCCGTCAATCAAATTAAGTTATCAGCTTCCAAAACGATCGAAACCAACAACATGAGATTTTGGGAAGATACAATGCATTTCCGCAAAGCTTTTGTTGCTATAATGGCACAGGGAAGAGCTTGGGCTGACGTGGTTACAACCGCTGCCATTACTTCAGATAATAAATTGGTTAGCGAGATCTCGATGGGCTGTTCTGAATTAATTATCACCTCCGACAAATTGCCTCCTGCGGAACATATCGACGGTACAGTCGCTTTTTTATCGGCGCGCTGGGGAGGGGCAGCTTATTTTCACTGGATGTTTGATGTAATTACGCGGTTCGATTTGTTGCAGCGCAGCGGATTAATGAATACTATAGATAAGTTTGTGGTCAACGCCGGCGATGCTGCCTATCAAACGGAAACTTTAAATACTTTAGGAATCGAACGAGATAAAATTATCGAAAGTCGCTGCAAATTGCATATTACTGCAGATAAGTTAATTGTTCCGTCAATTTATTACGACGGATGCGGTGCGGTGTCAAAGTGGAAATGCGAATATCTCAAACAGGTGTTTTTAAACCAAAAACAACCGTTAAATACAAAATCAAATACAAATTATGCAGAGCGAATTTATATCAGCCGCCAACAAGCATCCTACAGGCGAATTGTCAACGAAGATGAGATAATCAGTTTTTTAGAAACCTTTGGCTTTTGCACAGTCAAGTTAGAAACGATGTCGGTGGCCGAACAAGCAGCGTGTTTGGCTGCCGCTAAAGTTGTTGTAGCGCCTCACGGCGCTGGGTTGACCAATCTAGTTTTTTGCACTCCGGGAACTAAGGTAATTGAAATTTTTTCTCCGATTTACGTGCCGTATTGTTATTGGATGATTAGCAATTTATGCGGTTTGGAGCACTACTATTTAATAGGGGAGATGAGCGATGATGTAACGCATGGTAGACCGCTACATAAAAATACGATCGTGGATGTAAAAATGCTAGAAAAGTTAATGAACATTGCTGGAGTTTTGTATGCCGAATAATGACGATTACGTTTTGGGTAATATGCTGCAAAAAAACGGCCGATTTGCCGAAGCTATTGATGCTTACAAACTGGAGATTGCCGAACATCCCAATTTTCCTTGGGCTTATCACGCTTTGGGCGATGTTTATCTGAAACTTGAATGGTGGGATCGCGCTGTTGAGGTTTACGAAAAAGCTATTGAGTTAAATCCCAATTTTTCATGGTCTTATCACAATTTAGGTGATGCTTTTCTGAAACTGGAACGCTGGCAGAAATCTGCCGATGCTTACCGCTGCGCGATCGCACTTAAATCGGATTTTGCTTGGTCTTTCTGCAACTTTGGCGATGCTTTAACTAAATTAAAACAGCCTGATGAAGCGATTGTTGCGTATTTACAAGCCGTGCAACTCGATCGAGATTTGCCGGGAATTTACGTGAAGTTGGGATACGTTCTGGGGCAGACAACATCGGATTTAGGAGCGGTGCTAGCAGCGGGTAAATTGCAAGTAACGCCAGAAAAATTAGATTTATGTTTGGATATAGTAAATAATTTAGCGCGCTACCACCGCCCTCAAACTGCGCTGATGGTTAGCAATTTATTATTAACATTATTTCCCGATTACTACAGTGTTTTAGCCCAATTAGAAGAGTTGCAAAAAGAACAGGAAAAGTGCGATCGCGCGTTGGCATCAGCTCGCGCCACAGTCACCTCCAAACCGGATGATTGCTGGTCTTATTACAATTTAGGTGCTGTTTTGAGCAACCAAAAATATCAGGAAGAAGCGATGGAGGCATTTTTTACAGCAATCCAAATAAATCCCGATTTTCCTTGGTGGTTTTATTACAATTTGTGGGAAGTTGCCACCGAACAAGACAAGCTAGAGAAAATTGAAATTTTGTACCGCAAACTTGTGAGGGCTAAACCAGATGCTTTTTGGCCTTATCTGAATGTAGGGGAAGCTTTGACGAGAAGAGATAGAATTCCAGAGGCAATTCAATTCTATAAAACTGCCAGTTACAACCAAACTGTGGCATCTTCGATCGATAAGAGCGGGGGCAAGAGGTTTGCCGGGCAGGATTGGGACTTAAAATCTATAGAATCTCCCGATTTTATAATTATAGGTTCTCAGCGGTGTGGCACGACTTCCCTGTACAGTTATTTGGCAAAACACCCGCAAATTTTGACACCGATTAAAAAGGAGATGGATTTTTTCTCTTGGCACTTTGACAGGGGAATTGGTTGGTATTTGGCGCACTTCCCGCAGTTGCCGGAAGGAGAGCAATTTCTGACGGGTGAGGCAAGTCCGAGCTATTTTGACTGTCGGGAAGCACCGCAACGCTTGCGCAAGAAGTTCCCCCAAGTTAAGCTAATTGTACTGCTGAGAAATCCGGTCGATCGGGCGATTTCTCATTACTATCGCTTGGTCGATTTGAATTGGGAATCGCGATCGTTCGATCGGGCAATTGGCGATGAAATTGAACGCTTGAATCAAAATCCAGAGAACATCATCGGTGAAGAACCGGGCAATTATATAGCTCGCGGTATATATGTAGAATTTATAGAAAACTGGATGGGTTTCTTTCATCCCGAACAGTTGTTAGTTTTGAAAAGCGAAGATTTTTATGCGAATCCGGGCCAGACTGTCAAGGAGGTTTTAGAGTTTTTAGAGTTACCAGATTATCAACTACCTGAATATCAAAATGCCAATCCCGGTTTTTATCGCCCGGTAAGTCAATCGATGCGCAACTTGTTGAGGGATTATTTTCAACCTTACAACCAACAGTTAGAAGAATATTTGAGGAAGAAATTTGATTGGGAATAAGGTTCGTGCCAACAAAGAAATGTCACATTATAATTAAAGCTCGATCTGAAAGAGCTAAAATCAAAACAACTTGTAAGGGGGTAAGATAGATGCTAACGATCGAGCTGAATAACCTGCTTCAGGAACAAGCACTGCAACACCAAGATACTGAAGAGCGCTACATCACAGATAGCGTTAGCTGGGAACAATACGAAACACTGCTGGAACGGATTGGAGATGCTGCGGGATATCGAGTTACTTTTTTAGATGGAGTTTTGGAAATTATGTCACCTTCTCGCCGCCATGAAAGTAGAAAAACTCGCATTGGCGACTTGCTGCTTATTTATTTTGTAGAAGCTGACATCGAGTATTTTCCTTTTGGTTCGACAACTCTTCGACAAGAAAAAAAAAGAGGAGGTACGGAACCGGATGAAGCTTACTGTATTGGCACGGATCGAGAATTTCCCGATTTGGCAATTGAAGTAATTGTTACCAGCGGCAGCATCAATACACTGGAATTGTATAGAAGGTTGAACGTGCAAGAAGTTTGGTTCTGGTGCAATGACCGATTTGCTATCTACCATTTGCGCGAAGAAATTCCGGTTGAATTTGTGTCAAACTGCGGTTACGAACTAATTACAAAAAGCGAATTATTGCCTGAACTCGATATCGATATGTTGGCAGAATTTCTGAAAGTCCCTCAGCCGCTAGCAGCAGCAAAGGAATGGAAACAATATTTGCGATCTAACAACAGCAATCTTTAAGGACACGGCAATCTCTCCCTTATAAAGAGGGACTTTAAATAGGGTTTGCTGAATAAGTCGGAGAGAGAGAATTTCGATGCTACAAGGTGCGAAAAAGGTGAGTTTTACCGTTCCGCCTGGATACCCAATAATTGCTCAGCAAAATACCAGGTTTTTGAACCAAAAGATGTCAAGTCCGCTTGATAAATCCTCAGTTGAGAATCGGAATCTATGCGATTGCCTCGCGAAAGCTCGCAATGACAACCAAGGGGTTAGGAACCCCGGATTTGCTATAACTCCTCACCCCAACTCGATCGCCCTGACTGCAAAATTACATTCCTAACTTTTGCTGGCGCTTGCGCTTGGCAATTATAGCGCCAAATCCTAACAATGTTCCGAATATTAAAGAGGGTTCGGGTACTTTTTCTTCAAATGGTTGGGTTTCTCCTTCGAGGGCGATCGCATCATTGTTGCATTCTAGAATTAAACTAGCAACATAACTGCCAACCGGCAGCAAAGATTTATCGAACTTAAATCCAAAAGTATGAGTGCCGAGTTCGCCGTATTCAGGATCGCCGAGAATAAATCCAGCAGCCAGCAATTCTGCACCGCCAACCATCGTAATATCGCCAACTTTATTCCCAGATTCGATAATATTGGGAATTAAAGTTTCAGGTTTGTCGTGAGAGCCAGGAGCAAGGTAGGGGCTATAATAAGGATCTTTCCATTCTAAATATCCCATCGCTGCATTCATACGTACTTGCTGCAAAACGCCGTTGTTGTGATTGTATAAATTCGACCAACCTGCATTTTGCGCTACAACACTTTTTGCTTTTACACCGCTGTAAAGGCCCGTACTTGCTACGTTTGAATCATTATTGGAAGCGAAGCGGATGCCAAACAAACTATTAGAATCACTGGCAGATTTAAAGTTGTTCAAGCCGGAAAAATCAAAGAACAAATCCCCAAAACCAATGTTGCGGTTGCTAATTGGATAGCCACTTACAAAATCGCCAGTAGGATTTCCAGCTAGCGGTAAGTTAGCATTAATAGCTACCCAAATCGTATTGGCAGACACATCCTCTTTGACAGCCATGCGATAAATTTCATAGATGGTTCCTCCCGCAACTATTTCATTCGCCTCATTCCTGCCAAGACTGTCGTAGTTGGGGTCGATCGCGTAATTCCAACCCAGATATAAACTTCCGGCAACTGCTGTTTGTTTGGCGGTAATTCCTAAGAAAATGGTTGCCGTTGCAGCACCGAAAAAAATTGCAGTTTTAATGATATTCACGGTAAATGCCCTCTCTAGTACGCAGAAAATTCGCGATCGCCCGTTCAATTTAGCGCTGTTAATTGCTAGCAAGACTTACGCATTATAACGGTTTAACAAGGCTGGGGAAGTACGCAGCTAACAATGACACGATCTCGTTATCTGCGTGTAAGTCTTCTGCCAAGTTGCAACGGGCGATCGCAAGTTAGTATCTATCTATCAGGGTTGCACCTAACTTTTTATGCAAAATCACCAGTTTTGTAATGAAATTTAACAAACCGTGTAAAGCTAACGAACTTTAGCCAACTTTCTCGTTAGAATAAATACAAAACTTTTTCATCCCCACCAATTAGCCATGTCTCCAGTTCAAGAGCTAGCTGCTTCCCAAGAAAACCAGGAAAATGTTATATTTCCTCCAAGTGACTTATACAGTGACGAACCTCCTGTGGAAAGCGAACTTCACCTGCGACAAATTATCCTGCTGCTCAAATGTTTGGAATGGCTGTGGCAAGATAGAAATGATTTCTACGCTGCGGGCAACCTGACAATTTACTACAGTCCCCGCCAGCTTAAATCTGAATTATTCCGAGGACCGGATTTTTTTGTAGTTTTGGGAACCGAAAGGAAGACTCGGAAAAGTTGGGCAGTTTGGGAAGAAGACGGTCAATATCCCAACGTAATTGTCGAAATTTTATCGCCAAAAACTGCCGAAACTGACAAAGATTTCAAGAAAAAGCTTTATCAAAATACATTTCGCACCCCCGATTATTTCTGGTTCGATCCGTATAGCTTAGAATTCGCGGGATTTCATTTGGTAGATGGCAAGTACCAACCCATAGAACCAAATTCGCAAGGGTATTTGCTCAGCCAACAACTCGATTTATATCTGGGAATTCACGATCGAACCTTGCGCTTTTTCACAACAAGAGGAGAATTGCTGCCCACTCCTGAAGAAGTGGCTCAAAGAGAGGTGCAGCGAGCCGATCGATTGGCCGCAAAACTGCGAGAATTAAATATCGATCCAGATACAATTTAATTGCAGAGAGTTGAAATTCTTGTGGCATATTCGGGTTGACTGGTGAAAAAATTGCAGCTTTGTCGCAGCAATTCTTCTAATCCTTCAATTTGCCTCAGCCAAAGGGTGCCATTGCTGCCAGCTACGGCAATTTGCTTGCCGTCCCGACTCCAATTTGCACTGACAACATTCTCTGCAAATTCAAATTGAGCGAGTTGCCGCCCCGCTAAATTCCACAGCCGCACTGTCTTGTCAATTCCGACTGTGGCAAGCCTTTCTCCGTCGGGACTGAAGCTAATAGATTTGGCATCTAAATGCAAGGTTTGAAACTCGTTAACTAGGTTTTTTGCTGATAAGTCCCACAGCCCGATCGAGCCGTTTGATGTTACTGTAGCAAACTGTTGCTGCTGTCGATCGGGACTGAAGCCGATCGCGATTACTTGCATTGGCAGTGTTTTTTCCAGGTTTCCCGATGAATTCCAAACTCGCACTGTTGATTTGCCATCTAACGTTGTCAAAAAATTGCCTGTCGGACTGAAATTGACGCTTCTAACTAAGCCGTTGTGGCCGGGGAGTGCGACGCGGGAAGATATGGTTTTTGCCTGTTTTGTTACTTGCCAAATTGCAGCGCTGCTGTCTATACCTGCTGCCGCTAAATACTTGCCTTCCGGGCTGAAACTGATGCTGGTAACTGAGCCTTGAATCGCTTGAAATTCAGAAATCTTTTTGCCCGATCGATTCCACAATTTCACACTGCCGTTTCTGCCGGCTGTTGCTAAATATTTGCCATCCGGGCTAAAACTTAGCATATTTACTGACTGTTGTAAAGCTTTCCATTCAGAAATCTTTTGCCCCGACAAATTCCAAATTCTAATGCGATCGTCCACTCCTGCAGTTGCTAAAAATTGGCGATCGGGACTGAAACTAACGCTGGTAACTGCACCTGAATGAGCTTGCCAAGCCATCTTTTTCGGAGGTAATGATGCCACTTTAATTTGCGGGTTTTCGCTGAGTTTGTCGAGGATTACTTGCAAAGCCAACAGCGGTCTCGTTGCGGGATATTCTGCTAAATTTGCTTCATTTTTAACCAAATTTTTCAATCTTTTTCCCGAGGCGATCGCCCTAAGCAAAGCTTCTAACAAAGCTTGAGTGTTGTCATTTTTTTGAGACACCGCCAACAACAAAGCATCGCTGCCATTTTGTTCGATTTCGATACTGGCTTGCGCTAGTTGAAACCGCTGGTAAGCGAGAGTTGAAAAGCCGATCGCCCCTACTAATGATGCTGCCAATACCGCAGAACCGATCCCGATCCAATGTTTGGCTTTTTGCCTTGCCAATCTAGTTTCAGCCTCAGCTTTCGCAGCGTCGGCTAAAGCTTTTTGAGTTTCTTGTTTGGTTGCTGCCAAAAGTTGATTTTGGTCGTTTAAAACAAGTTTTTGGTCGTTCAAAGTCATTTTTTGGCTGGCTGTCAAAAACTGAAAATCTTCGTTTCTCAAACTTTTATCTGCAGCCCAAACCAACGCTGACTGCAAATCTTCCCCCTGCAACAATTGAGAATCATCTTGACAGTTTGAACTCAGCCATATTTTGAGAAAATCCGAGTAAGGCGGCAAAGTATCTAATTCCTTTTCAACTACATTAATATTAAAAACTTCTTGATAAATCGGATTGGAAACTTTTAAATAATTGCCTCGTTTTAAAATCAATCCTGACAGGCGCAATTCCATTTGTTCGGGAGTGCGATCGATCGGAATTTCTACTTGCTGCAAAATTTGCTTGTACAACCCGAGCCTCCTAACAATGCGCTGATTTTCTTTAAACAGGCGATCGCGAATTGTTGACAAATGTTCCGGCACATCTTGCGCTTCCCAATTCTCAAGAATTTTCCAGCGCACCACTTTTTCAACCCACTCTTTAGCACTGAGAATATTATCTTGTTTTCCCATTTGTAGGGGCGGTGCTCCCGTGCTCGCACCGGCTGGTGTGAGTGCATTTTCAAATAAAAGCTTGCACAATTTTTGAGTCAAAAAAGGCTGCCCGCCAGTCCAATACAAAACCTCTCTCAAAACCTCTTGAGGACTGCCTGCGATCGCCACCAAGCCCGCTGCTAGCGGTTGAGCTTCTGTTTCGTCAAAACCAGTTAATTCGATCGCCCGACCGATATTAAACGGCGTACTGCTCGAATTGCGATCGCGGCACAAATCGGCAGGCGATGCTACTCCTAAAAGCGCCCAAGTCAGGCGATCGAATTCTGAATTATTGGCGCGCTTGTTGTAGCACGATCGAATCAATGCTAAAAAATCATCTGCAGGAAAGTCGAGGGCGAGAATGCTGTCGATTTCATCAATAAAAATGACAATATTGCTGGAAATATTAGCTAAAAGTACGGTTTCGATAAACTCGCTCAATCTTTGCACTGGCGCTAAAAAATTGCGATCGCGCCACCAAGTGCGCACGTTAACAGTATCTGATAAATTAAAATTATTTTCAAGAATCCGAAGCAATCCAGCATACCATTGTTCGGGAGTAACGCCGCGGTTGCCAATTTCCGAAATATCGATCGCGGCACAAGCAATTCCTTCCTCTCTCAACCGCTGAATTGTCCGCACTTGCAAGCTAGATTTTCCCATTTGCCGGGAATTTAAAACATAGCAAAATTCCCCGGCTTTTAAGCCGTTATAAAAGTCGTCGTCGGCTTGCCTCTTCACGTAATTCGGAGCGTTATTGGTGAGGCTGCCACCGACTTGATAGTAACTGGATTTTGCTGGATCGTTCATAGTTGGTAAGGAGTTTTGAGTTTTGAATTTTGAGTTTTGAGTTAAAGACAGTTGGTAAGAGTTTTGAGTTCTGAATTTTGAGTTTTGAGTTAAAGACAGTTCTGAAGTTCAAAACTTAAAACTTAGAACTTCGCCCAGCCTCAACGCAACCAATAATTGCAGGCGATTCGCTCGTTGATAGTTGACAGTTGACAGTTGATATTTAATAATTGTAGGCCAGAAGCATTCGGGCGATAATTTATGGTAGAGATTCAAGGATTCATATCTTGGACGGTCTTTATACCACACTACGAACCGTTTTTGTTATGTTAATCGCCCGGACATGATATCATATCCGTTGGCGCAACCTGCCTGCGGTATATGCTTTGCCCCAGCCCTAACGCTAGCTTTGTCAGGTTGAAAAGATTAGCAGTATTAAGAAAAGAATTTGTACAATTAATTATACCACAAAGCAACATGAAAACTGATTGGTCTGGATATCATGAAAATAAAGACAAGTTAAGAGCTGAAATTTGGTATTTATTAAAGCAGTCAGGCGCAGCTATTGGCGAGCCGATCGGTCATATTCCCAATTTTTTAGGAGCGGACAAAGCAGCAGAAAAATTGGCAAGTTTACCGATTTGGCAGCAGGCAAAAACGATTAAATGCAATCCCGATTCGGCGCAAATTCCGGTACGATCGCGCGCTTTGCAAGATGGCAAACTCTTGTATGTTGCAGTACCTCGCCTGACAGATAATCGCTGTTTTGTAGAGTTAAATCCTGCCGATTTGCAGAAACGAAATATCCCGCTAGAAGAGGCCGCGATCGCCCGCAAAGCCATCGAGTACGGAAGATTGGTAAGTTTTGCAGAAATGGAGTCGATCGATTTAGTTACAGTTGGCTGCGTAGCCGTGGGGCGCGGCGGCGGGCGCACGGGAAAAGGGGCGGGATTTGCCGATTTGGAGTTGGCAATGTTGGCGGAATTTAAATTAGTAAAAAACAACACCCCGATCGTCACAACAGTGCATCCTTTGCAAATTGTTGCAGATTCGCGTTTGCCAATGCAAGCTCACGATTGGCCGCTGGATTGGATTGTTACTGCTGGTGAGATAATTGAAACTGAGACAATTTATCCGCGCCCGACTGGGTTAGATTGGGATAGTTTGCGGCAGGAACAGTTGGAAAAAATTCCGATTTTGCGACAATTGAGAGACAAATAAATATTAGCTCAATTCTCTTGTTAGTAATGACTTCATGATGCGAAGCAAGCAGTAATCCTAAATCCAAATTGTTTACCCTGTTAAACTTCGATCGGGTTCTACCGAATTAAGGTAAAAGATTATTTACATCGATCGCCCCTATTTCTACTCCTTCAACAATTATCGGTACGAGGGCGGATCGCCCGTAATTTAACCTGCGATCGTAATCTGGCGGATCGACACCAACAAGCGGTTGAGAATACACTTCAACCTGCGATTCTGCAAGATTCACAATCCAATAAATGGGAATTCCAGCGCGGGCATAAATCCGTTTTTTAATAGTTCGATCGCGCTGCAGCGTCCTGTCCGATACTTCAACAATTATAGCAATATCTTCAGCACCCGGATGGCGATCGAGATACTGTCGCGTATCCCCTCGGACAACTACTATATCGGGTTCTGGTTCGCTGTTGGATAGCGTTATCGGTTCCTGAGAATCGACATACCAACCGGGAGGTAAAATATTCTCTAAAGCTATTCTGACAAGCCGAGTTGCTACTCGATGGGGGGGATTTTTGGGTATTTTAAAAACAAGCCATCCTTCCAGCAGTTCTACTGGGTCGTCATCCGCTAAAATTCCCGCTTGGATCGTAGCATGATACTGCTCGATGCTCAAGCGCAAAATCAGATCGTTGGGGATTGCTGCGACACTTTCAACAGGTGGCATAACAGTCTGCGGGAGTTGATTTAGTTGAGTTTAACTGCGATTTTAACACTTACTTGGCAGCCAAAATGCGCCAGATAATGAAAGCTGTAAAAGCTAGATAGCCAAACACGGTTATCCAATCCAACAAATTATCGGAGGTTATCAAAAAAATATCGTTCACGGGCAGCCTTTATCTAATGATGGGAGTATTTAACTGCATTTTATCCCAAATGCGGCTTAAATACTTGCTTTGCAATTCCTAAACTTTAAGTTTCACACCTAAAATTCCTCCACTACCTAAAATTTTAACCGATCTATAAATCTGTCAGATCGTGTCCGATCTATCGACAGCGAAAGATGAGGTTTGTAGTGTGGACTTTAGTCCGCAGATCGATCGGACTGAAGTCCGCACTACAAACCATTTTTATTATAGGAAAAGCGTTGCGAAGGAAATCAATCGGACACGATATCAATCTGTCAATATTTCAATCTCTCAATCTCTCAATCTTTCAATCCCTCAATCCCTCAATCCCTCAATCTAAAATCTAAAATCTAAAATCTAAAATCTAAAATCTCCCAAGTGCGATCGAAAATAATCCCCATACAATTTACACCTCGGCACGCATTCATTTCCCTGCGATTTCACCAACCCCAAACTGTCCAACTTAAACGCCAGCATCGACTTTAATTGCACCGGAGACTCTGCTGCTGCAATCTCTTTCATTCCTACCATTAACTCGGGATATTCTTCTAAATTCCACAGTTGGCGGCGCAAGTGATCGCTGTAAATTCCCGAATCGCTGGCAGCAGTTTCTTTTAATTCATCGAGCGTCAAGTCCGATCGCGAAATGTGATATAATGCCACTCGCACTAAATAAGGATGACCGCCAACAATTGCCATCAATTCCCCAACTTCCGCCTCCGACCAATTTAAATTGTGGCGCGCCGCTAAATCTAGGATTTGCTGCTGGTTGAATTCCGGCAAATCTACGGGCAACCCGACGTTAAAAGGAGATTGATTGATATTCATCGGGATGTAAACTTCAGTCGAGTGAACTACAATCAACCGCAGTTTTTTCCAAATATCGCGCCGCTTCGATTCTTCGTGCCAAGCCCGCAGCAATCCTAAAAAATCTTCGGCAATGTCGGGATATTGAAACACGCGATCGATCTCGTCCAAACCTAAAATTAAAGGACTGTCGATTTGCGGCAAAATGTATTTTTCAAAGTAATCCTTGCAGTTAACTTTGCTGCCGAAAATATCGTCCCAGTACTCATCTAATTGATTGGGCAAATGCAATTCCCGCCCGACGTAAGCGCAAAACCACTTTAAAAATTTATCCAAGTTGGCAAATACCGCTTTATCTACTAACTGAAAAGTTAGCGGCACAGTAGAGTAACCCTGACGCGCGCCGCGGTGCAAAATTCTTGCCATCAAGGAAGTTTTGCCCATTTGTCTCGGCGCTTTAATTCTAATTAACGCGCTGGGCTGCAAAATAGTTTGATAGCAGCGTTCTTCGATGGGCGCGCGTTCGACATAAAATTGAGAAGCAACATCTATTTGCCCTCCCGGTAATTCCGGTTCTGCTGCGGGTAAAGGAATGTCATCGCTGCTAATTTGCAATTGTTGGTTTGGCGTTACATCTTCCGGTTCTGCTTTCAAAGATGCGGGAGTTTCCGACAGCAAATTTACAACTTCTTTGATAATAATAGGAGTGTCTGCCGGAGTTTGCCACTCCCTCTGTTTGATGCGGTACAGGTAGCCGCGCAAATCGTGATTTAGAGGTGCATCCAGCGGAAAACCGACGCGAATCGGTAAAATTATCGGTTTCTTGTCGGGGCGCGAATCTTGCAGTTCTTTTGCTTGCTGAACTTGATAAGTTAGCAGTTCGCTTTGACTTCCCGTCGGCGGCAGCAGCAACAACAAATAATCGCATTCTTTGAGGAAAAAGTTAATGCGATCGAACCAATTATCTCCGAGTTTGATGCTATTTTCTGCCGTAAAAACCGTATGCCCGAGATCGCTTAAAGCCGCTTCCAACTGTTTGCCCAACTCGCGATCGGGTTCATCCGTGCGATAGCTCAAAAATACCTTACTGTTGCCGTTTTTAACTGCATTTACTGCAGGCAAATTCTCCGGTTCGCCTGCATCTTCCGCTTCCTCAAGTTTAGCCGATCGGTGGTCGCTTTCCGCCAAAGTCAAATCGAAAGCCGCAAATAATTGCCGAATTTTACTTAAATCCGCACCCTCCCTACCCTGTCGAATTTTGCTAACAGTATCGGAACCGACGCCGGACTCAGCCTCAATTTCCGTCAGAGTACCTCTCAGGTTATATTTATCTGCCCATTCTTGGATTGCCTCGTTAAGTTTTTTTAAGCCAGAGGCAGTGAGAATGCGGCCGCGATCGCGTTTTGATTTTAACACTTGATTTGCACGGGGAAGGAAAGAAGGACGAAGCAGGAAAATACAAGACTTAACTCCGTATTTTAAGGGATTTTAAGCGCGATCGTCAGCCTGCCCGCATTTAAGGAATTTAACTTGAGGGGGTTTTAAGGTCGATCGAATTCTCAAACACCCTGCTGGCAAAGGATTCAAAAATCGATCGAACTGGATAAAAAAAACTTTCTCTTAACTCCCCAATCTCCCTCTCCCGTAAATCGCGCACATCTTAGAGTAGTTACATCAAGAGGACTGACGCAACAATCGGGAGTTTGTTAAGGACTGAACTAAAGTCTTTAATCCCGGTAAAAAACCCGGTTTCTTGATGCGGGGTGCGCAAGTCACGATCGAGCAAAAAAGGGGAAGTAAAATGAACAAAATTTTACACCGACTGCTGATGGCAGCTTTAGGAACGGCAGCAATTTTCACCATCAATGCGCTGAATACTTTAACCGAAGCATCACCCGCTGCCGAATTTGAGGGAACAGGAATTCATCAAGATCGAGTTTTTCCCGCCGATGCAATAACGGGTAAGATCGTGACCGGGAAATTCCCTGCGCCAGGCTTTTCCCGCACTCAAAACGGTTTGTAGTGAGGACTTCAGTCCGCAGTTTCAGATGACTTTATTCCTCACGACAAACTTTGTTCGATCGAACATTTTCTAGCTGCGATCGATAGCGACATCGACTTAATTAAAGGAGTGAACAAAGTATGAGCCCTGCACTTGAATTGCCGCCAGTTACCGCAACAGAATCCGACTTGGTTTATGCCGATCCGATCGATGCCTGCACTGCACTTGCCTGGGTTGAATTAGTAGCTTTAAAGACCAGCAATCTCACGGCGGATGATTGGCTGGCATTGTGCGATGATATAGATAGCGGAGAAATTTACCGCTGCTGGTTTTTGTGGCGCGATCGCGAAGTTAGCGGCAATTGGGAAGCTTACGATCCTTTGAGCGATCGCCGATTTGTTGCTAAAGGAAAAGTCTTTCTCAAAGCCGCGATCGACTCGATCGAAGATGCAAGAAAACAATCGATTTTAGATTTGTGATTTTAGATTTTAGATTTGAAGATTGGGGATTGGGGATTGGGCATCGGGCATCGGGCATTATTAACTACTAAGCAGCAAGGAATAACTATAATACTGCAAACATTATATACATCCTGTCTCATGCAAATGTCGATCGAAGAATTGTAGGAGTTCCTGCCAAGCATCTGCCGCTGATTCTGGATGGTAGGAAGAACGTTCGTTGCAGAAAAAACCGTGATTGGCATCAGGGTAAATCTTCAGTTTGCATGCTTTGTCAAGTTGCTGAAACCGAGACTCAATTTGTTGAATGCGATCGACCGAAATAAACGGATCTGCACCACCAAAAAAGAGATAAATTGGCACGGTAATATCTGTCACTTTCTCAATCCAATCATCTAACACCATGCCGTAAAAAGCTGCGGCTGCTGCAATTCGATCGGAAAACTTGCAAGCGGTCAAAAATGTCAAGCCGCCGCCCAAACAAAAACCCGTTACACCGATGCGATCGGGATTGACTTCTGAGTGCGATTTTAGATAGTTTAATGCAGCTTGAATATCGTCTTCCATCGGCTTGCCAAAATCCAAACTCCACTGAGCAAAAATGTGCGATCGAGTCTGACGCGCTCACTCCTGGGCAAACCCTGGCACGCGGGCCAGATCGACGAGCACTTTTTTCCCCTGAATTGGTATTCTCTGGAAATCGATCGCCCCGATATCTACTACATAAGTAGTTACTTTTGTCAAATTTTTGGTTAAGAAAGATCCTTATAAAGCATAGCTTTTTAAGGGGGGCTGGGGGGCTCTAAGATGCAAGAAAACACCCCCTAACTTCATTCCCGATCTTAATGATGCAGCAGGTGCGATAAACTTTCCACAGCATGACCGATCGCGCTCGGGCCAGCTTCGCAACTCGCAGCTTCAGCAGCGCAGTGGCCCGCGTTAAATGCGTGTCCGACTGCTTGTGTCCCAGAGTCGATCGCGCTATCACCTACAAAACCATTAGCCTCGTACTGACCCATTTCAACTTGCAATTTTTTGTTAAACTCGGAACGATTCGGTTGCCAATTGCGGATGCTTTGCACGATCTCGATACCAGCCCAAACCAACATTCCCAAGACGATCGCAGCCATCAAATATCCCATAGCTTTTTCATGATTGAGGTTTGCTGTATTCAATCTAACACTGTAGCTAGCGCAGCTACTCGTTCGGGAGTTTTCAGGAAAACGCTTGAAGTAAAAAATAAGGGGTCTTTGACAAACCTAAAACCTCGTTCTGTTGATTGCTGTGCTTTTTATACACAAGATGTCAGACTATTTCGAGAAATGTCTGAGTTTGCCGACTTCTAGTAATTACTCTTCAGCAGCTTCCGCCAGCAGCCAATAGCCGGCAAAATTCAACCTCCCCCATACTTTTAGAGGCGTTTCGGTTGGGTAAATTTCTAACAATTGGTTAACTTCCGATCGCAAAGTTACGAGTTTCCAAGTTCCCTCGCCCTTCAGTGCCAGTGTCCACTCTTGCGGGCCGAGACGGCGGAAAATTCCGGAAAATTCGCTGTTTCTTTTTGCTTTTTTAGAAGTAGGTTTCTCTGCCGATAAAGGACTCTCACCACTGGCTGGATATGCTTCTGGTCGATCGAGATAATATTGTTGCCAATCCAACCAGTCCGATCGCTCTGGTGTCAAATTAAATAAAGGAATTATTGCCGCCTTCGCCTGCGGATCTTCCAGCAAGGCTGCTTGCAATACTCTCACCGGTAACTCCCGCGGCTGACATCCCCGTCGCGCGCACAAAGCCGCTGCCATCCCCGCAGCTTGTCCGATATTCATCACCGTCGGCTGCAAGCGAGTCGCGCCGTTAGCAATGTGAGATACAGAAATGTTTTTTTCGCAGACTAACAATCCGTCGGTACGCTCGGGAATTAGCGCGCTGTAAGGGATAGTAAAAGGTGTTCCCGTCCAGCGGCCGCCCCAACGGATGGATTTTGGTTTTAAGGGAATGTCGCCAGATGGATAGTGGTGATCGTTGGCATAGTTGCCGATCGCAATTGTTTCGCAAATTCCCTCAGAATTTACAGGCAATTTCGCTACTTTGCCGCCGCCAAACGGCAAAATATCTTGTTCGATAATTGTTTTTACTCCGCACAAACGGCGGCTTTCTCGATAGTAAGGATGTAAGGCGAAGGAAGAAGAAAGAAGGAAGAAGGAAGAAGGAAGAGGGAAGAAGGAAGAGGGAAGAAGAGGAGAATTTTGGGGATGTTCTGTTTGTGAAACTGGGAAAATATTTTCGGCTAAGCCGTAGCGGGGGCCGAGTTGGTTTTGAATGTGGCGGGCGAAACTTTGAGAGTGCCAGAGGCTTTCTTGAAGGAATTCTTGGCGGGATGAATCGGATGCAATTAGTCGATCGACTCCTTCTCCATAATCGTTGCCTCGAATCGGCCAATTTATCATTAACAATCCTCCCGGTAAGCGGCCGTAATTGAGGAATCGTTCGGGAGTGTAATTATCCCAAGCTCCGGTAAATCGATCGGGATGGTCGATCGGCGGTGCGGGAATCGGTGGCGCGGTGGCACCTTCGCCAAAATCCTGCATAATTGTTACCCAAGTCGGAGCTTGTACCGGATACCTTTGCGTGAGTTCGTTAGGCGCAAGCGGCGCGCTGGGTTCTCCCCATTGGGCTTGAAATTCCCAACCCCAGCGGTGTCCTACTCCAGCTACAGCTAGCAAATCTCCCAACTCCGTTGCATCCAAGGTGATTTTTGCCCGCACTGTGAAACCTGCAAACTCGACACCCAGAATGCGATCGCCATCTAATAGCACATTTTTAGCTGTTTGTCCAGCAATCCAGTGCAAATTTGGCAAAGATTTAACCCAATCAGCAAAAATTGCAGCACCGACGCGAGGATCGTAAGTAAAAAAACTGACCCAACCCCAATCCAAACCGCCGGGCTGCCGCTGCTGGAGTTCCCGCAGAAACGCGCCCCACAAACCTGTTTGAAAAGCTGCTAATTCGTTGCCGTCGGGAGCAGCAACGCCCGCAGCAGTAAGCATTCCGCCCAGCCAGGGAAATTCGCTGACTAAAATAGTTTTGGCACCGCAGCGGGCAGCTTGCACGGCGGCTGCTGTACCGCCAGTACCGCCACCGACTACTAAAACATCGGCTGTTAAGACAGAGGACATGAGGATTTTAGATTTTAGATTTTAGATTTTAGATTTTAGATTTTAGATTGGGGAATTGCTCGATAATAATATATCGGAAATTACGGAGCGATCGAAACTGTTTGTAGTGCGGACTTCAGTCCGCAAGAGGGAGCGGACTGAAGTCCGCACTACGAACTAATCTTATTGCGATCGACCTACCGAATATAATACTAGGAGATTCTCGATCTCGGAAAATATTGCTGTGACTGCATCTCTCGACAGTCAAGGATAACTAAAGCGCTGTCCCTTCTTACTTCTTCCGAATGCTATAAATCTTGCCAAAATCGCACCAGAAATAACGATAATAGAAAAACGGGGAACTGCTTTTATAATGTTTGCCGTCGAGTAATATCGCGGTCGATCGATTACCATAACAAAAACGGTAACGGTTTGTAATGCGGACTAAAGTCCGCACTACGAACTAATTTTATTGAGAGCAATCGACCGAACACAATATAATTTCCCTACTTACTAATTAACGGGTGAAAATGGAAAAAGGTTTTATTTTGTGGTTCACCGGACTGAGCGGTGCCGGCAAGACAACTATCAGCAAAGCACTCGAACCAGAGTTAAAGGCCAGAGGCTGTAAAGTAGAAATACTAGACGGAGATGTCGTGCGCACCCACCTATCAAAAGGCTTGGGATTTAGCAAAGAAGACCGAGATACTAATATTCGCCGGATCGGATTTGTCGCTCACTTGCTGAGTCGCAACGGAGTAGTAGCAATTACTGCAGCTATCAGCCCCTATCGAGCGATTCGCGATGAAATTAGGGCGATGGAGCCAAATTTTGTTGAGGTATATGTTAAAGCGCCTTTGGCAACTTGCGAAGCGCGAGATGTCAAAGGGCTGTACGCTAAGGCAAGAGCTGGAGAAATTAAAGGCTTTACGGGTATTGACGACCCTTACGAAGAACCGCTAAATCCCGAGATTGTTTGCGACACCGATTGCGACAGTGTGGCTGAAAGCGTGGAAAAAATTCTGACTAAACTGGAACTGTTGGGTTACATTTGAGGGTGACAGGATATGGATGGCGGCGATGGTGGTTAAAAGTAATTGGAGAATTCATATTGTCCGAGGTTTAGTTCGAGGTTTAGTTCGAGGTTTAACTGTGTCAGCGCTGTGGGGGATTGCAGGTGCGAATTTCAGTTGGGCTCAGTTGCCACCGCCGCCGCCCCCCTTACCCGAACCCGTTCCTTTACCGGTACCGGCACCCGCACCTGCACCGATACCTGTTGTGCCACCCCCCGCACCGGGAACATCTCCCGTAACGGTACGATCGGAAGTTTACACTTTGGGTGCGGGCGATCGAATTCAAATGGATATTTTTAACGTTCCCGAATACAGCGGCCCCAACGGTCAGCACCAAGTGCAGGCCGACGGTTCGGTGATTTTGCCGTTAATCGGCAGCGTTTCGGTGTACGGGATGACTTTGGAACAAGCAGCCGAAAAGATTAAAGGGCAGTACAACAAATATTTGAAACGCCCCTGGATTACGCTGAAACTGCTGGCACCGCGGCCGTTGCAAATCGCGATCGCGGGCGAAATCAACCGACCCGGAGCTTATACAATATCAGCAGCAGCAGGGCCGGGAGGCACAACAGATCAAATCGGGACGCAAATGCCGACAATCTCGCGGGCGCTGCGCATGGCGGGGGGAATTACCCAGTCAGCAGACGTGCGGCAAATCAAAATCCGCCGCCCCCAACGCAATGCATCCGAACAAATTATTAACGTCGATTTGTGGGAATTGTTGCAAAATGGTGACTTGCGATCGGACATTACTTTGCGCGACGGCGATACTATATTTATTCCCACTGTAACTAGCCTCAACCGTCAAGAATCGCCTACTTTAGCAGTAGCAAATATTGCCGGACAAAGTACCCAACCTATTAATATTGTCGTTGTCGGCGAGGTAAATCGTCCCGGTACTTATACTCTGGCAAAGGATACTCAAAATAGAGTACAAAACGATCGACCTAACGATAATTCCGGTTTGTTTGCCGCCAGCAACAATGAAACTAGCGAGGGTGAAACTGGGTTTCAGCAAACAGTAACTAGAGCAATTAAAACAGCCGGCGGTATTACTCCCCTAGCAGATATCAGACAAATTCAAGTTCGCCGCCTGACGCGGGGCGGTACGGAACAAATTATTAATGTCGATTTGTGGCAACTTTTGCACGGCGGCGATGTATCGCAAGATTTGACGCTGCAACAGGGAGATACGGTGATGGTTCCCAAAGTCGAAAATATCGACGAAGCCCAAAACGCTCAAGTTGCTAACGCTACTTTTTCGCCGGATACGATTAAAGTGAGTGTAGTGGGAGAAGTTGTCAAACCGGGTGCGATCGCGCTGCCTCCCAATACTACTTTAAATCAAGCGCTGGTAGCGGCGGGAGGATTTAATAAAGCGCGGGCAGAAATGAGTTCGGTAGATTTAATTCGCCTGAATCCTAACGGTAGCGTTTCCAAGCTGGCTGTCAAGATTAATTTTTCCGCAACAGCCAACGATGAAGACAATCCCAAGTTGCAAAATAATGATGTAATTATGGTCAGGCGATCGGGCAGGGCCGCATTCTCAGATAATGTAGGAGGTGCGATCGCTCCGCTCAGCCCGTTATGGGGAATTCTCAGGGTGTTTGATATATTTCGGTGATGCCAACAGCAGTTTATACTAAAAAATTGAAGGTACAAAATGAAACCAGGGCAAAATTCTCAGCTAGCACTGTTTAACAAAAAGAAACAAGCAGCAAACCAGCAAAAATTAGCTTCGGTACTTTATCAAGAAGACGAGTTTTTAGATCGGGGAAAAACCGAGACTGAACAATTAAGTTTTTGGGATGTTTGTCGGAAGCGATCGTTCTTAGTAATTGGAGTTGCAGCGATCGTCACCAGCGGAGTTTTTAGTTGGACGCTGACTCAAAAAAACCAGTACGAAGGTCGCTTTCAAATATTAGTAGAAACCCCGATTGCCGAAAATACTGTAGCAAAAATCTACTCCGGCGAACTGAAACTGCAACCAACAGCCCCCGCAACGCCCGAAGCTCCCACTCTCGACTACGAATCGCAAATTCAGATTTTGCAAAGCCCGCAAGTAATGGCACCAATTATCAAAGAATTGCGCGCCAAATATCCTGAAATCAATTACAACTACCTGTTCAACCAAAAACCCGATGTCTGGCCGTTTTCACCGGACAGCAGGCTGACAATTAATCGCTTCAAAAACACCAAAATCCTCGAAATTAAATATCGCGATTTCGACCCGAAAAAAATTCAGTTTGTGTTGGACAAAGTAGCGGTAGGATTCCGCAACTACAGCGTTAAAGATACGCGAGTTGAAACTGCCAAAAGTTTGGATTTTGTCAAATCGCAAATTCCCAACCAGCGCAAACGCCAGCAAGTCCTGCAAACGGAAATTCAAAAATTGCGGCAGCAGTACAATTTCATCGACCCCCAAGTGCAAACCCAACAGCTAGCGCAGCAAATCGCTCAAATTCAAGCGCAAAGATTGGACGCTCAAACGCAATTAAACCAGCAGAGATTGCTCTATTCCAACCTGAAAAACCAGCTAGGATTGACACAGGAACAAGCATTGATGGCTTCGGCACTCAGCCAAGCGCCCCGCTATCAAGGAATGCTGAATCAATTGCAGCAATTAGAAGGGCAAATTGCAATTAATTCTGCTACCTATACAGACGCCAGCCCGCAAATGGAACTGATGCGGGAACAGCAAAAAAATCTGCTGCCTTTATTGAGGAAAGAAGCCGAACAAGTTTTGGGAACGAGTTTGGGTAAGGTAAATTCGCAGGTTTTGGCTTTTCAAGATCCGGTGCGGATTAAGTTAATCGAACAATTTATCGGTACTGCCAATTCAATTCAGGTTTTGGGCGTGAGGAATCAGGTTTTGGAACAAGCAGCCCAGCAGTTAGATCGATATTCTCAAGGATTCCCAGTAGTTTTGCGGCGCTATTCCGACTTGCAGCGGGAATTGGAATTGACTAACAACACCATCAAAAACTTGCTGGCACAGCAGCAAACTTTTCAAATGCAAGCTCTCGGTCAAAAAGAAGTAGCTTGGGAGATCATTGCTAAGCCGGAAATTCCGCGCTACAAGAATGGAGAATTGGTAGCTGTTGCTCCGATTGTGCCTTTGAATTTAGCTTTAGGTGGCGTTGCTGGCTTGCTGTTCGGAATGCTGGTAGCGCAGTTGGCAGAACGTTTTAATGACGATCGAGTATTTCACACTCCAGAAGAGGTCAAACATTCGATTCGGCTGCCTTTGTTGGGGGTAATTCCTGCTAGCGATAAAATCTTGAGACTGCCTCCTGCCGAAACAGCAGCTATAGATGTTCGCATCCCGCAGATGCCGACAGATGCTTTTCAAGAAGCATTTCGATCGCTCAATGCTAACATTCGTTTGTTGAGCGTTGACAGTCCGATTAATTCTTGCGTAATAACTTCCTGTCAAGTAGCTGACGGCAAGTCTACAGTAGCGGTAAATTTAGCGCGGGCGGCGGCAGCAATGGGGCAGCAAGTGTTGTTGGTAGATGCCGATTTGCGCAGGCCGCAGGTGCACGAAATGCTCGGTTTGCCGAATTGGGAAGGCCTGCACAATGTTATAGCAGAAGATGTCGATGTCGAAGAGGTAATATTGCGATCGCCCCGCGATGAAAACCTGTTCGTGCTAACTTCCGGCCCGGTTCCTCCCGACCCCACAAAGCTGCTTTCTTCGCGGAAAATGCAGCATTTAATGGCGAATTTGTCAAGGCATTTTGACTTAGTAATTTACGATACTGCGCCGCTTTTAGGATTGGCAGATGCGAATTTGTTGGGCGCTCACACTGACGGATTGATATTAGTAGTTGGCCTGAATCAAACAGAGCGAGAAGCCTTACTTTTGGCTTTGGAAGATTTAAAAATCGCCGGGATTCCGCTGTTGGGAATGGTGGCAAATGGGGATAAAGGCAGCAGGTATTACTATCAGTCTTACGTGCAGAATTACATCGAGGAAAAATCGGTTTGAGGCGTTAGGTGTTAGGTGTTAGGAAAGTATTTCTAGTACCTAATACCTGGGTTCTATCTGACAGATTTCACCACCATCGATCGCCCTACTACCAACCTTTTTTATTACTGGTAATTGACCGGACTTGATATTATTCAGACTCAACTATAATTGTACTTACGTTTCAAAAATATTTGTGGTAACCTTCTTTGGCCTTTATTATGGTAATAATACCTCAACATTTGCCGCATCTTTACAAAATTTTTAATTAACCAGTCATTTTCAGAGAAATCTTTATAAATTTATTTTCAAAAAACAGTTATTGTTTTTATAAAAGATGTTGCCTCTTCAAAAAAATACAGAGGGGCTGAGTATTTACAAATCAAAGTTGATATATGGTTTCGCAGATCTGTTGCGAAATTGATGGGAATTGTTGTCCGATCGTCGTTGAAACCTTAGTTAGGTGTGTTATGCCGAAATTAAACCTTACAACTTTAGCAAAGTCGATCGCCTTTATCGATTCTCAGGTAGACGACTATCAAAGTTTAGTAGCCGGGGTGAAACCGGGGACGGAAGTAGTTATTTTAGATGCGGGACTCGATGCGATCGAGCAAATTACTGAAATCTTAGCAGCGCGCAATAATATTGATAGCATTCACATCATATCTCACGGCAGTCCGGGAAGTTTGCAAATCGGAAAAACTAAGTTTTCTTTAGATAATTTAGAAATTTATTCGCGGCAATTGCGACAGTGGCGGAGTGCTTTTACAGATAGTGCCGAGATTCTGATCTACGGTTGCAATGTTGCTGCGGGACATCGCGTTTTTCCCGAAGTCCACCAGGAAATTAATTCCCTGTCTCATAGCGCAAGTCGCTTAAAACCGACTGCAAGTCACCTCAATATTCAACAGTCATTTTTAGAAGATTTGCATTTTGAGACGGAAGTTTTCAGTCACGCTGGAACTTGCGAACAAGCGTTAGAGTTAGATGGCTTCGCCTTTATCCAGCACATCGCCAAACTTACAAATACCAATGTTGCTGCTTCTAAAAACCTCACGGGCAGCGCGGCACAAGGCGGCGACTGGGAACTAGAAACCAGAACCGGAGAAATTAAAACACCTCTAGTATTTGAACCTGAAATATTAGCGAATTACGAGTATGTTTTAAATTTTGGCACAGCTACTAACTTTCCCGTAACTTACAGCCTCCGCAAAGTTGCCACGGGCGATTTTAACAAAGATAGCAACCTTGACTTAGCATTTGCTAGCACTGGGCCAAATCGCAATGTTTCGATCGTACTTGGAAATGGCAACGGCACCTTTGGCGCTGTTACTAATCTTAACACCAACTCGCCCAGTCTTCTCGCTAGCTGGTCTGTTGCTGTAGGCGACTTTAACAAAGATGGCAATTCTGACTTGGTGACAGCAAATAATTTTACTAACAACGTTTCTCTACTGTTAGGCAATGGTGATGGCACTTTTGGTACTGCTACTTACTTTGATGTCGGTTCGAGTCCTTATACGGTGGCGGTAGGAGACTTCAACTCTGACAGCAATTTTGACTTAGTTACAGCCAATAGAGGTTCTAATAACATCTCTATCTTGCTGGGAGGTGGTAGTGGAAATTTTAGCGCACCTATTAATTTAAGCGTGGGTTCAAATCCCTATTTTGTGCTTGTTGGCGACTTGAACAAAGATGGTCGATCGGATTTTGCAACAGCAAACTTTAGTTCTAACAGTGTATCCATTATCTTGCGGAATCCTAATGAAAGTTTCGGCAATGCTATTAACTTTCCTGTAGGTGAAAACCCTAATTACATCGCTTTAGGAGACTTTAACGGAGACAGCAATCCCGACTTAGCAACCAGCAATGAAGGCTCGAATAACGTATCAATTCTATTAGGAAATGGCGCGGGCAGCTTTAGTGCAGCTACTAACTTTAATGTCGGAACAGATCCACTTGCTATTGTTGCTAACGACTTCAATATCGATGGAAACATCGATTTAGCTACGGCCAACAATCTATCTAACGATGTTTCCGTTTTGTTAGGGAATGGTAACGGTACTTTTGGCACTGCAACTAACTTTAGTGTGGGAACTTATCCCCAAGGTATCGCTATAGGTGATTTTAATAAAGACGGCTTGCGCGATTTAGCTACGGCGAACTTTGGATCTGTTAATACCTCAATTTTGCTCAACGCAACTCCTAAAGTGAATTTTGGGGCTGCAACTTACAGCGGTACTGAAGGAACAGCCGATTTTGTTGTTAATATTCCCGTTACTATTAGCAATTCTCCCAGCAGCGAGGTAAGAGTACCGATCGCTGTTAATTCTAACAGTACCGCTACCCCAAATTCCGACTACACTTTTTCACCGACAACTATTACTTTCCCCGTCGGCACTACTAATCTCACTCAGAATGTTGCAGTTACTATCAAACCCGATAACATAGCTGAAAACGACGAAACCATTATTTTCAATTTTGGTACAATTACAGGTAGTTTGGCAGGTACAACAACTCAAACTACATTAACTATTCCTGCTAACGGTCAAATTTCTTATGCTATTGCAACCGATGTTCCCAGTATAAAAGAAGGCAACACCGCCACAACTCTCCTGCTTTTTACCGTCATTCGCAGCGGCGATATTGGCGGCCAGAGTAGCGTAGATTATACTATTGGCGGAACTGCTACCAACGACAGCGATTATAACAATATCGGCGGCACTTCTGGAGCCACTGGATTGACTGGCACGATCGACTTTGCTGCCAATGAAACATCCAAAACTATCACCTTAAATCTGTTAGGCGACGCCGCAGTAGAAGCAGATGAAACTATTGCAGTTACTCTGTCCAATCCTGTGGCACCGGGTATTCCGCCCAGGATTGCTAATGCAACTGCTACAACTACGATCGCGAATGATGACAAAGCAGGTATCAATGTCATACCTCTGAGTGCAATAAACCTTACAGAAGGCGGCGTTGCCGGCAGTTACGCAGCTACTCTAACATCCCAACCTGCCGCACCCGTTACTATCAGTTTAAATGCGGGCGATCGCATCGATCGAATTGCAGCGATTACTTTTAATAGCAATAATTGGAATGTTCCTCAAACTATCTCCGTTAGCGCGATCGATGACAATATAGTTCAAGGCGTACTCGCTGGCACGATTGCTTACGAAATTAGCAGTGCCGATCCCAATTATAACAGTTTAACTATTGCCGATGTTACTATCCCGATCGGCGATAACGATCGCGCCGGTGTTTCGATCGTCCAATCTGCAGGGAGTACGGAAATCGGCGAAAGTGGCGCTACAGATACTTACAGTTTGGTACTCGATTCCGAACCTGTAGCACCAGTTACAATTAACTTTAATTCCGGCACTCAAATCAATCCGATCGCGCCCGTTATTTTCACGCCTCAAAATTGGAATGTCCCTCAAAATGTCACCGTTAGCGCGATCGATGATAACCTATCGGAAGGAACCCACAGTGGCACGATTTCCCACACAGTTAGCAGTACCGATGCCAATTACAACGACATAATAATTCCCAATGTTACTGCATCGATCGCCGATAACGATCGCCCCGGTGTTTCTATTATCGAATCAGCAGGCAGTACCAAAATTAGCGAAGGCGGTGCGACAGATACTTACAGTTTGGTTCTGATTTCTCCACCTACTGCACCAGTTACAATTAACTTTGATTCTAGCACTCAAATAAATGCGATCGCGCCTGTTACTTTCACGCCGAATAATTGGAATGTTCCTCAAAATGTCACCGTTAGCGCGATCGATGATAACTTAGCACGAGGCAACTACAGCGGGACGATCGCTCACACAATTAGCAGTACCGATGCCAATTACAACGGCTTGCTAATTCCTCCTGTCACTGTCGCGATTGCTGACAGCGATACCGCAGGCATTACTATTTCTACAACTAAGACAACAGCGACAGAAGGCGGTATCACGGGTAGTTACAGCATCAAACTTAACAGTCAGCCGATCGCGCCTGTTACTATTAGTTTCAATACCGGAAGTCTCATCGATCCTATTGCCGCAATTACCATTGATAGCACTAACTGGAATATCGCCCAAACAATAACAGTAATTGCCACTGACGATAACTTTGCGGGAGGTAATGGCAGTAGCAATATTTTCCATACTGTTACGAGTACGGATGCTAATTACAACGGAATTGCAATTCCGAGAGTTGCGGTGGAAATTAATGATAACGAGATTCCTCCCGCGCCAATACCCGCACTAAATCCCGCACCAAATCCCTCACCAAATCCCTTACCGACGCCGACTCCTGAAATAATTCCTGCCCCCAATCCAACTAACGCAAATCAAACAGCAGCAACCGATTGCATTTGTCGCACAATTTTGCCTCCCAACCTCGATCGACCCAATGAAATTAATAATATTCTGTACGGAAATGGCAGCAATATAGAGCAATTTGGCACTACAGAAAATGATGCTTCCTACGGTAGCATTAATCCTAATATTTTCTATGCAGAAGAAGGCAACGACAATCTGTTTGGCGGTACTGACAATGATTCGGTTAATGGCAATGAAGGTGATGATTTTATTGTAGGTAATTGGGGAGGCGATCTGCTATTTGGTGGCAAAAATAGCGATACTATTCTGGGCGATCGAGGTGCGGATTTGGTTTTTGGAAACCAGGGAAGCGATTTCATCAATGGTAGGGAAGATAATGATTCAATTAATGGCAATCGAGATGCCGATTGGGTTGATGGCGGGAAAGGTGATGATTCTTTGTTGGGGGGCAAAGATAACGATTCATTGACGGGCAGTGAAGGCAGCGATTCTTTATTAGGAAATTTAGGCGACGATACTTTATGCGGTGGTGGAGGTGATGATTATTTAAGGGGCGACTTCAATAACGATCTAATAGATGGAGGTGCGGGAGACGATCGAATTTATGGGGGTGAAAATGATGATACTTTAATCGGCTGTGAAGGTGATGATATTCTGCTGGGAGACAAAGGAGATGATTTGTTGACAGGCGGTTTGGGAAATGATACTTTGACAGGAGGAGATGGGGTCGATCGATTCTTATTATTTGCCAATGCTGGTAACGATACTATTACCGATTTTGAGGACGGCACAGATTTGTTGGTTCTCGGTAACGTGACTTTCTCGCAATTGGCAATTGTGGAAACTAACGGCATAACTCAAATTAGTTTTGTCCCTACCGGACAAGTTTTTGCTAATTTAATTGGCATATCTGCCGATCGAATTAACGCAGCAGATTTCACAATTTTATAGCCCGCCCATCCTAAATCCAAAGCGGAAGCGACAATGCCCTGTCCCTACAAACCTAAATTCGATCGCGCGTATTTGCCATAAATTTTGGACTTTCGCAAGTAACTTATACCTAAGATAGTTGGGCATCTTTATAAAAATTTTAATTAACAGGGCGTTTTTAAATAAAAATTTATAATACTTTTCTCAAAATGCTGTTATTGTTACAAGATACGGATATTCCAGCTTCATTTTTTATGAAAGAATACTGGTTGCTCGATCGAAAACTTTCGGAAATTTCGGACAGTAGTCGCGAAATTGGGTAGAGGATTGTTGTCTTTTTTTTCAAACCCCAAGCAGGTGTGTTATGCCGAATTTACAGGTTTCAAGTTGCAGAAGATCGATCGCCTTTATCGATTCTCAAGTAGCAGATTATCAAAGTTTAGCAGCCGGAGTCAAACCTGGTACGGAAGTAATTATTTTAGATCGGCAGCGAGATGCGATCGAGCAAATTACTGAAGTTTTGGCTTCTCGAACTAATATTGATAGCATTCACATCATCTCTCACGGCAGTCCCGGAAGTTTGCAAATTGGTAAAACTAGGTTTTCCTTAGATAATGTAGCAATATATTCGCAGCACTTGCAGCAATGGCAAAGTGCTTTTACAGAAAAAGCCGAGATCCTAATTTATGGTTGCAATGTGGCATCGATATCTCGCGATTGCCAGACAGTCCGCCGGGGGGTCAAACCTCCTTATAATAGGGAAAGTCGGTTTCAACAGCTAAGATATTGCACAATTTTCAATAATCCTGTAGGGGCGGGTTCGCCAACAAATTTAAACGCAGCAAACAGGTTCAATAAACCCGCCCCAACCCCACGAACAACCCCAATTGACATTGCTGAAATATCTGAATTGAAACCGACTGGGAATAACTTTAATAAACAGTCCAACAAACAGTCAAATCAACAGTCTTTTTCAGAGGACTTTCGCTATGAGACGGGGAATGAATTCCCCGGCGGTATCGCGGCACCAGTGAGAGATTTAGATGTAGAATTCGATCGAGATTTTGATATAGAGTTCGATCGAGATGGTGTGGCATCGGTATCTCGCGCTTGTCCCACAGTCCGCCGGGGGTTTAAACCCCCGTCTCATAGCAAAAGTCGGTTGAAACCGACTGGGAATAACTTTAATAAACAGTCCAACAAACAATCAAATAAACAGTCCTCTTTAGAGGACTTTCGCTATGAGACGGGGAATGAATTCCCCGGCGGTATTGTGGCATCAGCGAGAAATTTAGATAGAGATTTAGAACTCGATGGTTTCACCTTCATCCAGCGCATCGCCCAACTCACAAATACCAACGTAGCCGCTTCCAAAAACCTCACGGGCAGCGCGGCAAAAGGCGGCGATTGGGAACTAGAAACCCGAACCGGAGAAATCAAAACATCTTTAGCATTTTCCGCAGAAGTTTTAGCAAATTACGCAGGAATTCTTTCCTCATTCAGCGCTGCCACTAATTTTCCGATGGCAGCAGATGCCTTCGTTCCCTCAGTAGATTACAACGGTGATGGCATCTTCGACTTAGTTGTAGGCGGCATAATTTTCTTAGCCGATGGGAATGGCAGCTTTAGACAGCCCATCAACTCCGGCGGAGCACCGTCACAACTTGGAAATTTTAACGCTGACAGCATACTAGACTTAGCAACAGCAAACCTAAACTTGTCTGGCACCGCCTCAGTGAGGTTGGGTAACGGCACAGGCGGCTTTGGCGCGCCCAACGATACTAACTCTCTTGGCAACTATCCCATATCTGTTGCTACAGGCAACTTTAACGCCGACAATTTCCTCGATTTAGCTGTAGTAAATGCGAATCCTCAAGGTACTGGTAGCGTCTCAATTTTGTTAGGAGATGGCACTGGCAACTTGGTAAATTCCGCAAACATCAGTGTCGGAGGAATTCCTGGTTCAATTGTTGTGGGCAACTTTAACGGTGATAATTTTCCCGACTTGGCAGTAGCGAACAGTTTTTCTAATAATATCTCAATTCTATTAGGAAATGGCGCTGGCGGTTTTAATGCAGCTACCAATTTCGGTACGGGGCAAAATCCTAATACCATTCTTGCAGCAGACTTTAACGGAGATGGCAGCGTTGATTTAGCAACAGCTAACAATGGTTCTAACAATGTCTCAATTTTGTTAGGAAATGGCGCTGGAGTTTTTGCTGCTGCTACCAACTTCAACGCCGGTACCAATCCCAACGGACTTGCAATAGCAGACTTTAACGCTGACGGCAGGATCGATTTAGCTGTATCTAACACTGGATCTAGTAACGTATCAATTTTACTGGGGAATGGTACGGGAGGCTTTAATCCTGCAGTTAACTTTGCTTTGGTAGGGACAAATGCCGGCCGAATCTCAGTCAACGATTTTAACAACGACTCCTTGCCAGATTTGGGAGTAACGGTTACGAATGGTGCTTCTAGTGAAGTATCAATTCTCCTCAATACACTCCCCAGAGTAAGTTTTCAGACTCCCCAAATAGGCAATACTTACAACGTAAATGAAGAAGCTACAGACAGGGTAGTTAATATTCCCGTTCGGATTAGCAATAGCAGTTCTTTTGGTGATGTAGTTGTACCGATTGTCATTGACCCCAGCAGCACGGCTATTCAAGGTGCAGACTACACTCTTTCAACTACATCGTTGACTTTTCCTGCTAACACTACTACTCTCACCCAAAATATTGCTGTCACTCTCAAGGCTGACAATATTGTTGACAGCAATGAAGAAATAGTTCTCAATTTTGGCAGCATTACAGGTGGCACTGCCATTGCTGGTTCGAGTATCGGTTCTAGCAACACAGTCAAAATAGCAATCTTGGACAGGAATAGTTCTTATACTATTGCTGCGAATCCTCCCACAATTGCCGAGGGAAATTCCGGTACAACTCCTGTCACATTTACCATTACTCGCAACGGCAGCACGGAACTTTTTAGTACGGTAGATTATACGATCGGCGGTACTGCAACTAACGACACTGACTACAACAATATCGGCGGCACTTCTGGCGCAACTGCTGCTACTGGCAAAATCACTTTTTCAGCGGGCGAAACATCCAAAACTATTACTTTGGATGTTTTGGGAGATGCCGAAATTGAAACCAACGAAACTGTATCCATCACCTTATCAAATCCAGTTTCACCCGGTGGCGCGCCAACAATTCCGAATCCAACTGCTACTACAACTATTACCAATGATGATACGGCAGGCGTTACGGTAAATCCCCGATCGTTATCAACAACCGAAACAGGTGGCAAGGCGGAGTTTACAGTCAAACTCAACGCTCAACCAACTGCTAATGTTACGATCGCACTCACCAGCGACAATACAGCAGAAGGAACTGTTTCGCCTAATAGCTTAATTTTCACTCCCGCTAATTGGAATGTACTGCAGACTGTGACAGTAACGGGCGTTGACGATTTTGTAGCTGATGGCAGTAAAACTTACAATATTATTACAAGTCCTGGTGTCAGCGCCGATCCTAATTACAACAATCTCAATCCCGATGATGTTGCAGTTACTAACAGCGATAACGAAACTCCGGGAATTACTGTCAATCCAACGGCGGGGTTAACCACAACTGAAGCGGGCGGTACTGCTAACTTTACTGTAGTGCTGAACACTCAACCAACGGCGGATGTGACGATCGCCACCAGCAGCAACAATCCAGCCGAGGGAACGATTTCGACTAACAGCATAACTTTCACGAATACTAATTGGAACGTACCGCAACAGCTAACAGTAACTGGAGTTAATGATAGCGTAGCCGACGGCGATATTGACTACAAAATTATCACGGCTAATACTGTTAGTACCGATCCGAATTACAGCAACAAAGATGTAGCGGATGTCAGCCTGATTAACAAGGACAACGATACGGCGGGCGTCGTTGTTACTCCCACCGAAACAACAGCAACAGAAGGCGGTGCCAGCGGCAGTTACACTGTAGCCTTGAAATCGCAGCCAACAGCGATCGTTACCGTCAATCTCACAACTGGCGGGCAGATCGAGTCGATCGCCCCTCTCACATTCACGCCCAACAATTGGAATCTCGCTCAAAACGTTACGGTAATAGCTGTTGACGATGCGATCGTCGAAGGCGCGCACAGTGGAAATATTACTCACAACGCGAGCAGCACCGATTCTAAGTATAACGGAATTGCGATTTCGGGCGTGACAGTAGCGATCGCAGATAACGATGTAGCACCACCGCCACCACCACCCCCAACTCCCACAATCACTCCCGTAGTTACCCCCACGCCAACACCCGCGCCAACTCCAACACCCACACCGACTCCAACACCCACACCGACTCCAACACCCGCGCCGACTCCAACACCCGCGCCGACTCCAACACCCGCGCCGACTCCAACACCCGCGCCGACTCCAACACCCGCGCCGACTCCAATACCCGCGCCAACTCCAACACCCGCGCCAACTCCAACACCCGCGCCGACTCCAATACCCGCGCCGACTCCAATACCCGCGCCGACTCCAATACCCGCGCCAACTCCAACACCCGCGCCGACTCCAACACCCGCATCGGCTGGCATCACCGTCTTCCCCACCAGCGGATTAATCACCACGACAACAGGCGGTGAATCAACTTTTAGCGTCAAACTAAATACTCAACCGCGTGATGGGGTTAGCATCGGCTTGACGGTTAACCCGAACTTAGGAACAGTTTCCACACAGAGGCTGAATTTCTCGCCCGATAACTGGAATCAGCCTCAAACTGTAACTGTAAAAGGTGGAGGCGGCCCATACGAAAATCAATATGGCAACATACCTTACACCATCTTCACCGAGCCCGCTCAAAGTAGAGATCCCAACTACTCTGGTATTGATGCTGCAGATGTCAGCCTTACCAACCTCTTAGTCATTCGGTACAATTTACAGCCGCGGATTTTGGTTTATCCCACCAGCGGGTTAGCTACAACCGAAGCAGGAGGCACCGCTAATTTTAGCGTTTTACTAACCACTCAACCGCGATCGGCAGTCACCATTCCCATCAGCGTTGACAACCCGGCTGAGGGCAAAATCTCTCGATCGTCCGTGACATTTACTCCCGACAATTGGAACACAGCCCAAACCGTCACAGTTACCGGAGTAGACGATGCCATCAAAGACGGCGATCGCGCTTATACCATCAAACTCGATTCTCCCGCAACCGATGATTTTGACTACAGGTTTGTTGCTCCCAACAACGTAACTGTCACCAATATTGACAATGAAACTCCAGCCCCGTTGTTTGCAGAATTCCCCACAGAAATATCGCAGGGACTCGGGTATGCCAAGGGAATTTGGGGAGACTACAATAACGATGGAAAACTTGATGTTTTAGCATCAGGAAATCGTCCGATCCTTACAGGACAAATACGCACCGACGGTACTTGGCTGTACCGCAATGCAGGCGATACCCTGACTTGGGAGTATTCTTTTTTTAACCCTAATTTACCTGCAGCTTGGGGAGATGCTGATAATGATGGTCGGCTGGAATTCGCGGCCAACGAGTTGGATAATCCAGGGGGACGCGGTAACAATTCTATCCCCTCCTACAAAATCTCAGTCTACAAAAATACCGGCAGCTCTTGGACGAGCACCGATCTCGGCCGCAATGAGGATTTTGGTTCCCCTCGCCCCTTAGGTGCCCTTAGCTGGGGAGATTACAACAACGATGGCAAACTAGATATCCTAGATGCGAACATCCGAAAAATTGGTTTCAATCCTGACTCTGGGGAATATCAAGTCGCCAGCCTGCTGTACCGCAAAACTGGCGACGGCTACTTGCCAGATATCAATGCCAGTGCTAACTTAACCAGCGTCTCCAATGGTGCTGCTGCTTGGGGAGATTACGACAGCGATGGGAAACAGGATATTTTGCTGACTGGCAACACTGGTACGGGCAAAATAGCCAAAGTATTTCGCAATACTGGCAGCGGGTTTGCTGAAGCTTTCGCCTTGACGGGTGTTGAATACGGATCGGCAGCTTGGGGAGATTACAACAATGATGGCAAACAGGATATCTTGCTGGCCGGCGAGACTGGTACGGGCAAAATAGCCAAAGTTTACCGCAACACAGGTGGGGGCTTTACTGAAGATACCGGTGCGGCGTTGCCTGGAGGCCTTGCTGCTGCTTGGGGGGATTACGACAATGACGGCAAATTGGATATCTTGCTTGACGGCAAAGTGTATCGCAATACCGGCAGTGGCTTTAGCGAAGATACCAGTACGGGACTGACTGGCGGCAGTGTCGGTGGTGCTTGGGGAGATTACAACAGCGATGGCAAATTGGACATCTTGCTCGATAAAAAACTGTACCTCAACGGCACTGCTAATGCGAATACTCCTCCCACCGCACCGACAAACTTGCGATCGCAAGTTAATAACCGAAAAGTTTCTTTTAGTTGGAATCCCGCAACAGACGCTCAAACTCCAACTCCTGGCTTGAACTACAACTTGCGAGTTGGCACGACGCCAGGGGGTACGGATATTGTTTCACCGCTGTCTTTAAACGACGGCACTCGGCAAATTGTCGGATTGGGAAATGCCAATCAAAACACTAACTGGCAATTAAAAGACTTACAACCGGGAACCTATTACTGGAGCGTGCAAACAATTGATACCGCTTGGGCAGGTTCGCCTTTTGCTACAGAAGGCAGTTTTACTGTTAGCGATAATCCGGGAATTACTGTCAGCCATACCAGCGGATTAGCTACTACGAAAACAGGTGGCAAAGCCAAATTTACCGTCGAACTTAACAGCCCGCCAACTGCTAATGTTGCGATCGGATTGAGCGTTTCTCCTCAAAATCCTGCTGAAGGCAGTCTCTCCACTTCTGAAGTTACCTTTACACCCGAAAACTGGAACATTCCTCAAGAAGTAACGGTAACTGGGGAAAGCGGTACTCTGATGGTGGTTGCTAATCGGCCTTACACGATCGTCACTGCCCCAGCAGTTAGCACCGACAGCAAATATTCAGGTATTGATGCTGCTGATGTCAGCATCACCAACCTATTCCGTTACATAGATCCTATAGGTTTTCCCAACTCTGGCATTTTAGTCGAGCCGACACAGGGACTGACAACTACAGAAGCTGGCGGCACTGCTACTTTCAGCGTTTTGCTAGCCAGCAAGCCTACCGCTGATGTAGTAATTCCGGTGAGGAGCGATAACACCGCAGAAGGAACAGTTTCTACATCAAAACTGACGTTTACTCCTGATAATTGGAATATCGGTCAAACTGTTACAATTGCAGGCGTTAATGACGATCGACCCGATGGCGATACCTCTTACAAAATTATCCTCGATCCGGCCATCAGCAACGATATTCCAGCCGATCCATCTTTTTTACCTTTCAGTTACTCGGGTATCGATCCGGCTGATGTCAGCGTTACAAACCTCGAACGCAATTACACTTTCAGCAAAATCACCACCGAAATATCGAGTTATTTCCAAGGCCGAACAATTAGCGATTGGGGAGATTACAACGATGATGGGAAACTCGATTTTATCGCATCAGGTCGATCGCAACTTCTGAACGCACCCGGTAGCAGCGATAACTTCACGGGTACTTGGCCTTTCCTCAACACTGGCAGTACCTTTACTGCTGAAAGCGGCACCCCAAGGTTGGAGCTAGCTTCTAACGCAGCTTGGGGAGAGTACAATAATGACGGCAAACTGAATTTTGCCTTGCAAACAATTGGAAATGGACGCATTCAACGGCCAAGCTTTCTTCAAGTTTTCGATCGCTCTGACAACAACAATCCATTTGCAAGCGAGAACAGAAGTCCCCAAGATAGCTCGCAATCGTGGGCAGACTACAACAATGATGGCAAACTCGACCTATTGAATGCCACCAAGCAAACAGTATTTAACGCCGAAGGTACGGCATCTCTAACGGACTCCAGCATCATGTATCGCAGCAGCAACGGTACATTGACTCCGGATCTGAATATCCAACTTCCCGGCGTTACCAACGGTGCGGCTGCTTGGGCGGACTACAACAAAGACAGCCAACAGGATATTCTGCTAATTGGCGATACTGTTGATGGCAAAATAGCCAAGGTGTTCCGCAATACGGGCAGCGGTTTTGTTGAAGCTTTCGCGTTACCTGGTGTTTCTGGCGGTTCGGTAGCTTGGGGAGATTTTAACAACGATCGATTGCCGGATATATTGTTAGCTGGCAACTCTGATGCGGGCAAAATAACCAAGGTATTTCGCAACACTAGCAACAACGGCTTTATCGAAGATACGAGGACGGTATTGCCGGGAAGTAGCGCTGCAGATTGGGGAGACTATGACAATGACGGCAAATTGGATATTTTGCTTGCTGGTACCCCGAGGGGTAATCGGGTGTTCCGCAATACGGGCAATGGATTTGCTGAAGATACAAATGTTTTGCCCGATAATGTCTCCAGCAATTTTGCAGCTTGGGGAGATTATGACAAAGACGGCAAATTGGATATGTTGCTCGATCGCGATGTTTACCGCAACAATACAGCTAATGCTAATACTCCTCCTACTGCACCGGCAGGATTGCGATCGCAAGTTTATAACAGACAAGTTTCTTTAGGTTGGAATCCAGCTGCAGACGCTCAAACTTCTCGGGGTGGTTTGAACTACAACCTGCGAGTTGGCACGACGCCTGGAGGTAGCGAAATTTTTGCTCCGATGTCTCTCAATGACGGGACTCGGCAAGTTGTCGGATCGGGCAATGCCGGTCAAAACAGGACTTGGACACTCCAAGATTTGTCACCAGGAACATATTACTGGAGCGTGCAGGCGATCGATACTGCTTGGGCGGGTTCGCCTTTTGCTACAGAAGGTAGTTTTACCATCGATCCTCCGAGTCGCATCAACGGTACTGATGCCAATGATTTGCTCAACGGCACTAGCAAAAATGATGAGATTTACGGTTTGGGAGGCAACGACTTCCTTAACGGCCTCGATGGGGATGACAGTCTGTTCGGTGGCAGGGGTAACGATTCGCTTTATGGAGGTCGGGGTATCGATATTTTGAAGGGCGAAAACGGTAACGATTTCCTGCAGGGAGGGCAGGCAGATGATTTGCTCGAGGGCGGTTTGGGAAATGATAATCTAACAGGAGGACAAGGATTCGATAAGTTCTTGCTGGCTGCCAATTCTGGAGCCGATATTATTACCGATTTTGAAGATGGCAAAGATTTGCTAATTCTCGGTAACGGACTGACTTTTGCGCAATTGGCAATTGTTCAAGGCAATGGCAGGACTCGGATTAGTGTTGCTGCAACCGGGCAACCTATTGTCGCTTTAATTGGAGTGCCTGCAAATCAAATTACTGCTGCGGATTTTGGTTTGATATAGTTTTTGGTTTCAGGGGCGATAAAAAGTTCGATCGCCCTTTAACAACTCTGTATTATAAGTTGTATGGTGCGTCGCTATATTAATTGATGTATGTTGCGAGAATTATTCGCGGCGCACCCTACGAAACTGAAATTATCGAGGTACTTCGATTTTTGTACTTCCAATGAGGTGTGTTATGTCAAATATGACAAAATCAAATGTTGCTGTTTCAGCTACTTACGAAATCAACTTAAAAACGGGTACTATAACAGGTACGCCAAACCATTTTATTACTCTGGTAAAACCTCCGATTGATGCCAACGGCGACAGTTGGTTGGAAACATTAGTAAAAATCGATTTTAAAGATTTCACTACTGTGAAATTTATCGTTGATTGTGGAGGAACTCCATCAGGATGGATGGTCAATATTGGAGATTCGGTATCTAATGACGGCTATGGAGGGGATGCGGGAACTCAGAGTAACGATGCCGAAATGCAGATTGTCAAAGGGGGGATGGCTGTTTTTGGTAACGACTACAATAAACCTGCAGGCGCTCAGATCGTGCAGGGCAATGTGCCTAATTTGGTAGGTAAAGATTCCCGACTCGAATTAGAAATTAGCAACAAAAATCTGGCATGGAACAACAACAAAGGACTGCAAAATAGTTTGAATTCGCCTTATTTGTACTCTCTTGCCCGTCAAGCCGATGCCACCGGACAAGTTAATTCCAGCATCTATGCTAGCTTTAATCGGGTGATTCGCGATCGAGCAGACCGTTTGGGTTCTGGAGTTAGTAAGGTAACAATTCTTATCGATCCGATCGAATATTCCATTACTCCCAATAAAGTAGCAATTACAGAAGGAAATTCCGGTACTACTCCCGTTACTTTTACGATCGCTCGCAGCGGCGCTATATCTCGTGCCAGTAGCGTAGATTATACGATCGGCGGTACTGCTACTAACAGCAGCAATTATCACAATATCGAGGGAATTTCTGGGGCAACAGGCGCAACAAATACCGCAGGTACGATCGACTTTGCGCCTGGTGAATTATCCAAAACAATAACTGTCAGTGTTTTAGGCGATAGTTTTTTTGAACCGGATGAAACGATCGCGGTTGCGCTGTCGAATCCTGTTGCACCATTTAGTTATGCAATTTCTACTGCTGTTGCTACAACTACGATCGAAAATGATGACGCTTTTACTATTGCAGTTAACAGTAATGTGTTTTACGCAATTGCCGTTATCGGATTAGCATTCATGATTTTCAGTATTGCTAAATTGCGATCGGGAATTTCATAGTAATGCTTGGATTTATGATAATTGGGAAAATAATTTTCAGTTTGGTGGCAAGAACAATTACAGCATTTTCTACTCGCAATAAAAACGGTTTGTAATGCGGGCTTTAGTCCTTTCAGCGGACTGAAGTCCGCACTACAAACTGAGTCACAAGCCCAAACGCGATCGGGCGTATTCCATAAATTTTCGACCCTTCACAAGTAATCTATACCAAAATAGTCCCGCATTTTTATAAAACTTTAAATTAACAGGGCGTTTTTAAAGAAAAATTTATACCACTCTTCTCAAAATGCTGTTATTGTTACAAGAGACAGATATTCCAGCTTCATTTTTTAAGAAAGAATACTGGTTGCTCGATCGAAAACGTTCGGAAATTTCGGACAGTAGTCGCGAAATTGGGTGGAGGATTGTTGTCTTTTTTTCAAATCCCAAGCAGGTGTGTTATGCCGAATTTACAGGTTTCAAGTTGCGGAAAATCGATCGCCTTTATCGACGATCGAGTAGAGGATTATCAAAGTTTAGTTGCCGGGGTGAAACCGGGTACGGAAGTAGTTATTTTAGATGCGAGACGGGATGCGATCGACCAAATTACTGAAGTTTTGGGCGATCGAACTAATATTGACAGCATCCACATCATTTCTCATGGCAGTCCGGGAAGTTTGCAACTCGGGAAAACTCGGTTTTCCTTAGATAATTTGGAGACTTATTCGCAGCAATTGCAGCAGTGGCGAAATGTTTTCTTACGGGGGGGGGAAATTCTAATTTACGGTTGCAATGTGGCAGCGGGATCTCGCGTTTTACCCACAGTCCGCCGGGGGTTCAAACCCCCGTCTCATAGCGAAAGTCGGTTGAAACCGACTGGGGATAACACCGCATTATCTCCCGATTTCCCGACAGTCCGCCGGGGGTTCAAACCCCCGTCTCATAGCGAAAGTCGGTTGAAACCGACTGGGGATAACATCAATAAACAGTACGCAGGCAGAAACCGGGTTTCTGTCAAAGATTCTGCATCTAAACCCTTATTTATCGGTCAGAAACCCGGTTTCTTTGGACTCATCGATCGCGATGCAATATCTCAGTTGAAATCGACTGAAAATAAGGTTGCTCTTCAGTCCTCTTTAGAGGACTTGCGCTATGAGACGGGGAATTCATTCCCCGGCGGTATTGCGGCACAAACGAGAGATTTAGATGTAGGTTTAGATTTAGATGGTATCGCCTTCATCCAGCGCATCGCCCAACTCACAAATACCAATGTTGCCGCTTCCAAAAACCTCACCGGCAGCGCGGCAAAAGGCGGCGATTGGGAATTAGAAACAACAACCGGGGAAATTAAAACACCGCTGGTATTTGAAGCAGAAGTATTAGCAACATACGAGTATGTTTTGAGTAGTTTCAAACCCGCGACAAATTTTCCTGTAGGGACAAATCCCGTCTTGGTTGATGTCGGTGACTTTAACGGCGACGGAATAAAGGACTTAGCGGTGGCGAATAGTGCCGCAGCCAACATTAGCAGTGGTTCAGGCACATCAATTCTGTTAGGAAATGGTACGGGTAGCTTTGCCCCCGCTACTCTGTTGCCGCGGGGAACAAAAGCCCTCGCTGTCGCTAAATTTAATCCAGATATCTATGACGACTTGGTTGTAAATAATGGCAGTGGTTCTGTATCAATATTTTTGGGTAGTACCACTGGTTTGGGTGCTCCCGTCGATCTATCTTTCGACTCGCGGATTTCCGCTAATTACATTGCTGCAGCAGATTTTAATGGTGACAATCGACCAGATATAGCTATAGCTACTAACCGCGCTACCGGCAGCCCAAATACTAACAGTGTTGTCTCAATTCTCTTGCAAAATTCCGACGGGACTTTTAGCGCGCCAGTCAGTTCTTTGGTAGGAATACAGCCCACTTCGATCGCTGTAGGCGACTTTGATGGCGATGGAAAACAAGACGACTTAGCTGTGACAAGCAACGTCGATAATACAGTTTCAATTGTGCTGGCAAATGACAGTGGAACCTTTACCAATGGCCCAATTATTCCCGTGGGAACGTGGGCGAATTCGATCGCTGTAGGGAAGTTTGATGCGGACAATACAGATGACTTGGCTGTAGCTAATCGTGACTCTAAAAACGTCTCAATTCTGTTACAAAAAAGCCCTGGAAGTTTTACCGCTGCTCCCAATCTAGCAGTAGAAACATTTTTCCTGGCGGCTGGAGATATCGACGGCGACGGCAAGTCAGACTTGGCTGTGACGAACAGTACAGCTAAAGCCGTTTCTGTTTTGATAGGAAAAGGTAATGGTGAATTTAACACTGCGATCGACTTTCCAGTGGGTTCGGCTATTCCTTCTCCCTCTTCGGTTGTGGTGAAGGATATTGATGGAGATAACAAGCCGGATATTGCTGCAACGAACTTCTCGGATAACACTGTTTCAGTCCTCCTCAATATACCCACTACGGTACGTTTCGAGCCTGCCAATCAATACACCAACATCTACAATGTTAATGAAGGCGCTACCGACACAGTAATTAATGTTCCGGTTACTATCAGCAACAGCAATTCTTTTAGCGATGTAGTCGTACAAATTGAGATCGACCCCAGCAGCACGGCTACTCAAGGTGCGGATTACACTCTTTCAACTACATCGCTGACTTTTCCTGCCAACACTACTACCCTTACCCAGAATGTAGCAGTCACGATTAAAGCTGACAATATCGTTGACAGTAACGAACAGTTAATTCTCAATTTAGGACAGATTACTGGCGGTGTTGCTAGCACTTCTAGTAAAGCAACAGTGTCAATTTTGGACAGGAATAGTTCTTATACTATTGCCGCCAATCCTCCCACAATTACCGAAGGAAATTCCGGTACAAGTCCTGTCACATTTACCATTACTCGCAACGGCAGCACGGAACTTTGGAGTACGGTAGATTACACTATTGGCGGTACTGCAACGAACGGCACCGATTACAACAACATTGGCGGCACTTCTGGCGCAACTGCTGCTACTGGAAAAATAACTTTTTCAGCGGGCGAAACATCGAAAACAATTACTTTGGATGTTTTGGGAGATGCTGAAATCGAACCAAATGAAACTGTATCCATTACCTTATCAAATTCAGTTTCACCGGGTGGCGCGCCGATAATTCCGAATCCAACTGCTACTACTACTATTACCAATGATGACACCGCGGGCGTTACGGTAAGTCCCAAATCGTTATCAACAACAGAAACAGGTGGCAAAGCGGAATTTACAGTCAAACTCAACACGAAACCAACTGCTAACGTTATCATCGGTTTGAGCAGCGACAATACAGCAGAAGGAACTGTTTCGCCTAACAGCTTAACTTTCACTCCCGATAATTGGAATGCACCGCAGACTGTTACCGTGACAGGCGTTGATGATTTGCTAGCTGATGGCAGCAAAACTTACAATATTATTACAAGTCCTGGTGTCAGCACCGATCTTAATTACAACAATCTCAATCCCGATGATGTTGCGGTTACTAACAGCGATAACGAAACTCCGGGAATTACTGTCAATCCAACGGCGGGATTAATTACAACCGAAGATGGCGGTACTGCTAAATTTAGCGTGGTTTGAGCAGCAACAATCCAGCAGAAGGAACAGTTTCGACTAATAGCATAACTTTCACGAATACTAATTGGAACGTACCGCAACCAATAACAGTAACTGGAGTTAATGACAGCATTACTGACGGCGATGTTGACTACAAAATTATCACGGCTAATACTGTTAGTGGCGATCCGAACTACAGCGACAAAGATGTAGCGGATGTCAGCCTGACTAACAAGGACAACGATACGGCGGGCGTCATTGTCACTCCCACCGAGATAACAGCCACAGAAGGCGGTGCAAACGGCAGTTACACTGTAGTCCTGAAATCGCAGCCGACTGGTGATGTTACCGTCAATCTCACAACTGGCAGTCAGATCGAGCCGATCGCCCCTCTCACATTCACCGCAGCCGATTGGAATATCGCTAAAACCGTTACGGTAAAAGCTGTTGACGATGCGATCGTCGAAGG
>JALOON010000038.1 GCA_025454405.1 Oscillatoriaceae cyanobacterium Prado104 | reverse complement strand
CGGCGAAAACGGCGATGATTTTCTGACAGGAGGTAGCGGGAGCGATCGATTTTTGTTAACTCCCGATCGCGGTTCGGATACAATCCTTGATTTTGAGGTGGGTGTCGATAAAATTGTGCTAAGTGATGGTTTGAGTTTCGAGCAATTAGCAATTAGTTCAACTGCTGAATTGACGCTGTTAAAATTGGCATCAAACGATCGAATTTTGGCAACACTGAGTGGGGTGAATAGTTCGATCAGTCTCTCGGATTTTGTGCTGGGTTAGGTAGCAAAATTTTCAACTGTTTAACCATTAAATCCGATCCCCCCTAGCCCCCCTTAAGAAGGGGGGGACCGGAATCGCTCTCAAAGTCCCCCTTTTTAAGGAGGGGACCGGAATCGCTCTCACAGTCCCCCCTTCTTAAGGAGGGACTGGAATCGCTCTCACAGTTCCCCCTTCTTAAGGAGGGACTGGAATCGCTCTCACAGTTCTCCCTTCTTAAGGAGGGACTGGAATCGCTCTCACAGTTCCCCCTTCTTAAGGAGGGACTGGAATCGCTCTTAAAGTCCCCCTTTTTAAGGGGGATTTAGGGGGATCTAGACTTAAGTAAAAGCGAGATTTCTCAAAGGTTTTAGTCTTAAGTTGACACGAGGAAAAGCACAGCCTAAGTCCCTACGATCGGATTCGATCGACCCAAACATAATACGATCCTAGATCTGCGTTATGCACCGCATTTATAATTAACCGCAGAGTACGCAGAGGGTACAGAGAGAGGGAGAGACAATCGAGGGGACGATCGACCAGAATTTGATATAAATCATTTTTTTACAAATATGATTTTTATGATTTTAAATTATGAATTTTATGAATTGACTTGGTAAGTTTTTTATTTGATGATGTCGATCGACCATTTGAAAAGTGCGATCGAATTCACACCATCAAAGCAATGAGAGTTTTATGAGAGCTATTATCAGCCCATATTTTGCAGCCAGCGGACCATTAAAAATGCTCCATCAAGGTAGCTTTGTAGAGCATTACGATGTTTTGCAAAGAGGACAGGAAATCTGCTCGGGCTTAGTTGATGCAGGTTGTTCGATCGAGACTGCTGCATTACTGAATTATCAGAACTCTAGTTGTCGTGAATTGATTTTATCAATCCATGATGCTAAATACGTTGACTATCTCCAAAATGCCTGGGCGAACTGGTCAAAGATGCAGAATTCGAGTGCTGAAATATTACCTAATATCTCTCCGAACCGACACATTACTCGATTTAACGAACACCCAGTTGCGTTAGCTGGTTGGTATATCGGCGATGCTGCTGCGCCAATAGGAGAACATACATGGCGCAATGCTTTGGGTAGTGTATCTGCGGTAATTGAAGCAGCATCTGCATTAAAAAATGGAGAATTAGCTGCTTATGCTCTATGCAGGCCGAGCGGTCACCATGCTTGCCAAGATATGGCTATGGGCATGTGCTTTTTGAACAATGCAGCAATTGCCGCTCAGTTGCTCCGCCAGCAGTTTCATCGGGTAGCAATTCTCGATATCGACATGCATCATGGGAATGGCGCGCAACAGATTTTCTACCAGCGCGATGATGTCCTGACGGTATCAATTCATGGCGATCCAAGTAACTTTTATCCCTTCTATTCAGGATTTAAAGAAGAAACAGGAGTGGAGCAAGGCGAAGGATTTAATATTAACTTACCTCTGCCCGCTGAAACTCAGGAGGTAGCTTATTTAGAGGCCCTCAATGCTGCTGGGAATGAAATATTAGATTTTGGTGCAGGGGCTGCGATCGTCGCAACGGGATTCGATACGTTTAAAGAAGATCCGCTAGGTTGTTTTAGGCTCGAGTCTACCTCTTACTATGAAATTGGTAGAATGATTCGATCGCTACAACTGCCAACATTATTTGTGCAGGAAGGAGGGTATTTTGTACCAGCTTTGCGAGAAAATATGCGACAATTAATCCTAGGACTTGGTAGTGGTTAAAAGGAAGAAGGAAGCAGGAAGAAGGAAGAATAAGGTGGTAATTTTTAGACCGTGGCAAGAGGTTTTATATTTGTTTCTCGCACCAACTAATGACATTGCTACCGTGGGATTTTTTATGTTTTGAGTTGGTTATTTAACGCTCTCTAACTACTACCTTGCTACTTCCCTAACAGCCCAACTTTAAGCCTTAGATGCGCGCAATTGCCCGCAGGCTGCATCCGCTTCCAAGCCGCGAGAATACCGCACGCTAACTGCAATTTTCTTCTTTTCTAAAACATCGACAAACGCCTTAATTCGCTGCGGGTTCGGTCGTTTGTAATCTGCTTCTTGAATCGGATTGTAAGGAATTAAATTGACGTGGCACTGAAAGCCGCGCAGATGGTTCGCTAATTCCGCAGCGTGTTCCGGTAAATCGTTGACACCTGCTAAAAGTATGTATTCAAAACTCAACCTGCGTCCGGTTAATTTCACATATTCCCGGCATTCGGCGATTAACTCATCCAAAGGATAAGGGCGGGCGCTGGGAATTAATTGTTCGCGCAATCTTTGATTGGAAGCGTGGAGGCTGACAGCGAGAGTAACTTGCAGTTGGTGTTCGGCTAGTTGGCGGATGCGATCGCGAATTCCCACTGTAGAAATCGTGATATTTCGCTGTCCGATTCCCACATCTTGATTCAAACATTTCACAGCCTCTACAACGTTATCTGCATTCAACAAAGGTTCGCCCATTCCCATAAAGACAATGTTGCTGACTCGGCGGCCGAAATCTTGTTGCACTGTCAATATTTGATCGACTATTTCATGTTTTGCTAAGTTGCGCTTGAAACCGCCTTTGCCCGTAGCGCAAAAATCGCAGCCCATGGCGCAGCCTACCTGTGCGGAAACGCACACAGTCAGGCGTTTTTCTGTAGGAATGCCGACAGTTTCAATAATTTGACCGTCTGCTAATTTTAAGAGATATTTAACAGTATCGTCCGGTGCGACCGATCGAAAATGAATAGTCGATCGCCCGATCGAAACATTTGCAACCGTCTCGCGCCACTGTTTCGAGAATACAGAAATATCCGAAATCGATCGCGCTCCTTTCTCATAAATCCACTGATACAACTGCTTTCCCCGATAAGCCGGTTGTCCCTGCTGTTGCACCCACTCCGTTAACTCAGCTAAACTTGCACCCAATAATGGTTTAACTGTACCCAACTCAACAGCAACGGCTGTTTTGCCTGAGTGATGCGCGCTGCGGGACGATCGATCGGGAGATTGCACTTGAGAAACGGATGTAGGAGACATGGGTCTTCATAAAATTTACGGTCATTCTCTATGTTAAAACTTCTAGAGCAAAACAACTGCCGGTTGAGAGTCGATATTTTAGAGGCTAACTGTTAGGCCTTAGATTTGGGGTTTGGGGTTTGGGGCTTGAGGTTGTTTGTCGGGATTCAAGAACTCGATCGAGTATTTTCATCAAAAAATCCCGTTTCTGCGTAATTCCCGAACCCGAAATTAATTTTTGGCAAAATTATGTAAACATTGCGCCTAAACGACCGCAGCCACCTAAAATAAACTCTGTACTTTGCGAAAGGGTATGTGAACTTAATAGCTTTACACCACAATTAATGCAACTTTCATGGTGCTAAATATTCTCGCGCAGCCCTTAGGGTTTCAATTTACCTCCCCCGGCCCGATTATTTTTCAATTGGGCCCCGTAGCTGTCCGTTGGTACGGGCTGTTGATTGCTTCTGCTGTCTTGATTGGGGTCAGTCTTTCCCAATACTTAGCCGAAAAACGCCGCGTCAACCCGGAATTATTGGGGGACTTAGCAATTTGGTTGGTAGTGGGTGCTATTCCTTGCGCCCGGATTTATTACGTGGCTTTTGAGTGGCGGCAATATGTCGATCGCCCGGAAGATTTGATTGCGATTTGGAAAGGTGGAATTGCCATTCACGGGGCCATTTTGGGCGGGGTTATCGCTGCTTTAATTTTTGCTAAAATCCAGCGAGTTTCTTTTTGGCAATTAGCCGATTTAGTAGCGCCTTCAGCAATTTTAGGTCAGGCGATCGGGCGCTGGGGAAATTTCTTTAATTCCGAAGCTTTCGGCGGCCCTACAGATTTACCTTGGAAATTATATATCCCTCCCAACAACCGCCCGCCGGAATACGCCAATTTTGAATATTTTCACCCCACATTTCTCTACGAATCCCTGTGGAATTTGGCAGTATTTGGGTTGCTGCTGACTTTGTTTTTTCGCGATTTGCAGGGTAAAATTCGCTTGAAAATCGGTGCTTTGTTTTTAGTTTACATCACCGCATACAGTTGCGGTAGAGTTTGGATTGAAGGGCTGCGAACTGATAGTTTGATGTTCGGACCGCTGCGGACGGCGCAGGTGGTAAGCTTGACTGGGATTGTTTTGGGATTGGCTGGGTTGGCTTGGCTTTATGCGCTCGATCGACCTTTGCCCGATGTGGTTCCTGCTAACGGGACTCGGGAAAATACCGATCGAAATTCGCCTGAAGATTCCAAGTAAACAGTTGACAGTTGACAGTTGACAGCAAACGATCCAAAATCCAAATTCTCAAGTCAAAAATCTCCCATCTGCAATCTCAAATCTCAAATCTCAAATCCAAAATCCATACAGGCGGGGACTCTAGATGCTTAAAGATGCGGTAAATCGCACCAGCCTGCTTCGAGGCAACTCAATCTCCCCCTCCAACATCCAAAAATAAAAAACCCTAGAAATATCGATAAGAATCGAACTCTAGGGCTTAAACCAGGGTGCATCTACCAATCCTTACTACTAAGCACAACAAGAACATCCGGAACGGCCGGTAAATTTAGTCAATTTTTGAGCGATGAGTTTGACACCCAACCAAAAACAGTCTGGAAACCCCGAATTTACCGAGCGCGTCAATCACCAATCCCTTGATGCTGAAGCTCCGATCGCGACAGTATATATTGTGGGTGCGGGCCCTGGAGACCCGGATTTGTTGACTGTTAAGGCTCAAAAATTAATTGCTAAGGCCGATGTCATCTTGTTTGCCGATTCGCTAATTCCCGAACAGGTGTTGCTGGGCGCGCGGGCGGATGCAGAAATTATCCAAACTGCGGACAAGTCTCTCGAAGAGATCGTACCTTTGATGGTGGAACGGGCGCGATCGGGCTTGTCTGTCGTCCGCCTGCATTCCGGCGATCCTTGTCTCTACGGCGCTGTCAGCGAACAAATGCAGGCTTTAGCGGAAGCGGGAATTGCGTTTGAGGTAGTACCGGGAATCAGCGCTTTTCAATTGGCAGCCGCGAAACTCAAAATTGAACTGACAGTACCGGAATTAGTGCAAACAATTATCCTGACGAGAATTAGTGGCCGGACGCAGGTTCCCGAACGGGAAGAATTAGCCCTTTTGGCCGCCCATCAAGCGAGTTTGTGTTTGTATTTGAGCGCTCGCCACATCGATCGAGCGCAAGCTAAATTGATGGCATATTATCCCCCCGATTTGCCCGTGGCAATTTGCTATCGGTTGGGCTGGCCGGATGAAAAGATTTTGGTAGTTCCCCTTGACAAAATGGCAGTTGTTACTCGCGAAAATAAGTTAATTAGAACGACAATGTATGTAATTAGTCCGGCATTGGGAAAGGAAGTAAAAGGGCGATCGCGCCTTTACAATCCCGAGTACGATCGGTTGTTTCGTCAGTAGTCAGCAGTCATTAGTGCGAGCATCACCGCTCGCGATTGTTATTAGTTATTGGTTCGAGAGTGTCCGATCGAATGAGTGGAGCCACCCAGTCCTGTGCGTGCCAGTTGAGGGTGCGGAATGTGGGCTGTAATAAAAATAAAAAAAACCCCTATTTGGGGTTTTTATGCCGAGATAGCGACTAACTTAAAACAGCGTGAGAATGTAGATCAGCGAGAACAAAATAATCCAGATGATGTCTACGAAGTGCCAGTAAATTTCTGCCATTTCTATACCGGTGTGCTTGGTATTAGAATAGTGGCCCTGACGGCGACTCCGCCACAGCACGCCCAAAATCAGCAACAAGCCCACGAAAACGTGCAAACCGTGGAATCCTGTCAGCAAGTAGAAACAGTTAGAAAAAGTATTGGTTGTCAAACCGTATCCGAGACTCAGGTACTCGTAGACTTGACCCCCCAAGAAAATTGCCCCCATCAAAGCAGTCACGGCATACCAAAGCCGCATCCCTTTGACATCATTCTTTTTGACTGCAGTATCGCCCATGTGGATGACAAAGCTGCTGGAAACCAGAATAATCGTGTTAATTGCAGGCACCAGCAGTTCTACCTCCGTCCCTTCAGGAGGCCAAGCTTCAGCACCGCCCCGCAGCAGCAAATAGGTAGCAAAAAATCCCCCAAACATCAGGGATTCAGAAATTAAGAACGTCAGCAGCCCGAAAACCCGCAAATCCTGATGTTCTTCGTTGTGTGCAGCAGTCGCTGTCACCGCAGGCGGGACAGACGAGTTGAGCACAGTATCTGATGCGTCAATTGTTGAACCTTGCATAAATTACCCGTTAAAAAATGCTGGTGGTCAGTCAAAGCGTGACTATTGATTCGTTATGAGCCATCAGCCGTTAGTTTTTGGTCTTAGGACTTGTTTTCTTGCATCTTCGATCCCCCCCGGCCCCCCTTAAAAAGGGGGGAGAAAGATTCTCAAAGCCCTTTCTTTAAGGGGGAGAAAGCTTTTCAAAGCCCCCATTTTTAGGGAGAAGAAAGCTTTTCAAAGTTCCCCTTAAAAGGGGGAAAAGCTTCTCAAAGCCCCCTTTTTAAGGGGGAAAAAACTTCTTAAAGTCCCCCTTTTAAGGGGGAGAAAGCTTCTTAAAGTCCCCCTTTTAAGGAGGAGAAAGCTTCTTAAAGTCCCCCTTTTTAAGGGGGATTTAGGGGGATCGAGATCTGATAGAGCAGCTTGAAAACACGCCCTAGTGTCTGGCTAATGACTGATGACCCACTATAACCGCAGGACTCGCTCCGAAACCGGGTTTTTGAGGAAAATATCGGACTTGTGCCTTTAATTTCGCTGAAAACCCCGGTTTCTTTGGTATTGATGCGCGAGTCCCCAACTAATTAGTTGCCATTATTACCCGAGCCTTCCTCATTTTCAGTAGGCTGAGTCACATCTGCCGGCTCGCCAACAGAGGTGGAACTGCTAAAAAAGGTCGAAGATTTAGCCTCGGCGACAGGAACGCCTGTTTTTGCACCCGTCTGTGCCGTCATTCCCAAACGTTCTCTAATGGCGAGAGATTTTTTGGTGCCGTATTCGTAGGGACCGTGGGTCAAAACTGGCAATACTTCCCAATTTTCGATCGCGGGCGGCGAAGCCGTTGTCCATTCCAAAGTTAGACCGTTCCAAGGGTTATCGCCAGCTTTTGGTCCGTACATCCAACTCCAAATCATATTGATGAAGAACGGAATCACAGACAGTCCCAGCAAGATCGAACCGTAGGTGCAAAGCTTGTTGAGGGACTCAAACTGCGGGTCGTACATGGCAATCCGGCGGGGCATTCCTTGCAAGCCCAATTCGTGCATGGGCAAAAAGGTCAAATTGGTGCCGATAAACGTCAGGACAAAGTGAATCCGACCCCAGGTTTCGTTGTACATCCGCCCGGTCATTTTGGGGAACCAGTGGTACATACCGGCATACAAGCCGAATACCGAGCCGCCGAATAAAACGTAGTGGAAGTGTGCTACTACGTAGTAGCTGTCGTGTACGTGAACGTCAAAGGGGGCTGTTCCCAAAGTAACGCCGCTGAGTCCGCCCAAGACAAACATTGCCAGCAAGCCGATCGCAAATAGCATGGCACTGGTAAAGCGGATTTTGCCGCCCCACAGAGTAGCCACCCAACCGAAAATCTTAACGCCGGTAGGCACGGCAACGATCAGGGTGGAGATAGTGAAAAACATCCGCATCCAGGGAGGAGTGCCGCTGGTGAACATGTGGTGCACCCAGACGAACAGTCCGACAAAGCAGATTGCCAAACTCGAATAGGCGATCGCTTTGTATCCGAAAATTGGTTTGCGGGCGTGAACCGGAATCACTTCGGACATGATGCCGAAGATTGGCAGAATCATTAGGTAAACTGCCGGGTGGGAATAGAACCAGAATAAGTGTTGGTAGATAATTACATTACCGCCTGCATCCGGCTTGAAGAAGGAAGTGCCGAAGTTGATGTCAAACAGCAGCAGCACCAATCCCGCAGCTAACACGGGGGTTGACAAAAGTGCCAGCACCGATGTCGCCATAATCGCCCAACAGAACAAAGGTACCTGATCCCATTTCATGCTGGGAATTTTCATCTTGAGGATGGTGACGACAAAGTTCACCGAACCCAAAATTGAGGAAGTTCCCACGAGGACGATCGCCCCGATCCACATCGACTGGGCGATCGGAGCAGTAATTATACTCAGGGGCGGGTAGGAAGTCCAGCCAGCTTGGGCTCCTCCGAAATAGAAACTGCCCAAAATTAACAGTCCGGCGGGAGGGTTCACCCAAAAGGCGGCTGCGTTGAGTTTGGGAAATGCCATATCTCTAGCACCCACCATCAGCGGCACCAAAAAGTTACCAAAACCCCCGATCGCGGCGGGCACGATCCACAGGAAGATCATGATCGTCCCGTGGTTGGTCAGGAAAGCGTTGTACAAGTTGGGATCGAGGACATCGGGATCGGGAGTGTAAAGTTCTGCCCGCATCGCCATCGCCATCAAACCGCCGATTAAGTAAAAGATAAAAGCTAATACCAGGTATTGGATGCCGATTACCTTGTGGTCAACGTTGAAGGTGAAGTAGTCGTACCATTTCCACGCCGTCGGGTGCGGGGAGTGAGGGGGAGTACCTTGATTTTGGGGTTGGGTAAGTGGAATTTGTGCTTGTGCCATAAAATATTGCGAGGACAATTTAAGTACAAGGAAGTTCGGCAACGGGCAATGTACGGGGCGATTGAGATGTGAAGGTTCCAGGAAATCAAGATGTAAGTATTGGAACCTGCCCTTCACATACTGAATTTGTTGCCGGGAACTCGGGCTATTTAAGGCCTCGGTTGGAGTTGAGCGACGGTTTCTGCATTCACTCCCATCCTGCTAGCATAGGGAGCCAGAAACTCCGATGCGGGCAACTCGGCGGGATTAACTGCTACGGTTTGGTTTAAACCTTGCTGCTGGGCAACCATATTTTCTTGCAGCCAGCTATCGTAATCTTCTTGCGTGTGAACGATCACCCGCGTTCTCATCGAACCGTGGTAGCCGCCGCACAGTTCAGCACAAAATACCGGGTAATCGCCCGGTTTGGTAGCGACGAACCGCAATTCAGTCGGGACTCCCGGAATCGCATCTTGTTTGATGCGGAACTGAGGCATCCAGAAAGAGTGAATTACGTCTTGGGCCGAGAGATTTAGCTGCACGTCTTTGCCTACCGGTACGTGCAGTTCGCCAGAGCTGACACCGCTTTCGGGATAGGTAAATATCCAGGCATACTGTATCCCCAGAACGTTCACCTCTAAATCTGGTGCTTTTGCTCCTTCTGTTGGAGTCGCTCCAAAGCCGTATTTTGCTTTGTTAGGTGCCCCTACCATCTCAGGTGCCGCGTCTTCTGAGTCAGCAATCAGGGGAGCCGCGATCGCGCTGCCTTTGGGCATGTGCGCCATTTTGGAGGAAGAATGAACGTGAGCCATTACCTGAGAGCTTCCAGGGTCAAAGCCTCCCATATCCCTGTAAACTTCAACGCTGTAGATTCCCAAACCGATGACGATAATGGCGGGTACGGCAGTCCAGAAAATTTCTAAGGGAAAGTTTTCGCTGACAGGCACTCCGTCACCTTCGTCTCCGGGGCGGTAACGGAATTTCACCGCAAAAAAGACGATCGCGCCCTCAACGACAATAAATAGGGCTGTACCGATCGTCACCATCACGTTAAAAAATCCGTCTACCAGAGGTGCTTGTTCTGATGCTTGCTCTGGCAGCAGGTGGTTGTTTTGACCGTACCAGAAGCTGACAATTGTAATGACGATGCCAGCAACTAAGGTCAATATTGAAGCGGGTACTTTTTCTTTTTCTTTTTCCATGCTTTGCCTCCTTGCTCCGGGCTGCGACGCCTGGGTTTAGGAGTCGCTGGCTTCAAGCTTGCTTGTTTGTTTTCTGCCTTTTGATAGGCAGTCATAATACTTAGGGTAGAGCAGGGATCGAGATTGAGTTTGTTATTGGTGCTAATTTTTATGTTTTTTTTATGCTTGGCGTTTTTCGCAAAATAAAATTGTTTCCATATACAGTGGTTTGGCTCCGATCGACCATTTTTTTAGATTAATTTAATTCTGTTAGATAACTCGTCTCAAGAATTTAGTAAAGTTTTACTCAAGTTTTACCAAAAAAAATCCTGGCCGATCGCACTTAAAAACGAGCTTAATTGATAATTTTTCTCAGCCGCTTCTCTTTTTCGCAATAAACGAGTTGTTAACCCGAATTTGCTATAGCGATCGCAAATGATTTGTAAATATTTTGCTCCCTCCCCTTAATAAGGGGAGGGTTGGGGTGGGGTAAAAAATTTACAAATGATTTATGACTGCTATATTAGGTTGGCAGGAAGTAAGAGAGCGTCACGATCGCGAGAAATACCAGCGCAGTAAGGGTTTCCAACAACGCAACATTTTGGATCGCAGTGCTGCAATACCATTCTCGCAGTACCGCGATCGCGCCAAACTTCAACAACACCGTGCCAAAACCGATCGCGGCGGTGGGAAGCAGCCAACCGGCGTACCAAAGTCCGGCAACAATTCCAGCGGCGATCGCGTGATAAATTAAACCCGGAATTAGCGATGCTGTCTTGGGTTTGCGAAGTTTCACGGTAAAAATAGCACTGCTAAAAAACAGTGTATTTAAGAGCCACAAACCGATCGCAGCAAGCGTCAAATTTCCGGTTGTAGCAACGATCGCAAACGGTGCTGCCAAACAAACCGCAGCAAAAGTTAGCAGTTCGTTCGCAATAGATTTTTGTTGCCTGTAAAAAACTGAAATCCCGTCGATCGCCAAAGCCGCGATCGCGCCCAGATACAGCCACAACAAAACAGGGATTTGCAAGTACAAATAAACCGCAATACTTAACGATATTCCAGTATAAATTGCGCCCCAAACTAAAAATCTATGTTTCCAACTGCGCCGCTGTTTAATTTGCAGTACCGACGGATGCTCTGCCTGAAATCCTGCAAACGCACAAATCAAAGCTAAAGTTGTTGTTAGCGTCCACTGCCTTGCTGCTGCTGCTCCCGTGAGAAATGATACCAATAGCATTACGTAAACCCCATGTTCTGGTGAAAACATTGGTTGATACCAAGCTGGTGTGCGAGCGGGCGATCGCGCTCTAGAATCAGCTTTTTCTGAGATAGAATCGGACTGGGAAAGCGTCATTGCTAAGTAGTCTCCTTAACCTTCAAACGACCCAAACATTTTGATTTATTGAAACCGATTTTTTACTGGAATAAAAGGCGATAAGAAGCGTATTTTCCCGCATCAAACAAGGAAACATAACGAGATATAGCAGTCATAAATCATTCGTAAAGTTTTTGGCTCCCACCCCAACCCTCCTCTTATTAAAGTCCGGGAGTAAGATATTTACTTTCTCATTTGCGATCGCTAGATATCTCCTGGAGAATTTCATCTCACTAGCAACTATGCCACTTGCCTTTACTAATTTTTAAGAAACAGTGGCGATCTGTTGGCTAACCGAATCCACCCAAACGAATCCCCGCACCAAAAATTACAAACAAAACGGCTAAGGTTGTTACCCCCACGATGTGATAAGCCAGGGAGTTTAAAGTTTCTTTGGTGAGGTTCGGAATGATGAAAAAGCGAGCGTGAACGGCAAGCATTAATGTTCCCAGCAGTAACAGCAGCTTGATGCCAATATAAATCGATAGGTACGAATCAAACAATAAGAAAGTTTGCCAGCTAGGAAAGTAGATCCGCGCGAGCCCCAACCCGGTGATGACTTGAAGCAACAAAGCAGTCAGCCCAAATCCCTCAAATTGTTCCTCAAACTGATGGATGCGATCGGGATCTCGGGTTTTCAGTGCTTGGGGCAGCACAGTGACGGCCAATACCAGATGTCCGCCAGCCCACACAGTGGCTCCCAGGGAGTGCAGAATGACCAGAATTTTGAACAGCATCAGAAGCGGTAATGTCACGATTTGTTAACTTAAGCGAGAAATTGAGCGCTAGACTCAAATTTCTGTAAAAATGAATACAGAAAATATTTTAAATACTTTCCAGCAGTGTGGCTGAGGGAAAGTTGCCACCAGCAATTCCTATCGAAACGGAGAAATCTTATGTCCCTTCAAACAACTACGATCGATTCGCCAGCAAGCTCGCTAGAAGCAGAGATCGCTTCCGGTTGGCAGCCAGTTTGCCACATCACCTACAACCGCGATGCCTGGGTGAAGTTGCTGCAACCTCCCAGTGAATATGCGTTTGACGAAGCCAGATTGCTGTGTCAGGAGTCCCCAAATACCTGGGTTGCTTGGGTGCCAGATTGCGGCGAAGTCCTGCTCGATCGCAGCGATTTCTACTGCTGATTTCTGAGTTGGTATTGGAATGCAAAAATTGCAGCTATGGAAGTTAAGTGCCATGAGCATTGAGTCAGTTATTGATTGGGATGAAATGTTTGAGTATCTGCCGGGAACAGTAGTAGAACTCAAAGAAAAACCAGGGGTTTTGTATCAGATAGATTACTACGAAGCCATGATGGTGCCTCCGATCTGGTTGGTAGGCGACCCGCACCCGCGCTATCCCCATCAATTGCGCGTCGTGTCGCGTCAAGAAGTACAAGTCTGTGAATTAGAGCCAGAACTCTCATTAGTTTAAGTTGCGTTTCATGAGGCAACTGCTAACAGAAAAACACTGCCGGATTCGGATAGCAAAACTCCTCGATCGAACTGTCGCTCCTAGCTCGTATTTTTGACACAAACTTTGGCACAAACTATCGATCGAAACTAACCGCCAATTTGAGACATGGTACGGCTGTAGGTGGCTCCGATATTGCTAAAATCCCGCCCTTGATAATTAATTTCCGGTTTGAGCAAGAGTAACTCTCGGACTCGATCGCGCAATTGAACCATCGGTACTCCCGCCCGCAGCTCGGTTTTCAAATCGAGCTGTCCGGTTTCATTTAACAGGCAAGGACGCAACCAGCCATCCGCAGACAAGCGCATCCGATTGCAGCGATCGCAAAAACATTCCGACATCTGGCTGATAAATCCCAAAGTACCTTTGGCACCAGGAATCTGAAACACATCCGCCGGACCGTTGCCTCGAACGCAGCCAGTTGTCAAACCCCAGCGTTCGCGAATCCGTTGTTGCAATTGCTCCGATGGTATCCAGCCCCGTTTGGCAAATAGTTGAAAATTACCAACGGGCATGAATTCAATAAAACGGATATGCCAGTTGCGATCGATACTCAAGGCGGCCAGATCGGTCACTTCTGCATCGTTCACCCCCGGTATTACCACCACATTTAATTTCAATGGGTCAAATCCTACCCGATGAGCGACCTGAATCCCTTGCCAAACCTGTTGCCAGCACGATCGCCCCTTGTTGCCGATCGCGCGATCGAAAGTTTCCATTATCAGCGAATCCAGGCTGATATTAATCCGTCGCAGTCCGGCTTTGTAAAGCTCCTCAGCCTTATCGGCTAGGAAATAACCGTTCGTGGTCATCGCAAGATCTTGAACCTCGGGGAGACGGGCAATTTCCCGGACAATTTCCACGACATCAGAGCGCACCAGCGGTTCTCCTCCCGTCAAACGAATGCGAGTAAAACCTAGGGGAATAAACACTTGCCTCAGTAAACTCAGCAATTCCTCCCCACTGAGGATTTCAGATCGATGCAGAAAGTTTAAATCTGTCCCCTCCGGCATACAGTACAGGCAGCGGAAGTTGCAGCGATCGACCAGACTGATTCGCAGATAATCAACTCGATTCATGAGGTATTGGTGGTTCTGTAGTGGGGCAAGATACACATCCAGGCTAAAGGTGGGCCGGATGCCCACCCAAACAATTCACTTCACAAAGAGGTAGAATGACTGTAGAATCTACAGAATGATTTAATATTTTCGCCATAAAACTTTCAGGATATGAATTTTCCATTACGGCGCAACACAACCAATGGTTTAGCAGCCTGCTTGGCTGTGGTTAGTATGGCGATCGCCCCACAGCTAGCATCAAGTCAGACCCTGAAATCTGACACTGTTCAGTCTGGCAACATGCAATCTGGCGATATCCGACACTTGACTTGTACGATACATGGGTACAGGCAGCTCCGTGACATCCAGCCAATGGATAGCCCAAGGTTGGCAGTTCGCCCTGCGCCAGAGCAGCCAATCTCGATCGCCAAACCCAGTTACCTGCTAAGTCCTAACTTCGATGAGACCCTGGCAAACATTCTGTTGGGTATCTCATTCATAGGGTTTCCCATCGGGCTAACGGTGGCGATGCTATGGTATGACAAACAGGCTGCTCAACAACAGGCTAAGTGGCAAACGCAGATTGAAACCTTAGAAAGGATCTGGCATCAGTCTTGATAACGCCAACGGTTTGTCAACGGCTGCGTCTACGGCTGTTTCTCCACCAAGGCGTTCAAATAAAGAAGTCATCGAAACTCTCCTGAAATTGAAAAACTTTTTTTGTTGATTGCAATCCTCGGGGTCGTGGATTGAATCACTGCCCTCATTGCTCAGTTTCGATCCGGTCGTTCCAGAGAAACTGTCACCAGATGGGAATCCGCCGATGGCTGTTCGCTTTCGTATGTCTCAGCAAAGGAACCCTTGGGTTCTTTGAGGAAGAACCAGCAGAGGAACGTCACCATCATGGAAGACACGCCCAGAATCTGGAAAAAGATCGTGTTGGCTTGCGCTAGAACTGCTGCGCTTGGCTCTGTTCCGCCACCAAGCCATGCAGGAAGCAGACTGAAGATTGTCAGGTATGCGACGGCTCCGACATTACCGTAAGCTCCGACGTTGCCTGCGATTTGTCCGGTCAGGCGGCGTTTAATCAACGGTACGATCGCATAAGTAGAACCTTCACCCGCTTGTACAAAGAAAGAGCCAGCCATCGTCACCGCTACTGCTACTGGCAACCACCAGTTGCCGTTTAGCCAGCCCATGCAGAGATAGCCGATACCGATGCCCGCACTTAAAACCGTCATCGTTCCCTTGCGACTGCCCATTCGATCGGAGATCAGACCACCACCAGGACGAGACATCAGGTTCATGAAGGCATAGCTGGAGGCAATCCAACCTGCGGCGATCGCCCCTAGGCTAAAGGTATCCTGGAAGAAGGCAGGCAACATGGAAACCACCGCCAGCTCAGAGCCAAAGTTTGCAAAGTAAGTAAGTTCCAGCAGCATCACTTGCGAGAAGCGATACCGATCTTCGGGGGGATAGTGCTTGCGATCCAGCATCAGGTCTTTGTTCACTTGCCAGCAACCATAAGCTTGAAACAGATACAGGCCAATTAACGCGACATAAATCACCACCAATGTCGATCCGCTCAGAAACCCAACCTTGCTCAAGCGCCATGCCAGCACCGCAAGAATGCCGACCAGAGGTACATTCATCGCTAACAGCAACCAGAAGTCGCGCTTGCTGGTGACTTCCAAACCTCCGACTTTCTTGGCTCGCTGGTAGACTTTACCCTCCGGACAATCTTGCACGTTGCAGAAGTAGATACAGCCATAGATTCCGGTGAGAATGCCTGTAATCGCGATCGCCAGCCGCCAGTTTAAGATCGGATCGCCCGCTGCATTGGTTGCGCCCATCCCCAGCAACAGGGCGATCGTCGGTAAGGTCATCGCAGCACCCGCAGAGCCAAAGTTACCCCAACCGCCATAAATTCCCTCCGCAATGCCAATTTCCTTGGGGGGAAACCACTCAGCTACCATGCGGATACCAACAACAAAGCCGGCACCAACGATGCTGATGGCAAGGCGAGAAAGCACAAGCTGGTTAAAGTTCTGCGCCATTGCAAAGCTGACGCAGGGGAACGCCGCAAAAATGAGTAGCAACGAGTAGGTGATGCGCGGGCCGTATTTATCGAGCAACATCCCGATAACGATCCGAGCTGGAACGGTCAGTGCGACGTTGCAAATTAGCAGGGTACGGATTTGCACTTCACTTAAGCCAAAGTCGGCTTGAATCGTGCTCTTGAAAGGAACAAAGTTGAACCAAATAAAGAAAGTCAAAAAGAAGGCCAACCACGTTAGATGCAGAATGCGATAGCGTCCTCGAAAAGAAAGTAAATCTTTGAGCATATTGAGTAATCCTTGAAAATATTAGACGGAAAACATGAGGAAAAAACATGGTGTCTTGGCGAACCAGCCTCTATTTCGCGCTCTACGCGATCTATAGCGATCGCAAACAGTGACTTTTTGGGAAGGTATTAGCAGGAAATCTCTGCATTTTTTCTGGCGTAAAACCACCAGTTAACTGCCAAGCAACTTAGATAGTAAATCGCAAATCCATAGAGAGCATATTCAGCATGACCTGCTTTGATTTGCTCTCCAAAAACTTTCGGAATAATAAACGCTCCGTAAGCTGCAACGGCGGAAGACCAACCCAGCACTGGTCCGGCTTGACTGGGTTCAAAAATGATGGGAATCATCCGAAAAGTTGAACCATTACCAATGCCAGTTGTAATGAACAAGATGAGGAAAAGAATCAGAAAAGGAATAAAATACACTTCGGGTGTTTGGGATGTCTCGGCTTTTTGGATGTAATAAGCCACCCCTAATGCAGATGCAATCATCACAACTGTATCCCATTGGGTAACTACCGCTCCGCCTAATTTATCAGACAGCCAACCGCCAACCGGACGGATTAAAGACCCCACCAGCGGTCCTAACCAGGCATAGGCAAATGGATTAATTGCATTGGGATTAGCCGATCCGTCAGGCAATTCTCCAAACACAATTTGAATTAATAACGGGAAGGCTGCCGAATACCCAATAAACGATCCGAAGGTCATTGTATACAGCCAAGTCATTATCCAATTGTGCTTATTTCTAAAGATGCGGTATTGACGGTTCAAGGAGATTTTGAATGTGTCTTGCATCATTCCCATGATTACTACAGTCAAGGTAATAGTAACGGGTAGCACGATCCACATACTAATTCCGAGCTTCAGTAGCATATACAAGTCAATTGCAGTTGTGAAAAAAGCACACAGAATCAGAGCTAATGCTTTTGCCAACGCTGAGATTGTACTTTTTAAATCGGCACCGACATCTGGACTCGCAGTGGGCAGATTATTCATGTTCAGACAGGCATTGATGACCACTGCAACTAAAATGGGAACCCAAACTAATCCACAATTTTGAATCCACACCAGAGTACCAGCAGCTCGATCTCCGATCGCAGTTGGCAACGGCAGCCCTTTACCGCTCAGCAAACCAAACAGGGGAAAGGTCATCACAAAGGGCAATAAAACCTGCATCAGGCTGACCCCTAAATTGCCAAGTCCAGCATTAAGACCGAGTGCTGCGCCTTGTTTCTTTTTGGGGTAAAAGAAACTGATATTTGACATGGATGAAGCGAAGTTTCCCCCGCCAATGCCAGAAAAAGCCGCCAACACTACAAAAACACCGTAGGGTAGATTCGGATTCTGGAGAGCAATCCCGGTTCCTAATGCCGGAATCATTAACAATGCAGTTGTCAATGCAACCACATTTCTGCCGCCAGAAATGGCAATCAGAAATGAGTTGGGAATTCTTAAAGTTGCCCCCGCCAATCCAGCAACTGAGCCTAAAGTAAATAGTTGGTCATTATCAAATGGAAAACCCAGGTTCTTCATTTGAACGGTGATAATGCTCCAGTAGAGCCAGACGGCGAACCCGCAGAGCAAACAGGGAATGGATGACCACAAATTGCGGTTTGCAATTCTCGCTCCTTTGCTCTGCCAAAACTCAGTATCTTCTGGATTCCAGTCACTTAAAGCACTGACAGATTTAATTTCAGGCATGGTTGTCATTGTTCGTTGATATTTTGCATTGCATTAGGTTTTAGGGGCAATCGATCGCTGATTCCACACAACTACTTGCGGGGAACGCCAGACATATTGCAGGGGAACGGAAAGGAAGTGCACCAAACGGGTAAAGGGCAGCAGTAAAATTAAACTGAAGGCTCCCGCGATGTGAACTTTCACCATTACCGGCAGTGTGGCAACTAGATCGAGATTGGGATGCAGCAACAAGAGCGATCGCAAATAGGGAACCGCGGAGGTGGCGTACCAGGAAGAACCCCAGCGATAAAAGATTGCCGTCCACACGCCCGCTACTACTTGAATTAGCAAAGCTAACAGCAACACCAAATCCATTGGTGAGGTGACAACACGAATCCGCGGTTGGGAAAGACGGCGGAAAATCAGCATGCCAATTCCCCAAAGGCTGAGAAAACCCATTGCCAATCCGGTAGATTCCAGAAGGTACAACCTCCAAGGAACTCCATTCCAAGCCAGGAGCGATCGGGGCAGTAAAAAACCGATGATATGCAAAGTGAGAATGCCGAGAATGCCGTAGTGCCAGGTGACGGAACCCCAGAATAGCTGTTTGCTTTCGAGAAATTGGGACGACAAACTCGAGTAGGTAAAGCGAGCGTTGAAATAGCGCAAGCAGGTGGCAACGATGGCAATAGCGATCGCTACGTAGGGAAAGATTGCAAACAATAAAGTATCAATTGTCATAAGTAGAAAGCAGAATGAAAAAGTCAGAAGGAAGGAAGCAGGAAGAATGCCGACAAGCGTAAGATTTTGGGCGATTTGGAGCTTGTAGTGAATTAGGTGGATTTACTTAAAAATCCGCGCCATCAAGAAATCGCTATCAAGACATCATTGCAGGGGTACAGCCATTTGTCTGATTGTCGGTCGGTACAATATTTTGCAAAACAATCAGCAGTGATCGCACGACTCCTGCATAAGGATTATCTGCCTTGAAGCCTTCATTCATTTTTTTTAAAGCCGGTAACAAACAATCCTCAATTAATTCTTGGGCGAGAACTGCATCCGAGTTTAAGGTACTCAAGAATTGCAAGATTACTGATAAATGGTCGGCGAGTTCGTTGGCAGGAGCAATAAACCCATGTTCCTGATATCTTTGTTGCAATTTAACTAGAAAATCAGCGCGATTGAAGTTTTCGCCAAATAAGTGAAATCCGGGATAGGGAAAACAAACTGGATTGATATCGAAGGTACTGGTGTAAATCTCCTCTAAATGCGATATAGATGTACTGTTGGCAAAAGCTTGGAACTGGTTAATTAACTCCGCTGCTTCGGGATGATCCGCCTGCAATTGTCGGTGGCACTCGCTAATTTGTGCGGGCAATTGTGGAGACGGATAGGTGAAAAGTGCCGCAAAAAGTTGATAAGTTTGTTGGATTTTTGTGTTCATTTTTTTCCTCATCAAGATGACCGACAGATTTGTATATTCGTAGTTTGGGCTGAGGCACGAACCCTCCGTTTCACTCCGCCCAACCTACAAAACTACAAAACAGATTATTTAGGCAGCCTAAGGCTAATTAATTAAATCTGCTTGTTGGGTTGCGCTTTGCTTAACCCAACCTACAAAACTACAAAACAGATTATTTAGGCAACCTAAGACTAATTAATTAAATCTGCCTGTTGGGTTGCGCTTTGCTTAACCCAACCTACAAAATGGAGCTAAAGTCCTCGCTCTGGGGGCGTGCGGAATCCGATTCCTGTCGAGCCTTTGTGCGCTGCCGGATCTTCCATGAGGGCGATCGCATATTCTCGGTGCATCGGCGGAATCACAAATCGATCGTTCATTGTGGGTAGAGAAGTTAGGCGGTAAATCGCTTCGCATTGTTCTGCTGTTACTCCAGCTTTGCTCAAGGCTTCTTTGATTTCTGGATGCTCTAAATTCTGCATTTCTTCGGCGCGTTTGTACAGCCGAACTGCCATTAATTTGCGATAGGTTTGTTCGATTAAATCTGTATTGCCAGCCGAGAAGAGTTTCGCCATGTATTGCATGGGAATTCGGGCGCGATCGAGCGGATTGAAGAAATCCTCACTGTTAATGTCATAAGTGCCGTTTTCTACTTTGCCCGCGATCGGCAGCAGCGGCGGCACGTAGAATAACATCGGTAAAGTGCGAAATTCTGGATGCAGGGGCAAAGCTAATTCCCATTCTTTGACAAATTTATAAACGGGAGATTTTTGCGCCGCTTCAATTACAGAGGAATGCACGCCAGAACGTTCGGCTTGGGCAATTACTTCTGGATCGAAGGGATTGAGAATCAGTTCTCGTTGTTTGGCTACCAATTGCGACTCATCTACAGAAGCAATTTCGTGAATGCGATCGGCATCGTATAATACCACGCCCAAATAGCGAATCCGACCGACACAGGAATGGAAACAAGCAGGCGCTTGTCCGGTTTCCAAGCGGGGATAACACAAAATGCACTTCTCTGATTTACCCGATTTCCAGTTGTAGTAAACCTTTTTGTAAGGACAAGCAGAAACGCAATAACGCCAACCGCGACAGACATTTTGGTTCACCAAAACAATGCCATCTTCACCTCGTTTGTAGAGCGCGCCCGACGGACAAGAAGCCACGCAGCTAGGGTTGGCACAATGATTGCAAATGCGGGGCAGATAGAAGAAAACTAACCGCTCAATTTCAAACAGAGTTTCCCTTTCTTGAGGAGTCAAAGCATCCAAATTAGGGTCGTTAGCAGCATAAATGGGAGAACCACTTAAATCGTCATCCCAGTTAGGGCCGGCCTGAATATCGATATCCTCGCCCGTAATCAGCGAAACCGGACGCGCTGTAGGTTGATCGTCGCCTGCTGGCGCATCAATCAAATCGCCGTATTTGTAAGTCCAAGGTTCGTAATAATCGTCAATGCTGGGAAGATAAGGTTGGTGGAAAATATTGGCGAGTCCTTTAACTTTGTTAGTAGCTCGCAATTCAATATCATCCCCTTCTTTTTTCCATCCACCTTTGTATTGTTCCTGGTCTTCCCATTGGGTAGGATAACCGGTTCCCGGTTTGGTTTCCACGTTATTCCACCACATATATTCTGTCCCCTGGCGATCGGTCCAGACGTTTTTGCAGGCAACGCTGCAGGTATGACAGCCGATACATTTATCCAAGTGGAACATCATCGAAACTTGAGCGCGAATGTCCATTGTGTTCTCCTATCTATTTCTAACCAGCAGCCTTCGTTCGATCGCCCTCGCAGCCCCTTTTTTAAGAGGTACTTTGAGTGCCTTTTTCTCCCTGAAACTGACATTTTGCACCGACCGTCAATTGGGGATTTGTCGTGGGGTTCTGGCGGGTTTATTTAACCTGTCTGCTGCGTTTGAAACTGTTGGCGAATCCGCCCCTACAGCATTATTGACATTGGTGCAAGATGTCAGTTAAACAGACTGGATTTGAGCCTCTTTCTTTTTTCTTGCTCCCCCCTTATTAAGGGGGGCTGGGGGGGATCTGGTGTTTCTAAAACTTGGGTTCGCCTTTGAGTTTCCGCACCGCCACAAAGGTGTCGCGGTTGACTCCCGTCGGTCCCCAGTAGTTGAAGCCGTAGCTGAACTGTCCGTAACCGCCCATCATCAACACGGGTTTGAGGCGGATTCGCGTCAGGCTGTTGTGTCCGCCAGCGCGGCGGTTGCCCCGTTCCGGTGACTTGGGAATGGACATGGTGCGCTCCATTACGTGGTAGATAATGCAAATGCCTTGCGGGATGCGGGCGCTGACGACGGCCCGCGTGACGACAACACCGTGATCGTTGAATACTTCCACCCAGTCGTTGTCTGCAATGCCGATGCTGTCAGCGTCTTTATCGTTAATCCAGAAGGGTTCGATGCCCCGCGAAAGTGTCAGCATCCGGTGGTTTTCCGAATACATCGAGTGAATGTGCCATTTCCCGTGGGGGGTGAGGTAGTTCAGCACAAGGGTCTTGTCTGAAGGCTGATGACCGTTGAGCATCACCAAATCGTCCGCTAAACGCACGTCGGGTTTTGGCTTGTAGGTAGGCAGGTTTTCCTCAAAGGCGATGTAGCCCTCGTGGTCGAGGTAGAAATGCTGCCGCCCGGTAAGCGTGCGCCACGGTACGAGGCGTTCCACGTTCAAGCAATAGGCAGAATAGGGGCGACCGTCGGTCATAATCCCCGTCCAGCAAGGGCTGTTCAGCAGCCGTCGGGGTTGCTGTACCAAATCGCTGAATTGATAGCGCACTCCCCGCGTGGGTTCGGCTAAATCAGTCAGGGGCAAACCCACTTTTTTCGACTCTGCTGCAAATGCCCGGTAAGCAACCTCGCCATTGGTTTCGGGGGCGAAGTGAAGGATCGCATTGGCAGCTTCTACCACATCTTTAACTGAAGGATACTGATGCCCATCCCATTGCGCTGCCGGTTGTTTAGCAGTCAGTTCATCGTACAAATCGCCAACATCCCATTGCAGTCCGTGCAGGCCCATGCCATCTTTTTTGGCTGACGGGCCGAAGGAAATAAAGCGGTTGTACAAATTGACGTAATCCCGTTCGACTACCACAAAGTTGGGCATGGTTTTGCCGGGAATCGCCTCACATTCGCCTGTCTTCCAGTCTTTTATCGAGGGTTGGGCAATTTCTGCTGGAGTGTCGTGTTGCAGGGGTACGGCGACAAGATCCTGTATCGGTTGTGGCAGGTGGACTTTTGCCAGTTCGCTCACCTTTTCGGCTAAGGCTTTAAAGATATCCCAATCGCTCTTAGATTCCCACGATGGCGCGACGGCTGCGGTCAGCGGGTGAATGTAGGAGTGCATGTCGGTGCTGTTGAGGTCGTTCTTTTCGTACCAGGTGGCGGTGGGCAGAACGACATCGGAATACAGGGCCGAGGTATCCATGCGGAAGTTGATATTTACTACCAAATCCAGCTTGCCTTGGGGTGCTTGTTCGCGCCAGACGACTTCTTCCTGGCAGGGATTAGTTGGGAGTTCGGCAGCGATCGCATTAGTATGAGTACCCAAGTAATGCTTCAAGAAATACTCGTGTCCCTTCGCCGATGACATCAGAGCATTGCCGCGCCAGATGTACCAAACGCGCGGCCAGTTTTGCGGCGCATCGGGATCTTCGACGGAGAATTTCAACTCGCCGCTTTGCAACTGTCGGACAATCCACTGACGGATCTCGGCATCGGTATTTGCTCCTGCTGCTTTAGCTGCTGCTACCAATTCCAAGGAGTTGCGATCGAACTGGGGATAAAATGGCAGCCATCCCATTCGAGTAGCTTTGATCTGCCAGTCCATCGTGTGGCTGGGGTCAGAACCAAGGTGAGATTCAATCAGGTTGCGATCGTACCGCCACTGATCCGTGTGAACGTAGTGGAAAGATGGCGCATTCTGCAACCGCGGCGGTTTCACCCAGTCCAGCGCCATCGCCAAACTCGTCCAGGAAGACAGGGGCGCAAGTTTTTCTTGACCGACGTAATGATTGAGTCCGCCACCGTTGCGTCCGACACAACCGCACAACATCAATCCAGTCATGGCGGCGCGGTACATCAAGTTATTGTGATACCAGTGGTTGATGCCCGCACCGATAATAATGCAGCACTTGCCTTCAGTGCGTTCGGCGGTGGTTGCCCACTCCCGCGCAAACTGCACTACCGTTTTGCGATCGATACCCGTGAATTTTTCCTGCCATGCTGGAGTGTAGGGAGCGGTTTCATCGTCATAATCTACAGGGTAATCTCCCGCTAAGCCGCGACTGACTCCAAACTGCGCCATTAACAGGTCGTAGATGGTGGTGACGGCGACTCGACCGGACTCGGTTTCTAGGTACTTAACGGGAACGTCTCGCTGGCAAACTCGTTCACCTGCAAAATCGGTGAATTGAACGGGCAATTTAGTATCATGGTTTGCCAATAATGTCAATAGCGGCTGAATCTCGGTTCCATCCTGTCCGTCTTTCATTTCCAGATTCCACTGTCCCTTTTGGGTTTGCCAGCGAAATCCGATCGTCCCTTGGGGCATCCGAGGGCGGTTGGTATTTTGGTCAAATACTAAGTATTTCCATTGGGCGTTCTCAACGCTTTGATATTCGCCCACTTGCTGGGCGTTTAACATCCGTCCCGCCCGATAAGCACCATCCTGTTCGTCTAGCACTACGAGGAAGGGCGCATCGCTGTAGCGTTTCAGGTAATCGATGAAATATTCGGTGGGGCGATCGCAGTGAAACTCTTTGAGAATAACGTGGTTCACCGCCATCCAGAAAGCGCCATCTTGCCCCGCGTTAACAGGAATCCACGAATCGGCGTATTTGGCAACTTGGCTGAAATCCGGCGAGAATACGACAAACTTCGCCCCCGCGTGGCGCGCCTCTGCCACAAAGTGAACGTCAGGCGTGCGCGTCATGTTCAAATTCGAGCCCATCGAGACGATGAAGCGGGATTTGTACCAGTCGGCGGCTTCCGCCACATCGGTTTGTTCGCCCCAGACTTCGGGGGAGGCGTTGGGCAAATCGCTGTACCAGTCATAAAAACTTAAATTGACACCGCCCATTAATTGCAGGAAGCGGGAACCCCCTGCATAACTCAGCATGGACATGGCGGGAATCGGGGAAAAGCCAATGACGCGATCGGGCCCGTATTGTTTGATGGTATGAATCGTCGATGCTGCGGTAATTTCCAGCACTTCTTCCCAACTGGCGCGGCGCATTCCGCCTTTACCTCTAGCTTGCTGGTACTGACGGCGCTTGGTTTCATTCAGCACGATCGACTCCCAAGCAACAACAGGATCTTGATGTTGGCTTTTGGCTGCGCGCCACATGTCGATCAATACGCCCCGCATGTAGGGATACTTCACCCGAATCGGGCTGTAGATGTACCAGGAGTAACTAATGCCGCGCTGGCATCCCCTGGGTTCGCAGGGCGGGATGCCCGCTTCTAAGTCGGGATAGTCGGTTTGCTGCATTTCCCAGGTAACGATGCCATCTTTGACGTAGATCGCCCAGGAACAGCCACCCGTGCAGTTGACGCCGTGACTGCTGCGAACTACTTTGTCGTGCTGCCAGCGATTGCGGTAAAATTCTTCCCACTGGCGCAGGTCGGGGCTGATAATATCTTTAATCCAACTCATGATTTTTGTCCTTCCACTAAGCGTTGGCGTACCCCGGTGAGGCGATCGCGCCAGGTAATTTGACCTATCAGTGCCAGCAGCAAAGATCCACCTACACCCAATAGAATGAATTTCCAGGTGGTAGCAATTTGGAAAGATGCTGTTTCGGTGCTGGGATTGTTTTCTGCAGTTGTATTTGCTGTTGCGATCGCTGTTTCTGTTCCATTGGCTGCTTTAAAGAAAGCTAGCAGTTGAGCTTGTTCGTCTTCTGTCAGCAACTTGTTTTGATAAATGCCCTGCATGGTGGGATAGGGCAAGGCGGGCAACACACCTTTGAGTCCGGCTTCCGTGTAGCGATCGATAACATGGGTTAAGTTCGGTCCCAAGGTGCCGCCGCGCAGGGCTCCCACCGCATCTACGGTGTGGCAGGACATGCAAGCTGGGCCGCCATTGTGAAAAGGTATCGTTCCGGCAAATAATTTTTGTCCGATGGTGGCATCGCCTGCTGGGGGCAAACTGCTGTTCGATTCGCTGTTCGATGCTGCGCTTGGGCTGGCGGGTACTTCTGTATCTAACGGTGTCGCTGTTGCTGCCTGCGGGGAAGTTTTGCTGGCAGTTCCTGCTACATTTTCCAGATAGCTAACAATCGATTCCACTCCGTCGGGCTGCAAGCCCGCATTGGGCATGGGAACGCCGTTATATTTTGCAAGTAATTCAGCGGCGATCGCATCTCCTGACTCGATGACTTTTTCTGGTGCAGCAATCCAACTGATTAACCAGTTTCGATCGCGCCGTTGCGTCACTGTTTGCAAATCTGGTCCGTAACTTGCGCCGCTGCCGTCGATCGAGTGACAAGCAGCACAGGATTGTTCAAATAGCGTTTTTCCTGTTTCTACAGCGGCGGCGCTGGCAGCCGTCATATTTCCGAACCACAGGATTCCGGTTAACAAAATTACCAGCAGCGATCGATTCCAGCGACACCACCAGTGTTCTCTGCACTGAATCAGCGTTGACATGAATTTCATCGGCTTTGCACCTTTTTTTTAAGCGTTTTTAGCCAGTTCGTTTTGCACCCAAGAAAAGACGGCTACGGTAGCAGACATTCCCAGAGTCCCTGCGGCTAAAGCAATTATTTGTTCGATTTCTGCTTGGGAAATACCGAGGGCAATTGCTTTCCGCACGTTGGCACGTACTGCTCCTTCTCGCATTGCACCGATCGCAATTCCCAACTTAATTAATCTGATTGTTTTGGCATCTAACGGCCCTTCTCTACCTGCTTCGCTGAGTTGCTCCCAGGCTTTTTCTAGTTTGGGATAGCGTTCGACAAACTGCCGGTAAATTTCTGGGGGAATCGGAGCAACTTCTGCGTTCATAAAAACCTCCAAATTCTCAATGACACAAATAATTTCTTATGGGAAAAACCTTACGGTTGCCGGAATGGGGAGCGCATTTTTGTAGGTGGCTGCCCCAAGCGCGATCGCAACCGTAAATGTAACGGCAAAAATCATTACCAGCTAAGCAGGGAGGGTAAACTTTCGAGTCCGCTCGCATACCTGCACCCCACAAATTATCAAAAGTTGAATTCGCCATAATTTATTTAACGTTTCAGCAAGATCGCTAAGGATGCCAATGACATTAAGGACGATCGAAAAGAAGCACGTTGAAGAATTTCCAACCTCCTACTTAAAAAACTCAAGTGGCAGTTTCCCGCAGTCGGATCGACATAGAACTGACGCAAAAAAACCGATTTCTTAGAAAATCGCGACTGCTGGTTCTGGTTGTCGATGCAGCAACCGAGTTTTTGGCTTTTGGTGCGCAAGTTCTGCAACATTTTTAAGCGTAGGCGAAGCATCTTTAAAACTCTTTGACTTAAGTCAAAACAAACCTTGAAAAATTATTAAACTTGAGTGATTGTTTAAGATTCTTGAAAAAATATCAAATTTTATGTACGAGACATGGGAAGATTTAACTTTTTAAACAATTGCTCGATGGCGAAAGTTTAAAGTTGAAGTTAGATGTAAAATGGCCGAGGGCGATCGAGAAATAGTGATGGTGAAGGAATTTGATTTAATTAGTTGGTTGCAAACAACGATGGTTTTTCGAGGGTTATCGCGATCGCAACTCGTTCCGGTAGCTCAGATCGCTCAATTACAATCCCTCAGTAAAGGAGAATTGCTGTTCAAACAGGGCAATGAAGCCACAGGTTTTTTTGTGGTTAAAAGCGGTAGAGTCAAAGTATTTAAAGAGTCGCCAGCAGGTAAAGAGCAGATTCTAAATATTTTCGAGTCAGGAGACAATTTTGCTGAGGTTGCCGCTCTCGATGGCAAACCTTTTCCCGCTTCGGCATCTACTATGGAGCCAGCAGAACTAATCTTTTTTTCGCGGGCGGCATTTCTCAATTTACTGCATCAAGATCCAGATATTGCTATTAATCTGCTCGTCGGTCTTTCGCAGCACTTGCGACATTTAACTGGGGTAATTGAAGAACTATCATTTAAGGATGTGCCGCAACGACTAGCTGCTTATTTACTTAAGTTAAGTGATGCTCGTGTCGCCCAGTCAGCCGATCGCGCTGTTCCTGTCAATATCGTGACATTAGATTTAACGAAAAGCCAGCTTGCAGCTAGTTTGGGTACAATTTCGGCAACTCTTTCCAGGGCTTTGTACCGCCTCAGCAGCGAAGGATTAATTGCAGTCAACGGCGCGCAAATTGAATTGCTCGATCGCGATCGCCTGCAACGTTTCAGTCAGTTTTTTGAGCCGGATTCTTCCAGATAAGTTTGGAAAATAGTAGCTCGCCACAACAATCGGATAGGAAACAAGCCTCGGGTCTATAAAAAAGTTCAAATAGCAGTCAAAGATGTGGGTATTTCAATGATTGAAGAATTAAGAAACTCTTGGAAAAAAATTAGATTTCGACCGCCCTAGAGCGTGTTTTTAAACTACTCCATCAGAGGCAGATCCCCCTAAATCCCCCTTAAAAAGGGGGGACTTGAAGAGCTGTCCCCCTTAAAAATGGGGGACTTGAAGAGGTGTCCCCCTTAAAAATGGGGACTTTTAAGCTCTTGCTCCCCCCTTTTTAAGCTATCCTTTATAAGGATCTTTCTTAACATAAAGTTGACAAAATTTCACAGATAGGGTGATGTTGAAGAAAGGGGCGAGATGTCAGAAGTTCCGGTTAAAACTGAGAGCTCTTGGGGCGATCGTAGCAGATGCTCGGGCGATCGGACACACAATTCCGACGGACTGTACTCGAATTCGGGCGATCGCGATCGCTTGAGAATGGTGCAAGATTGATAAAATGTACTCTGGCCACCTCTGTCTTTTTTGGAGAAGTCTGATGATCGATCGATGGGTAAGGCAAGAATTAGAAAAAACTCAATTGCCAGATGTCAGAAGAACAAATAGATTCATGAAAATTGTCTCGAATTTAAGCAATAATCCAGAATCTAGTGTACCTGAAGCGAGTGGTACATGGGCGGAAACTAAGGCTACTTATGATTTCTGGGATTCACCATACATCAAACCAGCTCAGCTTAGGAAAGGACACGTAGACGCCACACTAGAAAGAATCAAAAACCATCAAATTGTCTTAGCAATACAAGATACAACAAGTAGTCACGATTGTCGATCGAGAAGCTGACTTTTATGACTTGTTTGCCTGCGCCAACCGTGAGGGGGCAGATTTTTTGATTCGAGCGGAGGCAGAAGCTATAGAGTGGTGGCTGTTAACAACTTTACCTATTACTTGTATTTTGGTATTTTTCCAGGGGGAAAATAGCTGCGAGCGCAAATTGTGTCGTTCGCATAAACGATCGTTTTGGTAAACAGCCGTGAGCCAATGGCAGAAAAACATTTTATTCTGTTGGTCCAAAATGTGCGATCGGGAAAAATCCCGAACGCACTTGAGCCAACTCATTGCTCGAGGGAGATATCAATGAAAACTCGAAGCAGGATAATTCGTATTCGATCGTCCGCGATCGCCCCTATAGCCCCTACACAAGTAGTTACTTTTGTCAACTTTCTTGTTAAGAAAGATGTTTATAAAGCATAGCTTAAAAAGGGGGAAGAAATGCTCTTAAAGTCCCCTTTATTAAGGGGGATTTAGGGGGATCTGAATCTCAAGAAGTAGTTTGAAAACACGCCATAGGAATTCACAAACCGGGTTTTTTCACCTATATTCAAGAGGATTTTCGTACAAAAAACTGCCTCTTCGATCGAGTGCGTATTTCAGTCAACTTGTACGGATAATATCAATCTCCCGTCAGTTATCTTGACATTGATATCTACCGCACCAAAGTCGATCGACTTTCTGGCATCATCAATACTAATCCTCAAGGCTTCGGCAACTAAAGCACTTCCCTCTTGAACGAGAAGTTGTTGAAGACTCATGCCACTAAAATTTTGGAGTTCTTGGTTAATAAGTTTGTTAACAGTACCATTAATACGAAATCTAGAAATCAAAGCATAAAGAATCTCAGGATACCACTCGCCTGCACCTTGAATATCGATCGTACTTGTTTCTGCAAACAGCCTGCCATTCCCCACTTTAATATTGAAAGCTTGAGAGAAAGAACCTTCGATCGACACCCACGGAGAATATTTCTTTTTTCCTCGGAAACGTCCTAAATACTTTCGGGCTTGGAAATGCCAGTTGCCGTCGATCGCTAAACCACCTTCCGTGAAAGAAACTAGCATATTGTTAACATCAAGTTGTCGATCGTCCGTATCTTCGTATTTTCCTCCATTGGCACTGACAATAGTATCGATCGGACCTTCCAAGCAAGCCACTGGAATAAGTACGTGAAGCATTCCTTTATTGAATGAAACTTCAGGCTGCATAATTACCTCATGATTTTTTTATTGTGCTGGTTGCTGAATGAAGCTAGATCGAATCCGAGTTAGTTATCCCCTTGATGGCTTGTCGGTTCAAGTCGCACGCTACACACACTTTCATCAGCTTCTCGCCCGATCGCGATCGAGGACGATCGGACGAGAATCGAGGTGCGATCGATCGGGATTTAGGATGATATTAATAGCAAACTTGACGAATTGCAATTAGAAAAAATCAGAAAATCTACGATAAATTACTGTTTTTTTCATGTAAATAATTAGGAAGAGCGATCGGCGAATCAGAAAAACTCAGAAAAAATTAGAAAAACTAGGTTTCCGAAAGGAAAATATCAGCTTAGATGCGATATTCTCTGCCAGAAACCCAGTTTTTGTTACAGGTGCAAGAATTAAGTTGTCACCAACTCACTCTTGTTTTCTAATGACCTCGATCGAGTCCCTGCACTCCGACCGGGAATAATTGTCGATCGCTTTTACCATGAATGTTTAAACTGTGAATTTTAGTGTAACTCATCAACCAGCGATCGGGTGTACGAACAATAAACATTTCATGGTCCCGATGACGTTGTTTAACCAGTAGTTGCGATCGCTCGATCGTTTCTTTGTGCTGTCCTTCAGGAATACTTACAATAGAATCGATCGGAATATCCAAGAAAGATATGGGAGAAGTTGCTGGTGCAGGACTTGCAACAGAAATCAGGGATGTTGCTACGATCGAGGTAAGTGTCGCCTTTCTTTTTAAGATAAGATTCATCATAATTCCCTCGCGATTCTTTGTTGTGTTTTTCGTTTGATGAATCGATCGTAATAGTTATTTTGAGAGATAACAATTAGAAAAAATATCAAAATGTTAGCAGATTTACAGTGTTTTTTTAGGTAACAAACCGGAAAATCTATTGATAAATAACAAAAACTCAGAAAAAATTGGAGGCGAATGATTATAAATGGTGAAATAGGGGGCGATCGACCCTACAGCCTTTCGCTCAATCGTTGATGCAGCTTAGTTCCAGCAGTTTTCTCAACTGATTTACCGGATTGCAAGTTAAGCACACCTTAGAAACCGGGTTTCTTTAAAAAACCCGGTTTCTGGAGTACCTCAGATACCGCCAAAATGTAATTCTGTTTTCTACTTGCGACTCTCGCACTGCTGCTGTTTTCGATAGCTTTTTTCCGGAAAGCTGGAAATGAAAAAGAATACTGATTAGTTACTAAATTTTTAGCACTCGGTTTTCTCGTTTTAGCTATTGTTTAAGTAGCTCTCGAACGCCAGAAAAAAAGTAGATCACCCTATAAATAAACTCAGCAACAGCCTCTCGCGTTTTGATGCTGATTTTTTCAGCGAACTGCTACAGATAATTTCAAGCTACCACCAGTGATGTTAGCATTTATATTGCCTGTACGAGATCCGATTAATTGGCTGGCATCATTGCTGCTAATCCCCAACGCTTTAGCAACTGAATCACTACCCGTTTTAACGAGTAATTGTTGGAGATTCATGCCATTAAAACTTTGTAGTTCTTGATTAATGCGTTGGTTGACAGCACCATTGACGCGAAATCTCGAAATCAAAGCATCAACAATGTCACCATACCACTTGTTAGCACCTCGAATATCGGTCTTGCCCGCTTCTGCGAAAAGTCTTCCGTTCTTGACTTTAACACTGAAAGGTTGAGAGAAAGAACCGCTGACTGAAACCCAGGGAGTATATTTCTTTCTTCCAAAAACACTTCCTAAATATTCTCGGGCTTGGAAACGCCAGTTGCCGTTGACGACTAAGCCACCTTCTGCGAACGAAACTCGCATATCGTTAACATCAAGTCGTTGATAGTCAGTATCTTTGTATCGTCCTCCATTGGCACGCAGAATAGAATTAATTGGACCTTCCAAGAAAGATACTGGAATTGCCACTTGAAGAACTCCATTATTGACGGAAGCTTCTGGTCGCAAGTTGGGTATTGTGACGGCAATTAATTGGTTTGGCGTTGGGGTAATGGGAGAAGCTGCCGATCCGGGACTTACAACATAAAATAGGGATGTTGCTGTTATCGAAACTATTGCAGCCGTTCTTTTCAGGGAAACCTTCATCATAATTTCCTCGTGATTCTTTGTTTTATTGATTGCTGAATGAATCCATCTTAATAGCTGGCTTTAGATATAACAATCAGAAAAACTAGGAATTACTCATACAAATTGCAGTGTTCGATCGGGCAAACAAACAGGAAGATAGATCGACAAATAATAAAAACTCTGAAAAAATTGGATGCGATCGCAATTAATGGTGAAATAGGGGCGATCGATCCTGCTTCCTCTTGTCAAATCCACGATTTAGCTGAGTTGCAGCAGTTCTCTCAACTTATAATTCTGTGATTTACTTGCGACTTTCGGGCTGTAGCTTTTTTACTGGCGATTTTTTCCGGAAGGCTGGGAATTAGAAAGAAGATTTAAGGTGCGATCGGAAACTAAGTCGATCGGAACAATAAACTTCACTTGTGACTTAAGTGCTGTAGATTTTTTCAAGCATTTTTTCCCGGAAAGGTGGAAATTTAAAAGAATACTTACGTAATCTTAAATCACAAAGTAAGTTGATATGAACGCAAAACTTCTCATGAGAACGAAGAAGTTGGCAAGGTTCATGCTTTTGCCAATATTGATGGTAATTACAGGTCTAAGCTTGGCTAAACAGGAGTTGTCATCTGTACGACTAACTGAAAGTAGTGTATTTAGCAATCTCCAGCAAGATGGTGGTTTGTACGTGGCTAAGGGACAAGAAAATGGGTGCCGTCCTCCAGGTGATTGTAACCGTGTTGCGTATTGATAGATTATAATTACCTTCAAAACCTTAACAGTTACAGTTATCAGTCAGTCACGCTGATAATTGTAACTGTTAATCATAAATGCCGAAGCAAAGGTGACATCCACTACAGTTTTTTGTCAGATTGCCAATTCCAATTGGGGGTTTATGGTGTTTTTTCCGGAAATCTGTTGGCCAACGAGAATGAATTCTTAATTCGTCGCTCGAAATCTAACGTGTTATGGATAAGAAACTTGTCATCAAAACGGTATCGATCGGAATATTGCTGATCTTGCTAATATTGATACTAATGGTAGTGAAATTTCCATTAGATCCTCCATTCGAGGTCTGCCCTCCTCCTGGTCCTTGTAGTTAGTATACTAAGCCGATTGCGAACATTTTCGCATTTGGTATCAATCCTGCTGGATCGGCAATTTTCATGTAGGTACAAAGAAACCCGGTTTCTTCAAGAAACCGGGTTTCTGGGGTGTGATGAACTTGAAAATTGCTGTAACTTTATTGTTACTGCTTAACGCAAAAGTCAAAATTGAGATTTGTTTGTCGCGCGATCGCAAAGAAGAGCTTCGTTGTTATCTTTAAAATGATTGTTTGTCTGCAAATAATCGTGCAGCAAATTACAACCGGACGCTACAAGTTGCTCCAAATTTAAAGTTTTCAACTCCAAACCATCAAGACTCCAGATGTTGATAGTTCCATCGAAACTGGCACTAGCAATAGTTTTACTATCTGGACTAAAATTTACACTACTGACACCGCGACTGTGCCCTTTTAAGGTTTTAAGTTCCTTGCCATCCAGACTCCAAAGTTTGATTGTTGTGTCATTGCTGCCGCTGGCAATCATCTTACCATCTGGACTGAAAACTACGCTAAAGACTCTACCGGTATGCCCTTTTAAAGTTTTGATTTCTCTACCGTTGAGATTCCAGAGTTTGATAGTTTTGTCATCACTGCCACTAGCAAGAGTCTTGCCATCCGGGCTAAAATTTACGCTGAGAACAGTACCGCTATGACCTGTTAGAGTTTGTAGGGGTCGCGCCTCCGTGCCTGCCCTGCCATTGAGATTCCAGAGTTTGATTGTTTTGTCGTCACCAGCACTAGCAATGATTTTACCGTCAGGGCTGAAAATTGCGCTAAAAATTATACCGTTATGTCCTTTTAAGGTTTTTAGTTCCTTGCCATCTTTGCTCCAGAGTTTGATTGTTTTATCGTCACTGGCGCTGACGATCGTATTGCCATCAGGACTGAAACTTACGCTTTGAATCGCGTCACTATGACCTTTGAGGGTTTTAATTTCTCTGCCATCAAGATTCCAAAGTTTGATAGTTTTGTCTTCACCGGCGCTCGCAAAAATCTTGCCATCAGAACTAAAACTTACGCTATAAACTTGGTCAAGATGCTGGTTTAAGGTTTGTAACAGACGACCATTACTACTCCAAAGTTTGACCATTTTGTCAATACTGGCACTAGCAATAGTCTTGCCATCAGGACTGAAAGTGACGCTATGAATTCTATCACTATGACCCTTTATGTTTGCCAGCAAAGTATGTTGAGTGCTCCATAATTTAATAGTTTTGTCAGCACTAGCACTAGCAATCGTTTTACCGTCGGGGCTGAAGCTTAGACCTAGGAGTCCTGTAGTATGCCCATTAAATGTCATGAGTTCGCTACCCTCGCGACTCCATAGCTTGACTGTTGCGTCGCCACTCGCCGAAGCAAGGGTTTTACCATCAGGGCTAAACCTTACACCATAGACTGGCGATCGATGCCCTTTGAGGGTTATATTCAAGCTGCCATCACTATTCCACAGCTTGATTTTTTTGTCTAAACTAGCGCTAGCAAGAGTTTTACCGTCAGGGCTGAAACTCACGCTGGTAATTACATCGCTGTGAGCGTTTAGAGTTTTCAGCTCTTTACCTGCAATGCTCCAGATTTTAACAGTTTTGTCTCCGCTACCACTAGCAAGAGTTTTACCGTCAGGGTTGAAAGTAATGCTATAAACTGTGTCTGTATGCCCTTTTAAGATGTTAACTAAAGCACCTGTTTCAATACTCCAAACTTTAACGGTGTTATCGCTACTCCCTGAAGCAAGCAGTCGCCCATTTGGGCTAAAACTCACGTTATAAACTGAATTATTATGACCCGACAAAGTTCTTAATAACTGCCCGTCCAGATTCCAAATTTTGATGGTATTATCCTTATTAGCTGAAGCCAGCAGTCGCCCATCACGGCTAAAACTCATGCCATAGACATCCGCACCTACGTCTATAGTTTTTAGCAACTGACCGTGCTGGCTCCAAAGTTTAATAGTTTTGTCAAGACTACCACTAGCAATAATTTTGCCATCCGGGCTAAAAGATACACAGGAAACTGTATCTTTATGTCCCTCCAATCGATTGCGTTCTTGTACTTCGTCAAGTGTTTTTTTGAGTTGTTTTTCAACCCGATCCTTTAGAGCTACTGGTGCATCAATATCGAGTAATTGACGACCTGCTTTTACGCTGTAAAATAATGCTTCAAGCTGATTGTTTAAGTAAAGTTCTGATTTAGCTAAAGCATTTAATTCAGCAATTTTTGCCAATTTTATTTGATGCTCTGATTTCCTTACCCGGATGTCGGCCCATCTTACTAAGATTACACTCGCAACACTGATAACCGACAGTACACACAATCCAAAAACAATTATCCGGCGAGCTTTTTTTTGAGCATCGATTAAGGTTTGATTAGCTTCACTTAGGGTTAAATTAGCTTGACTTAATATCTGACTTGCCTCTTGTTCTGCCGCTAAAGCAAGTTGAATATTTTGACGATCTAAATCGACACTTGCAGCTAAAAACTGATAATCCAAATCGCTTAAACTTTTACCTTCTGCCCATGCTTGAGCATTCCGCAATTCCCGCCCGCGCAAAAGCTGTGAATTATCTTGACCTGAAGATGCTTCCCAAGCACTAATCGCTGCTGCATAAGGCCGCACCGCAGTTAGCTTATTCTCAACCCAATCTTTATCATAAACAGCTTGATAAATACGGTTGGAAACTCTCAAAAATCCTTGCTGCTTAACTACCAACCCCGACAGTCGCAATTGCATTTGTTCAAAACTATCATCGCTGGCAATCTCGCCAAATTGTAAAATTTGTTTGTACAATCCCAACAATCTAGAGATTCGCTGTTCGTTACTCAGGATGCGATCGCAAATTGTCTGTAAATGCTGTTGCTTGTCCTGCGCCCACCAATTCTCTACAATCCGTTCCCGGACAATTGCAGCTACTAAATCTGATGCGCGATCGAAATTACAGTCTAAAATACCTGCACTCACCAATTGACACAACCATTGCGTGAGAAAAGGTTGCCCGCCCGTCCATTCTAATATCTCCTTCAATACTGCTTTGGGATTGTCAAATACTCCAATTAATCCTCGTTCTAAAGCCTCGGTTTCTTCTAGTTTAAAACCAGTCAACTCAACGGAGAGACTATCAATATTAAAATACGTGCAATTGCGATCTTCAATTAAGTCCTCGGGTGTTGCGACTCCCAGCAAGGCAAAAGTGAGGCGATCGAATGTTCGATCGTCCGCACGCTTGTTATAACAGCTACGCACAAAAGCAAAAAAATCGTCTTTGAATTTGAGATTCAAAACATTATCAATTTCATCAACGAAGATAACTATATTTTGAGTAACGTTATCTAGCAACACTTCCGAGACAAACTTACTCAATCGCATTGATGGAGGAAGGTATTGACACTTTGCCCACCAGTCTCCTGCGTCAATTTCCAAATTGAATCCACTTACTAACAGGCTGAGAAAACCGCCAAAAAATTCATCCGGCGTTACTTCATAACTGCAAATATCTCTCATTTCGATCGCACAACAAGCATATCCTTCTTGTTGCAGTTTTGCCATTGTTCGCACCCGCAAACTGGATTTACCCATCTGTCGGGAGTTTAAAACATAACAAAACGAACCGCTTTTTAACCCTGCATACAATTCATCATCTGCCTGTCGCACTACGTAAGTGGGTGCAGATTCTGGGAGACTTCCTCCTACTTGATAAGTGTTGTGCTTGTTGTGTGTTGCGGTCATAGGTTATGTTGAAAGCGATCGCGAAAATATTTGCGGTACAATTCATAACGTACTATTGCACTATTATTCAAAAGCTTCACCAATCCCAAATCGTGTAACTTTACTGCCATATTTTGATTTAAATGGGAGTTAAATTCTACAGGAGTATCAGCCAAAGCTATCTGTTGAAAAGCACCCGCTAGTTCGGAATTAGATTGCAAATTTTTCCAGTGTCTTTCTAAGTGGCGGCTGTAGATCCCCCAGATTGTGTGAGATGTTTGCAGCAATTTTTCAAGAGTTGTATCTTGTTGCGCTATGTGTTTGATGGCTTCTCCCACTAAATAGGGATGTCCTCCCACTACAGCCATTAATTGTTTGACTTTTGCTAGTTCCCAATCCAGTCGATACTTCCGCGATAAATCTAGCACTTGCTCTTCGTTGAAGTCGATTAACGCCATCTCGCATCCAGCATTAAATGGAGACTGATTGATATCAACCTCAGTATAAATTTCCGAATGCAAGACAATTTGTCGAAATTGCTGCCAGATTTGGCGAGTTTTAGCGTCTTCATGCCAAGTTCGCAGCATTCCTAAAAATTCGCTGGCAATTTCCCGACACGGAAAAATTCTGTCTATTTCATCTAAAGCTAAAACTAAAGGACTTTCACCCGGTAACAAATACTTTTCAAAGTAGCTGCGGCATTTAATCTTACTATTGCCAATACTCTTGCGCCAGTGTTCTTCAACGCTAGCAGCCAACTCAAATCTGTCGGCGACAATATTACAAAACCACTGCAAAAATTTATCCAAGTTACTGAAATCTTCTTGAGTCACATCCCGCAGGTTTAAAACTGCTGTGCGATATCCCTTTTGTGCGGCGCAATCTATAAGTCTTGAAATTAATTCGGTTTTTCCTGTCTGCCAAGGTGCTTTAATTCGCAACAAACATCCGGGTTTGAGAATTTCTGAGTAACAACGTTCTTCAATCGGAGGGCGTTCTATATAAATGGTAAAATTATGCTCGATCGAGCTGAAAGATTGCGGTTCTCCTAAAGGTGCAGATCGTGTAATTCCATGAAGGCGTCGTTGTTCCCATTCTCTTCTTAAGGGCTGCCGAAAAGTTTTTTTACTAACAGTTTCTCCTAATGCTTCTGAAATCTTGCTCCATAACTGCTTGCCAACTCCAGTAATGTGACCTGCAGAATAGCCTACTGTTTCGGCGATTTTAGAATAATCCTTATCTTCCCAGCAACCTTTGAACACTTCCACTTCAAGGTTGCTTAAATTATGACCTGTTTTGAGTTTTATTGATTCATCAATAAATAATAAAGCTGCTTCGCAAGTAAATTCTGATTCTGAGTCCATAACCGAAATTATCCGCTTGGTGGGTTCTCGCAAGGAGATCTACTGTTTGCAGGAGATAGCATCCGGACGATCGGGGATGGCGAACCCGGATTTCGGATCGATATCATTTAATTTATATTCGCGCGCGATCGCTCTTAAAGTTGAGAATGCAGCCTCGATCGCTCCAACGAGCGCCAAATAAAGCTATTTTAACTTGCTTCGCTCCAGAAAATTCTGGGGCGATCGCGCTTGGTAGCTGCTTCCTAATTCCCAATTCCCAATTCCCAATTCCCAATTCCCTCTTTCCAGCCCCATCAGCTACATACCCTATGTTGCCGTTGCCAAATCGCTTTATTGTAACGAAATATTACAAAGTAGACGTTAAAGCAGCATAGAGGCTTGACAGCAAAGAATTAACCCGCTACTGTGAAATACATACCCGGGTAAGTCAATTCACTGTCATATGCAAGAAAAGCAAAAAGTTACACTGTACCTTCCACCCGAACTGCATCGCCAGCTCAAAATCAAAGCCGCAGTTGAATCTGAACCGATGTCATCAATTGCAGAAAGGGCAATTGTATTCTACCTAGGAAACCCCGAACTGGTGGACGAAGTAGAAGCCTCCTACGGACAAACCCATCGGGTATACACCTGTCCAGAATGCACGGGTTCAGTAGTAATGCGAGATGGAGAACTGGCATCCATCAGCACTCAGCCAAGCGTTTTGGCCGAACAAGAACTTCCAGTCAAGCAGGTGTCAGGCGTCAGCGCCAGCACAGCTCAACCGGGAGAGGAAGAATTGGTTCCCTGCTAAGAATTCCTTGCTTCCCTAATAAGCCGATCGCGCTCACCTGAGGGCAGTCGCCTAATAACGAATCGAAGCATGGAGCTTCAGCAAAGATAGCACCGTCTCTAGTGGGTCGAGGACAATGCAAGAAGAGATCAGTATTCTAATCCAAGCTCAATATCCTCTGATCTACCTCGTGACATCCGAGGAAGAGCGGTGTGAGCAAGCAATTTCAACCATAGCTCAAGCCAAGCCGCAGCGCAGGGTATTTATCTGGACTGTCACCCACGGCATCGTAGAGTACGGGCAACCCCGGACGACCACCCAACACAACACAGTCTCGCCAGAGGCAGCTATTGAGTGGACGATCAGGCAGCGAGAACCAAACAGCAACGCTAGCATCTATATATTTAAAGACCTCCATCCTTTTATAGATTCTCCCCCAGTAACTAGATGGCTGCGGGATGCGATCGCCAACTTCAAAGGCACGCAAAAGACAATAATGTTAATGTCTCCCGTGCAGCAAATTCCGATCGAACTAGAAAAGGAAGTGGTAGTTTTAGACTTCGCGCTGCCAGACATGAAGGAACTCAACCAAGTTCTGTCGCAGCAGTTGAAGCAAACTCGCCAGCGGGAAATTAAAACCGACGAGCGGGAAAAACTCCTCAAAGCCGCCTTGGGACTCACCAAAGACGAAGCCGAAAAAGTGTACCGCAAAGCCCAAGTGACGACGGGGCGCTTGACGGACAAAGAAGTAGACATCGTTTTGTCTGAGAAAAAGCAACTCATTCGGCGCAACGGCATCCTAGAGTTCATCGAAGAAGACGAAACAATTGATGCTGTAGGCGGTTCAGAAGAACTCAAGAAATGGCTGAAACAGCGTTCCAACGCTTTCTCAGAACGAGCGAGAGAATACGGCTTGCCCCAGCCTAAAGGGACGCTGATTATGGGCGTACCTGGATGCGGGAAATCTTTGATTGCCAAAACCACATCCCGCTTGTGGGGACTGCCGCTGCTGCGACTGGATATGGGCAGAGTGTACGACGGATCGATGGTAGGTCGATCGGAAGCCAACCTCCGCAACGCTCTGAAAACAGCAGAATCAATATCTCCAGCAATCCTCTTCATCGACGAACTGGAAAAAGCTTTTGCGGGCGGTGCTGCTTCTGCCGATTCAGACGGAGGTACATCCAGCCGGATCTTCGGGTCATTTCTCACCTGGATGCAAGAAAAGACTTCCCCAGTGTTCGTAATGGCAACGGCCAACCAAGTCAATCGATTGCCAGGGGAATTATTAAGAAAAGGACGATTCGACGATCTTTTCTTTGTTGACCTACCTACCAAAGAAGAACGCCAAGAGATTTTCAACATTCACCTGTCAAAGCGGCGTCGGGACATCTCTCGCTTCGATATAGAGCAACTGTCCAACGTTTCCGACGGCTTTTCAGGGGCAGAGATTGAGCAAGCGATAGTAGCAGCCATGTACGAAGCCTTCGCTCAAGACAGAGAGTTTACGCAGTTAGATATCATCGCGGCCATTAAATCTACACTGCCGCTGTCTAAAACAATGACCGAACAGGTCAGTGCCCTGAGAGATTGGGCAAGACAGCGCGCGCGGCCCGCTGCGTCTTCCGTCGCTGAATACCAGCGAATGGAATTCTAAAAGCTTTCTCCTGGTCCAAACAGGAGCAAAGGCTAGCAATAGCTAGCAGTTTGAGAAAAGAGCCGCCCAGCGGCAAGTTAAATCCAGACCGTTGTTGTTTCTCTCTCAGTTCTATTAGGAGGAAATCCAATGTCTCACTTTAGCACTCTGCGTACCAAAATCACTGATGCCGAAATCCTGAAAGCTTCCCTGCGCGACTTGGGCATTAGCGTCAAGTCTGAAGCTGATGTTCGAGGCTACAACGGCCAGCGCGTTCGGTCCGACATCGTAGCGGTTTTGGAAGGCGAATACGACCTGGGTTGGTCTCGCAATAGCGACGGTTCCTTTGACCTGATTGCCGATTTGTGGGGCGTCGCCAAAAAGCACAATCAAACTGAGTTGATCAACTCCATCAACCAAAAATACGCAGTTAACAAGACCTTGGCAGCGGTCAAGCAACGCGGTTTGCAAAATGCCAACGTTAAGTTGGTAGTGCAAAAATAATTGAACTGCACTTTTCCAAGCTCGCGGGTTAACCTAATACGGGGTTAACCCGTTTTTTGTTGGCGTTTAGTGTCAAGAATCCCCGCGCCTTTTAGATCGGGGAGTATATCAAAGGGCTAAGAAACAGGTTTTGCTAATGCTTCAGCAACAGCCTGTAAACTCCTGGAATCCCTCACCATCATCGCATGGGCAAAGACTGGTAATTTAACTTCTTGACCAACTGGCATTTGGGAACTAGCCGCGGGTACAATAATGAAATCCCAAGGCGTCCAAATAGAAGTAAAATTGAGCCGATCGAGCACTGTTGCATCGCGATTTAAATCTTGCAAAAAATCGCTGTTGGGGCGCATTTGAATGCAGGCTTTTCCCCAAAGCGTGTAAGCCATCCAAGTACCGTTGTGAGGGGATGATATGGCAACGAATCGCTGCACTCGATCGCTTCCTCCCAGGCGCTGCAGGTAATAGCGAGTGACTAAGCCTCCCATACTCAAACCCACAATGTCGATCAGACAATTTGGAGGAAAGGTTTTGTTAATATATTCTGCTACTTGCTGTGCTAATTCTTCAAGACCGATCGAGCCGTAATTGGGTGTTAGATCGAGGGCGCTTACCGACCAACCCAAATCAGTTAAATATGCTGACATTTGGCGGAAAACTCCCGATTTGCGGAAGATTCCGTGAACTAACAATATTGGATTGCGTTTAATTTCGCCGTTCATTGCTCTAGAATATTTTAAATAGCTGTAATTAAAAAGATCTCAAAAATCAGACTAAAGAGAATGCGAGAAAGCGCCGGAATTTAAGGCGGTGGTAGAGGACCGAATTGATTTTATCCAAGCTTGCTATCACTACCAAGATTAGATCGGCGATCTTCAAAAAAAGAGCGATCGATAAAGTTTGCCCGCAAGCTACTTGCGAAGGTTACTTTTAAGCTTCGACGGAGGTATTCGACTCGATCGCACTTCGATCGCACCATCAGATCTCGCATTCACTGGCGCATCAAATTCATCAACATCCGGACGGAATTTCACCGGAATATCAGCACCGTTAATAATCGCCCCCAACAGCCGCAGCCCTGACTTATTAGGATCGTCATCCTCCGATTCCAGCAACTGATCCGCAGCTTCCGCCAGCATTCCCGACATCGTGTAACCGGGGCGCGCCACCAAAATTATGCCATCAGTGTAAGGTTCCAGCGTCAGTGCGTCGTTGCACTCGCTCAACGGCGGAGAATCTACAACCACGAAATCAAAGCGGTTGCGCACATCGTCAAACAGCCTGCGCATTTCGCTGGATTCCAGCACCGCAGACGCCTGCTGCAAATAACCCGGACTCGGCACTACGTAAAGGTTTTCCACCTCCGGCACCAAACGCACGCACTCGCTGATATTCCCGTAATAGTGCAAAGGTTCCACTGCCGCCAGGGGATCGGCCGCAATTCTCAAAGATTCAACGCTAGAATTCGATCGCAAATCTGCTTCAATTAACAAAGTCCGCTTGCCCGATCGAGCCGCAGCAATTGCCAAATTGTAAGCGCTAAAAGTTTTTCCCTCCCCCGACGCCGCCGAAGTCAGCAGCACCACCTTCGCCGATCTGTCCCCTATCCGGCGCAAATTCGTGCGCAAGCGCTCGTAAAATTCCAAATAAGGAGAATTCGCCTCCAAAACCACAGGCATCTCATCGCCGTAGGCATCAAAGCCGGCCACCTCGGGCAAAACCCCCAGTACCAGCACCTCCTTTTCCACCAAAGCAGCCCGCACCTCTTCCCAAGAGTAAAACTTGCCGTTGAGCATCCCCAACAAGAATATCAGTCCGCCGCCGAACAGCAAGCCCACAAATCCGCCCACAGCTAGCATCACGGGCAAACCTCTCTTGTTCGATTCAACATCCTCAGTTTTTGGTCGTTGACCGATTGACAAACTGCCCGTTGTCTCCGCTACGGCAGTTTGGGCGTCCACCAAAGCCGACTGCATTTTGTCGTAAAGAGCTTTTTTCAGGGCTACTTGCTGTGCCAGTCGCGCTTGTTCCAACTGCTTGTTGGGAATTGCTGCAAATTCCCGGCGCAACTGCTGTTCGGTATTCTCAATGCCTCTGAGTTGCTGTTGCAGAGTTTGCCGCTGAGTTTGCAAAGCAATTAGATTCTTGGCTAACTCTTGTCTGGCTAAATCTAAAGAAGCATCTACCCGAATTCGATCGGCACTTCTGAGGGGTGCTGCTACTCCGTTACCGCCAAGAACCTCCGATCCCCGCTGTTCCAACTGTTGCTCGAAAGCTTGTTTTTGTTTGAGCAATTCTATTACTTTCGGGTGTTCGTCTTGCAAGTCGCTGCGCAGAATTTTGAGCTGAGATTCGATCGTAAATAGTTGCGCGCGCAGTTGGGCAATAATCGGATCTGCAGACAGTGCTTGAGCGATGTAAGCGCTATCTGCATTCAATCCCAAGCGCTCTTCCAAGCTTTTAATTTGAGCTTCCACTCCTCCCAACTGCACTCGCAATTGCCGCTGCTGCTGTTCGTTGGAGGCGATCGCTTGCGGCAAAGTACCGCTTTGAACTGCTAAAATAGAAGTTCCTTCGCGTTTTTCGTAAGCTTCAAGTTTTTGTTCTGCTGCTCTGAGTTCCTGAGTTACTTGGGGCAAGCGCTTGTTAATTTCGGCGATAGCTTCTCGCAATCTTGAAGTGTTAATTATTTTGCTGCGGGCGACCATTGCTTCCATTAATTCTGCCACTACTTTTTCGGCTTTTTTGCGATCGGTATTTTTGTAGATAACTTGAATCAAAGCATTGCTCTCGTTATTTTTCGGCATTTTAATTTGCACGTCATTTGCCAGTTTTTCGGCGTGCTTTTCTATGACTTTTTCTTCTATTTCTTTTTCAGAAGCTTTTGGTTCTTTTTTAGTTAATTCTTTAATTTGTTTTGCCTTTGCTGCTGGACTCAATGTCTTTACTACTGTTTGTTTGGTTACAGTTTCATGCAGCAGCATTTCTTTAGTTAGCTCTTGTCCTTCCTGTTGAATTTTCGTAGCTGTGGATGAAAAAATTACAGGCGGACGGCGGTAAGCCAGCATTCCTATAGCAGTGTAAATCGGTGGTGGCGCTGGCTGCATAGCTACTACTCCCGACACGCCCACAGCCGCTGTAAAGGTTGCCAATCCCACCCATTTGTATTGGTCGAAAGCAATTAAATAACGTTTAACTACGGATAAAGTCATAAGAAGTTTAGATGGTAATGGGTAATGGGTAATTGGTAATTGGTAATGGGTAATGGGTAATTGATAATTAATAATTGGTAATTGGTAATTGGTAACTGGTAATTGGTAATTGTCAACTCACAACCCCCCCTCAAAACTCAAAACTCAAAATTCAAAACTCAAAACTCCCGAACAACTACCGCCGCCTATCCAGTACCGGCCCGAACAGATTGTCTACCCCATTTCTCAACTGCTCGAAGAACAACAAAAATCCCAAAATATCGCGAAACGGTCGAGTAACAGTATTGATAGCATAACCAATCCGCTCGACAAGATTGCGACCGACGACTATTACATCGTTATCCTCCAACACCGGATTCTGAGCAACATTACCCTCCAAAGCCGCCTTAGCATCTAACTTGCGGTCGATCGCTCTACCTTGCTTTTGGTCAAAGCGAATTAAGGCAACTTTGCGCAAATTAGCGGCATCAACCGGCAAGCCGTTGAGAGCATCCAACAATCTGCTGCCATTTTCCAGATAGAACGATGTCAAACCACCTCCAGCGTAACTCAAAACTCGAACGTAGATCCGGGGCTTGCTTAGAGTAGAGCGGGACACCAATGCCTTGTCGTAGTCTAGGTTTTTGGTAGATTCATCCAATTTGGGAACGAAGATGATATCGCCGTTTGTTAAAGGAAAATCTAACAAATCGCTAGCTGCTGCTAGAGGAGTATAAAGGTCGATGGGTTCCTCTACGGAACGCCCGTCTAGCAGGGTGCGCCGCACCAGCACCGCCCGCAAATCGGCTTGTCGCGTTACTCCGCCGCCAACCGCCAAAGCAGCGGAAATCCGACCCGAACCGGCCGGCAGCGTGTAAAAACCGGGTTTGGCTACTTCGCCGGTGATGGTGATTTGGACGGGTGTAGTGGCTGCAGCCAGGCTGTAGCGGGAGGCTAAATCTCGATCGGACTTGCGATCGGGCGTCGCTTGCTGATAAGGTACGACGATCGCATCTCCGTCTTCCAAACGCAAATCTGGGGGAGAAATTCCCGTTTGCAGGGGTGTCAAAATGTCAACTATTTGCTCGGCGACGGCACCTCCCGGCAGAGTCCGCCGCACCCGCACCGCCCGCAGTTCTGCCGTGGGAGTGGTGCCGCTGGCGGCTGCGAGGGCTGCAGGAATTTGGGGCGTTTGCAAGGGATAATAGCCGGGTCTGGCGACTTGTCCCGTCACCGTCACGATGACGGGGCGCTGGACTAGCAGCGAGGCGGATACTTGGGGATTTTTGATAAATTGGGCGAAACGTTCGCGGATTCTTTGCTGGGCTTCTTCGACGGTGAGGCCGCGCAGGTTGACTGTTCCAATCAGCGATAGGACGATGATACTTTCAGGGCTAATTGTGCCTGCAAAATTGAGTTCCGGGAAGCGCTGAACTTGAATGGAAATTTGGTCTCCGGGGCCGAGGCGGTAGGGGCGGTTGCGGAATGCGGGATTGAGGTTTTGACTGGAGTTCGCGGGTAGCAGGGGCGGGGGCGGTACTGGTAGCGACAGGGGTGGCAGGATTTGTTGGGAATTGGGAATAATCGGTTGAGCGACAGCGGTTTGAGGAAAAATTTTGCTGTTAAAACCCAACAGTAATCCAGTTAAAGATAGAGTCCAAGCAGTTGAGTACAGACCTGCTAAGGATAAGGCAATTTTATTTGGTTTCGTCATCAGTTAGTTGAGAGTTGAGATTTGAGAAGCTTTATCGCTCCCGCGCGCGCATTCTCTGGGACTACCCAATTGCGAGTGCCGGTCGTCGCCCTACCTTCTTTTTTACACTCCCGAAACGCCGCTTGCAACAAATGCTTCATCTGTACCGCTTCACCTGCTTGGGCGACCAAAAATGCCCCATTCAGGGCTATGTTGTCCCGGAAATTCGATGATAAGCCGCAATCTTCTTTCAAACGCACTGTCGATCGCATTTTTAAAATTCGTCGTTAAAATAGAAAGTCCTCGCTCCGCTTCCATCCGTTGCAGTAAATAGCTAACTTCTAAATTCGCATATCTATCCCGACAGTCTTTTACTTCCGATCGCTTGCCGAACAAAGAATCGGCTTCATCCAATCACAATACTACCGAAGATTCAGACAGTTAGTTGTCGAACAGTTGCCAAAAAACAAGCCAAATTAGATCGCGTTCAGTCGTGAATAGTTACAGATTCGATCGACAAATATCTCACTTGCCACACCCAATCGTTTTGTAAGGAGTAACCCTTACAGGACGTACTACCACGCCCTGTATCCCCTCGGCGAAGGCGTTGGGGAATACTTTTCGGACTATATTCGCGCTGCCGTTAATATCGGCATTGATACAAGTTCCGTCACTAGCACGAAATAAGCCGCGTTTAATTCTGCTTCCCTGGTATAAGGAGTGCTTGCCAATTGGTTCGTTATCTAAAAAAGAACACTTAGATGTGTAACTTTCTTCGGTAAGAATTACCTCAAGTCCTGCTAACTGCGCTTTGTAGGTTAGCATTTTAATGAACCGAGCGTGAGGCACAGACACAAAGTTTTGGTTGTTGCGCTTTCCCAATTTTATGGACTGCTTCCAACCGTCGTTTTTTCCGATTACCAGTGTCCCGATGCGGTTAGCTACCAGGCAATCGATAATAAACCGATTGCATGACTGGCACACCAGACCCCGAGAGCGTGACCGTAGTTTACCACAGTTGGCTATCTATGGGTAGAAGTTGAGTGAAGTTTTATCATACTAACCATCACGATCGAGAGGATGCCAAAAACTGTTCGACAAAATTCGTGTAAACTTCCCCGTTGAGAAATTCTTGAGAGTCGAGGATTTTTTGGTGAAAGCTGAGGGTGGTTGGGACGCCGGTGATAGCGCATTCCCGCAGGGCTCGTTTCATGCGCCGGATGGCTGAAGGTCGATCGCGCCCCCAGACGATTAATTTACCGATTAAAGAATCGTAGTAAGCTGGTATTTCATAATCGGTATAAACGTGAGAATCCATGCGCACGCCCGTGCCGCCGGGAGGCAAAAAGCCCGTAATTTTACCCGGATGGGGGCGGAAGTTGCGATCGGGATCTTCGGCATTGATGCGGCATTCGATCGCGTGGCCGCTGAGAATGACTTGGTTTTGTTTTAGTTGCAGTCTTTCGCCTTGGGCGATGCGAATTTGTTCGGCAATCAAATCGAGGCCTGTAATCATTTCGGTGACGGGGTGTTCGACTTGAATCCGGGTGTTCATTTCCATGAAATAGAAGTGGCCGGAACTGTCAAGCAAAAATTCGACTGTTCCCGCACCCGTGTAGTTGATGGATTTGGCAGCGGCGACGGCGGCTTGGCCCATGCGATCGCGCAGTTTCTGGCTGAGGGCGGGACTGGGGGCTTCTTCGAGGAGTTTTTGGTGGCGGCGCTGGATCGAACAGTCCCTCTCGCCGAGGTGAATGACGTTGCCGTAGTTGTCGGCAAGGATTTGAATTTCGATGTGGCGGGGTTTTTCGATGAATTTTTCCAGGTAAACTCCGGGATTGCCGAAGGCTGCTTCGGCTTCGCCTTGGGCGGCCGAGAACAGTTTGGGGAGTTCGGAGGCTTCCCTGACGAGTCTCATGCCGCGGCCTCCGCCGCCTGCGGTGGCTTTAATCATCACCGGATAGCCAATGTCGCGGGCGATCGAGAGTGCTTCTTTTTCGTCTGCCAGCAATCCCCCGCTGCCGGGAACTGTGGGGACTTTCACCCGCTGCATGGTTTCTTTGGCAGTAGATTTGTCGCCCATCGCCCGCATGGCTGCCGGAGTTGGACCGATAAAGGTAATTTGATGGTCGGCGCAGATTTCGGCAAATCGGGCGTTTTCAGCCAGAAAGCCGTAGCCTGGGTGAATGGCTGAGGTGCAGGGCTTGCTTGTCTACGGTGGAGTGAACGGCGACCGTGGCAATCCCCATTTCCTCGCAGGTACGGAGGATGCGGAGGGCGATTTCCCCGCGATTAGCGATTAAAATTTTCGAGAACCCCATCTTCGGTGCCTAATTCACTCAGTATTTTGTAGAATAATGCCTTTCGGTATTCGCGATCGCGGTTTTGGAGAAATAGTTCAGAAAAATTTATTTTACAAGTTGCCTCTATTGGTGCTATGATTGTAAATCGGCAGTCCAAAAGGGAACGAGCGCAAGTTCGGAGGTCGCAAGTTCTGAGGTCACAAGTTCGGAGTCAGAGATTTCCCCTGGTGAATCCGTATTGTGAATCTGTAACGGGCAACCCAAAACTCCCAGAGGATGCCGGAAATCCCCAAAAAGCGGATGTGGCGGAATTGGTATACGCGCACGTTTGAGGGGCGTGTGGCTTGTCCTTGCGAGTTCGAGTCTCGCCATCCGCATTAAATATGTAAAACAACTGTTGGCAGTTTTTGCTGTTGGCAGTTTTTGCTATTGGCAGTTTTTGCTATTGGCAGTTGTTTTGTATTTGATGGTTAGGCGGCCAGAAACTGGTTTTTTTGAGAGATTTAATAACAGTGCGAAGATGCGAGAAAAAAACCGGTTTCTTAGATCGCGCGAATATCGTAAATTTTTTTTACGCCACCCCATTGGTAACAAGTTAGAAAGGAGTAGATACTGAACCGTATCAATTTCTACCCAATTCCAAACAAGTAATCGAAATTACCGTCTCCCACAGAGTTTCTAAGCGTATTGATAATTTTCGTTGTATTGTCGTAAGGCCCTTCAACATAACAAGGTTTTCCGTTGTGACCGAATTTCAACCCTATTTCGCTAGTTAATTCTCCTAAATGAGTCTTCGACTGCTCGAAATCGCGATGCGGTTCAAAGCCTAATGTTTTGGCATAAGCTACCGCGCCCCAAACCAGGGCTTGTGCTTGCTCTAAACTAATCTCCTCGTATTGTTGCCCAAACGGCGAGTAAGAATTCTCAACGAGATTTTTATATTGGCTATCGTTGCAGTTACGTGGCGGAATGGTATCCTTGACTCCCAAACACCAGTAGTCGATCAAATAAGTGGCTGCAACAAAACGATTGTATCCCTTGGAACGAGTAACCATTACTAAACCCAAACCGCCCGCTTCAGAGCTTTCATTGCGCAGCAAGGCCTTCGCAAAATCTACATCCACGAGACATTGAGCAACGGGCAATAACTCTCCTTTTTCGGTGCGATCGGCGGCTGTTTGTTCTGCATGAGATCTAAGAAAGGTACTGACTTCGGATGTTTTCAATCCTAACTTTCGGGCAATTTGTTTGGGCGTTAATTGGCGATCGCGCAGGTTGAGAATTTCTTGTTCTTGTTCGTGTTGCATGGTTTGTCTGTTGCCGTCAGGGCTGGGTTCGAGTTTAGTGGATTATTGTACCGCGTTTTTGCGACAAGCTTCGTAACAGTGCAAAGATTCAGGAAAGAACACGGTTTCTTTGATGGTCGCGAGCATTTTTTGAGGACTGAAGTCCTCACTACGAACCTTATTACGAACCTAGTTTTGTGCTAATTCTGGCGGCCGCCCCATTAAACCTGTCATCAGTCGCAAAGCTAAAAACCTCACCAGCGGAATTGTCCGCAAGCACCACAATCCAAAGCGCCGAAATGCTACGATCGGCAGCCAAGTATTGGAAAACAATCTATCTAGAAAATCGGTAAATCCTAACACAACCAAATTCTCTTTTTTTCGCCAGTTTTGATATCGTTTCAACACTCGCAAATCGCCGATATCTTCGCCTTTTTGGTGGGCTTCCTGCAAGATTTGGGCGATCGCCCCGGCATCTCGAATTCCCATATTCAAACCCTGTCCGCCTACCGGATGGCAGCAGTGGGCGGCATCGCCAACTAATGCTAATCTGGGCAAAACATACCGATCGCTCTGCATTAATTGTACCGGAAATAAGTAGCGATCGCCCTCTAATTCCAGGTTTCCTAAAACTCCGCCAGTGCGGTATTTCAATAAACTTAAAAACTCGGTTTTGTCCATTTCTTGCAAAGCTTTTGCTTCGGCGTGGGGTGCCGTCCAAACTATTTGACAGCGATTTCCGGGTAATGGCAAAACTCCCATCGGACCGCTCGGCCAAAAGCGTTCAAAAGCAATATCATTGTGTTCTTTTTCGGCTTTGACTGTGATAGCAACGCAGGATTGCCAGTATTTCCAGCCGCGAGTGTTGATGTTGGCTGCGGTGCGGATGCGCGATTTCGAGCCGTCGGCAGCAACTAATAATTTGGCGCGAATTGTGCGAGTTTCGCCGTTTTGTTTGACTTCTATTTCGGCGCAGTTAGTTAAATATTTTACCTGCAATACTTCGGCGGGACAAACCCAACTAAACTTCTTATTTTTTGCCAAACATTCGTGCAAGGCCGATAGCATGACTCGGTGTTCGCCAACGTAGCCTAAAGCAGATTTTGGTACGGGTAATTTGCCAGTATTTCCCAAATCGGGGCGGTGGAATTCGACGATTTTAGGATAGTCGCCGTCGCAGAGGTTAATTTGCTCGAAGGTGGTGATTTGCGGTAAGATTTGCTGCCAGACGCCAATACCTTCTAGTATCATTCCCGACAGCAGGGTGATGGCGTAGGCTTGTTTTTTGGCGGCTGCGACTTCGGGGAGTTGGGTTTCAATGATGGCAATTTTTAAGCCGGAATCTTTTAAGGCGCACGCTAAGGTGGCCCCGACGATGCCACCGCCGGCGATGGCAATGTCGAAATCGAGTTTTGGTGTTTCGGTGGGGGCGGTTGTTGGTGACAGTTGATTGACGGGCATTTTTAAGAAAGGTTATTTAAGGTCGATCGATCTTATTGTAAAGAATTATTCCGAGTTGGGGCAGGGGGAGGATTTTAGATTTTGGATTTTAGATTGAAGGTGGGCGATCGAGCTCAACAAACCTCAAGAAACCGGGTTTTTATCGAGATTTTAGGTTAAAATTGGAAATTGTGCGAAAAACCCGGTTTCTGCCTCACCCGCGAGCGATCGAACTTTTGAAATCTCAAGAAATTGGGTTTTTATCAAGATTTAAGGTTTGAGCCTTAGCTTCTCGCAAAAAACCCGGTTTCTGCCTCAGTATCTCTGCCTTTTTCAGGTTTTCAGTAAAGCTTTAGAAGCTGATTGCCCTGCGGTTTTCAGTTGCGACATCAATTTGATGTTCAACAACAACAAAACACTCCACTGACAGAGTATGGAGATTAAAAAGGTATTTACTGGCTCTTTGGAAGACCACAGACATCCAATACCAAAGGCTGAAGACAACCACAAAATAGGAGCTTTTCCTGGTGAGTTTGATAGCATAAATAAAATTGGTCCGGAAATAGCAATGCTGACTGCAGAGATCGCCAAAATTTCCCGACATGGGATTTGGGTAAATAGGAATATTTGGGCGATGGTTGCGTAAATTAGAATCAGGTTCAAGCAGAGAATCAGACCAAATCCACTTGCATCAACTTTTTCCAATAGCACCCAAGGTATTAAAATTATTACTGAAATGAGGAAATCGATCGCGATCGCAACCATAGCCGGACTTTTTTCGCTCCAAATTAAATCTAGTAGTGGGTAGCACCTCCACAATCTTCGATCGCTGCGAACGATTTGTTTGCGATACCTCGCCCAATCGTACAAAGATTGTCTGTCTGATGTTAAAGCTGCAATTAAAGCTAAGAACATCAGCAAATTAAAGATAAGTAAACTGAGTATATCGTAGTCTGAAGAGTTCGATTGGAGTGCAAAGCCTAAAATTATGGACTGAAAGCAGATAACTAGCAAATAACTTTGCTGCTTGCTCAAAACTGTGGTGTTGGGGTTGGGAAAACGGCGCTGCCATCCCTGCCACATCCAATAAGTGCCAAGCGCGCAGATTGAAAGATACAAAGCAATGGCGCTCGCAATATTTGTACCGACTGGCGAGTAAAACCATTGCAATTTTTCTAAATCTGCAACTACTAACCCATAGAAATAATAACCTTTTTTAACAACTCCAAAAAGCAGATATTTCAGGATAGTAACGGGAGATGAAAATGCTAGCCCATCCCAAGCAGTCCTCGTTAACGGGAGTGCAGAAATCCAAGATAACACAAAAACCGCAGCGCTGGCTAACCAAGGTTGAAATCCTCCCAACCAACTGGTTGTTAAACCAAATAGCATTGCACTGCTATAAAATAAAGCACAGCTAGCCGCGATCGCGACATAAAAACATAAAATATAATGTAGCGGTATTTGAGTTCTTAATCCGCTGTACAGGTGCAGGGGGATGGCGAGAATTCCTGCTAAATAGAGCAAGATTGGAACGCCGAGAATTTTGCCTGTAAAAATTGCGGTGGCAGGTTGGGGGCTGAGGCGAATAAAGTTCAGAGTGCCGCGACGTTCTTCTTTATCTAAGTCGCTTACGAGCATATAAGTGCCTGCTACTAACAGCCCGATCGTGCTAAATATACTCAGGAGGACGAACAAGTCTAACCAATAATCCTGACTGTCAAAAGTACCAACATTTGGCTGAACGTACACATACAAGAACAACAGCAATTGACCGCCGAGAGATAAGATGCTGGCGATCGCGACATTGCCTATTTTCAAACGACCTTTGAGTTCTCGAAATAACTGCGGGTTCCAGTTACCGATCGCGTCAAGTAAGTTGAGTTTCATGGGAAATAGTTATTAGTTGTCAGGTATGAGTTCAAGACTTAATTTATACGGAAAATTACTAGAAATCTCGCTGTTCTCCGAGTCTCGATCCCCCTAAATCCCCCTTAAGAAGGGGGACTTTGAGTGCTGGAGAAATCTCGCTGTTCTCCGAGTCTCGATCCCCCTAAATTCCCCTTAAAAAGGGGGACTTTGAGGGCTTCCGGTTCCCCCCTTCTTAAGGGGGGCTAGGGGGGATCGAGATCTGAAGGCTAATAAATCGCACATGAAAAGATATGCAATTTCAAGCCTTCAACAAAGCCTTAGAAGCTGATTCGCCAGCAAGTTTCAATTGCCAAGTCAATTTCAGATTGAGCAACACCAACACAGTCCACTGACCTAACATGGAAAGAAAAATCGTAGTTGCTGGCACACTGTTGATGGCTGACCAAGAATCAAAACCGGGAAATACGGACAACATCCAGATTAAAGGATTTTCATGTGCGCTGAGGGAAAGCATCGATAAAACTATTGGCGGCAAACAGATAGCGCATCCAACCGCGCACACCGCCCAAATTGCCTGATTGCGACTTTTGAGAAATAGGAATAATTGGGCGGCGGCGGCGTAAATCAGGATGAAATTTGCCACAAGAATCATGAAACAGAGGACTCGGAAATCTAGCATCCAAGCTGTTAAAATCAGTGTCGAAATTAGCAGGTTAATGCCGATCGCAATTTCAGCGGGGCTTTTTTCGCTCCAAATCAAATCGAGAATGGCATAGCGCCGCCACAATTTCTGACTGCTGGGCAATATTTGTTTGCGATATCTCGCCCAATCAAACAAAGCTTGTCTTTCGGGAGTTAGTGCAGCTATTAAACCTGCAAACAGAAACAAATTTAGCAAGGATAAAGCTGTGAGATTTTCTCCTTCTGCTATTTTGGATTGGAGTGCAAAGCCTAAAAGTATTGGCTGGCCGCAGAGGACTAGCAAATAACTTTGTCGCTTGCTCAAAACTGTGGCGCTGGGGTTGGGAAAACGACGCTGCCATCCCTGCCACATCCAATAGGTTCCCATCGCACAAATCAATACAGTTAACGCAGTACCAAGTGCCAGAGTCGCGCCAACTGGCAAGCCAAAGCACTGCACTCGATCGAAACTTCTAACTAACCAATTCAATTCATAATAGCGGTCTTCAGTAACTGGACCGATCGCTCGAACGGCTGATAATTTCAAAACAGCAGCCGGAGACAAAAACGTTACTAAGTCAAAAGCATTGTTTGATGAGGGCATATTAAAAGCTACGGTAATGTAAAACAAAACCGCAGTGGCAGCCAACCAAGGTTGAAACCCTCCCAACCAACTGGTTGTCAAACCGAATAGCATCGCGCCACTGTAAAATAAAGCACAGCTAGCCGCGATCGCGAGGTAGAAACATAAAATATAATGCAGCGGTATTTGAGCTGTTAAACCGCTGTATAGATGCAGCGGTACAGCGAGAATTCCTGCTAGATACAACAAGATTGGAACGCCGAGAATTTTGCCGGTAAATATGGTGGTGGCAGATTGGGGGCTGAGGCGAATAAAGTTCAAAGTGCCTCGCCTTTCTTCTTTATCTAAGTCGCTCACGAGCATGTAAGCACCCGCTACAAATAGCACGATCGCGCTAAATATACTCAGATAAACGAATATTTCCAGCCACCAAGACTGCCAGTTAATAGCAAAGTTTCCGGCTGCATCTTTGATGCACTTTGTCGAGTAATTGATCTTATCGAATTCAGTGCAAAATCTGCTGTGAATGGGGTCAGTGTATTTGCCAGCCTCAGGAGCGACGGGTATCTGGGCTTGAAACGACATGAACAGCAGCAATTGACCGCAAATAGATAAAGCACTGGCGATCGCGATATTTCCTATTTTCAAACGGCCTTTGAGTTCGCGAAATAACTGGGAATTCCAGTTACCAATTTCGTCGAGCAAGTTGAGTGTCATAGTTGATAGTTGACAGTTGATAGTTGACAGTTGGTAAGGAGTTTTGAGTTTTGAATTTTGAGTTTTGAGTTCAAGACAGTTTTTTTATTCAAAACTTAAAACTTAAAACTCAGATCTGCAAAAGTCCTGGTTATCCGCTGTTTACGATGCTTGTTTGTGTCCCATTTTGAGGAAAATGGTTTCTAGGTCTTCTTGAGTGCAGTGGAATTCTGTTAGCGGAATGTTAGCATTGACGAGCGATCGCAGTAATTTTGCTGCGTCTTCCCGGCTGCCTGAAAAATGAACGCACACCTGTTGGGATTCGGGCAGAATCTCCCAACTTTCTACCCAAGGAAAGTTTTTGATTTCGGCTACCAACTCGTCTAAATTGCCTAAAGTTGCGATGAAAATTTGCTGTTTGCTAAGGCGTTTGTACAGCTCTTGCAGAGGCGCGCTTTCGACGAGATAACCGAATTCCATAATCCCTACCCAGGTGCAAAGTTCGGCTAAATCGCTGAGAACGTGAGATGATATCACTACAGTCATCCCGGCTTCTTGCAAAGCTTTGATAATTTCCCGGAAGTGCGATCGCGCGATCGGATCTAAACCGGAAACCGGCTCGTCTAACAGCAGCAATAGCGGTTCGTGAATGATAGTTCTACCCAAACTCAAACGCTGTTTCATCCCCCGTGACAGAGTGGAAATTAAGCTGTTGCGCTTGTTAGTTAATTGCACCAGTTCTAAAACTGCGTAAATACGCTCTCGGCGGCGGGGTTGACGCAAGTTGTAGAGCCGACCAAAGTAATCTAAATAATCCCAAACAGTCAGGTCATCGTACAGGGGAAAATCGTCGGGAAGAAAGCCGATGCGCTGTTTGAGAATTGGGTTAGATCGATCGCGCAGCAAGCGGCTGCCGTTAATGTAAATTTCCCCTGTAGTGGGCTCTTCGGCGGCAGCTAACATTCGCAACAAAGTAGTTTTGCCGGCACCGTTAGGGCCGATCAACCCGCAGATTTCGCCGGTCGCGATTTGCAAGTCGATGTCATTAACGGCTATGTGACGGTCGAATTGTTTCGTGAGCCCGCGAGTGTCGATCGCTAATTCTTTTACCATATTTGAAAGCCCATTTGAAAGCCCAATGAAATTGACTGCGGTGTGCGTGCCTAGCTAGGAAGTTACAGCTTGCAACTAGCTTAGCCTTTCGCTCCAACAGTTGTCATCGGCTTTACGGAAAATTCAAATATTTTCAAATATTTGAGATTGGAGATTGGAGATTTGCGATTTCATGAGATTTGCGATTGTCGGAATTGCGATCGTATTTAAACTATATTGTTTTACTTGCGCGCTTCCTGGTTCGTTCTCAGAATTGCTGCTGCGGCAAACTTGACACTCTGCTACCTGGCAGCGGGTTTTTCACCGTCGAATGCGATAATAAATCCTGCCATGACTCGCAAACCGGATTTGGCAAACTTTACCGATCCGATCCGATTGGGGAATTCCGCGTATTTTGGAGGTTTTTCGTCATTTGCAATGACTAATAGCCAGTTGGGAACACAACAAATTTTACCGTGCCGCATCACCCGATCGGCTAAAATTAAATCACCCGATCGAATGATGGGGAAACCACCCGATCGCAGATGGTTGCAAAAATATTCAGACGGGCATACTTAAATCACCGGTCATCGGTCGGTTGTATTTGCTAGAAACCGCACGACAGGTGCGACAAACTCCTCCGTCACGCCTGTCATGCTCTTTTATAACAGAAGGGTTTCTGAAGGAAGAAGGAAGAAGGAAGAAGGAAGAAGGAAGAAGGAAGAAGGAAGAGGGAAGAAGGAAGAAGGAAGAAGGAAGAAGGAAGAAGGAAGAAGGAAGAGGGAAGAAGGAAGAGGGAAGAGGGAAGAGGGAAGAGGGAAGAAGGAAGAAGGAAGAGGGAAGGAGGTAAATGCAATCGTAACAATATGTTTCCCCATCGAGAATTTTCTAGCTGTCTGGGCTGTGGATCTATTTAATATCGATCTGGTATCAACTCAAATCACTTTACTGCGGTACGAGCGCGATCGTCTCCGCGCGCTACAACATAATAATACTGAATTCGCGAGCGGGGACGATCGCACTACAAGCGAAATCAAATCACCCCAATTTTTTCTCTCTCCAAGCCTCCACAATTGGTAAAAACACCGACACCAAATCCTGCCGCCCTACCACCAAAGTCGGATAAGAAACTTTCCCGTAATCCTTCCCCACTTCCAGAGGAAATAGCGCCTGCGAATCCAGCGATACCCACACCGCACCCGCAGCCTTCACAATTACCCAACTCCCCGCAATATCCCAAATTTTCGGTGTCGCTTCCACACCACCTAAAACCGCGCCATTTGCCGCAGTTAAAAAATTGTAGGCCGCCATCCCCAACATCCGAACTTTACTGGGAAGATGCGGTGCCATTACCACACTGCGCGAACATAAATTAAAGAAATGGTTGCCAGTCATTTTATCAGCAGTCGGATGAATCGGTTTATTGTTTAAAAACGCACCTTCAGGCATATTTATCAATACATTTTCACCCGCCAAATCTCCTGCATAAAAACCGTGAAAACATTGATTGATGGGCGGCAAATGCACGCAGCCAAATACCGGAGTTCCGCGATACAATAAACCCAAAGAAACTCCCCAAATCGGAATACCCCGAGCAAAATTAGTCGTAGCGTCTAAAGGATCGACAATCCAACACCATTCAGTATCGGGAAACACTTGTTCTCCCTCTTCGCTCAAGATACCATGACTGGGGAAAGCAGACGCGATCGCGCTTCTAATTTCCGCATCCGCCCACTTATCTGACTGAGTAACCAAACTCCCATCATCTTTTTCATCGGCTTGCGCGAAACCGAAATCTTTTAATAGCTGCTGCCCGACGCGATCGGCCGTAGTTTGTGCAAAACTTACAATAGAATCCCAAAAATCTGTCATTTTTTTTGAAGAAGGAAGAAGGAAGAAGGAAGAGGGAAAAGGGAAAAAGGAAGAGGGAAGAAGGGAAAATACAGGATTTACGCAATCGCTCTATTTGTAGGGTGCGCACTGCGCACCTTACGCCTATAACTAGCATTTCAAACCATTTTTGGGGTAAGTAGCTCTATTTGTAGGGTGCGCAGTGCGCACCTTACGCCTATAACTAGCGTTTCAAACCATTTTTTGCCTAAGTCCTAAAAATAGTCAATCTAATTCATTTTCTAGAATAGCAGCGATCGCGCTTTTAGCATTATCCTGAAACTCCCGCACATCCACCCTACCCAACAGCCAAACAGCAAGAATCATCCCAATTGCAGGTATGATAAAAACTAAGCCGTAAGCTAACATCGGCACCCGAAACAAACTCTTGCCAAAATCCAAAATTACGCCGCCGCTAACTGTTGCAAAACCCCGCGCCATCGCTTGCGACAAACCCCAAGCGCCAATAAAAGTACCCGCAGTTTCCGCAGCAGTCAAATCCAGCATCAAACTCAGCGCGCCAGTTGTCGAAACTCCCGAAGCCAAGCCGAACAACATCAAAGCCGATTTAAAAACATTGGGATTGCCAGTAAATCCCGAGGAAATCATCAAGCAAAAACAAACAGCCACCGACAAACAACCCAATCTAATCGTATTTTGCTTGCCCAGGCGCGGCACAATTAAAAAACCCGTCGTACTCAAACCCAAAAGCACGCCAGTACCGTAGATAGCATTCAATCGCGTAGTTTCCGAAATCGGCATTTTAAAAATTTCCCCGCCGTAGGGTTCCAAAACCGCATCCTGCATGAACAAACAAATCGTCATTATTAACAGGAAAGTAAAAAACAAACCCGTTTGGCGGCTGGCAGTCAAAATTTTCAAAGCCCTGCCCAAAGTAATTTTATCTTCTCGATCGACCGCAGTCGATCGCAATCCGTACCGCGAATACTTTTTCTCAACTCCAAAAGTCGCCACCGCCACTAAAAATAAAACCGCAACTGGCACTTTCACAAACAAACCATTAATCGCAGCCTGCAAAACTTCCCGCGGCGCATCCCCATCAATTTGCTTCAACAAACTGCTGCTAACAATCGCCCCGATGATAATACCAACCATCAGCATCGACCACACAACACCGATTAACTTCGATCGGTCTTCCTCATCCGAAACATCCACCAACAAAGCAGCAAAAGGCGTCGAACTCATGCAAATCGCAATCCCGTACAGCGCAAAAATCAAACCCAACAAACCCACCCAACTGTAAGTAGCAAATGTCCATCCAGCAGCCTCCAAACTGCCGCCCAACTGCCACATCACTTGCACCGCCAAAAAAGCCGAAATTGCAAACAAAACGCCTCCCAGCCACACGTAACCCGTGCGGTGATGCCCGAACAAAGGCTTAGCATCAGACATCTGCCCGAACCACACCCTAGCAGGTGCGACAAACTGGTGCATCGCCAGCGTACCCGCCACCACAGTAGCCGAAATCGCCAACTCTTTAATCATCACGCGATTGAGCACGCCCAGTGTCAAAACCGACATGATGCCCAAGCCCATTTGAAACAAACCCAACCGGAACATTGTTAGCAGGTTAACTCTTTTGATAGCACCAGTCGCGGAATCTGTTATTGCATCTGATATTGAATCTGACATGGGGTCGATCGACATAACTTTTCACATAAACACAGCATTTTCATTTATCCTAACCGACATCAAGCCAGCAGCCGCATTTCCTCCCCGCGATCGAAGCAAAAAAGCGATTTTTCATATAAAAATAAATAGAAGAAATCGATCGTGGATTTACCAATCGTGACAACCATTACCTTAGGACAAAACGGCCCCGCCGTCGTTCCCCTGTGCATCGGCACTTGGGCGTGGGGAGACAAGCTATTTTGGAATTACGGCAGCAACTACGGCGCAGCCGAAGTAGAAGCAGCATTCAAAACATCCCTCGATGCCGGAGTCAACTTCTTCGACACAGCCGAAGTCTACGGTAACGGCTTATCAGAAGAACTGTTGGGACAGTTTATCAAAAAAACAACTCAGCCGGTGCAAATTGCCACCAAATTCGGCCCCGTACCCTGGCGCATCACGGGCAAATCTGTTTCCGAAGCCCTCACCGCCAGTTTAAAACGCTTGCAAGTAGAACAAATTACTCTCTACCAAGTACACTGGCCTTTCTCGTTTTTGCTGAGTCAAGAAACTTTGATGAACGCTTTAGCAGATGAAGTGAAACAAGGCAGGATTCAATCTGTTGGAGTCAGCAATTATTCAGCAGAACAAATGCGGGAAGCCCACAAAATTTTAGCAGCTAGGGGAGTTCCTCTAGCATCAAATCAAGTGCGTTTCACAATTTTAGCTTACAGCCCCTTAGCGCAAGGATTGCTGACTGACAAATACAATGCCCAAGAACAGCCTGCGGGAGCTCGCAAATTGGACTCTAAGTTCAGTGAAAGCGGTCTGAAAAAAATTGAATTGGTCATGTCTACGCTGCGGAAAATGGGCAAAAAGCGCGATCGAACTCCGGCTCAAGTTGCGCTAAACTGGTTGATATGTCAAAACGGAGTCATCCCGATTCCCGGCGCGAAAAATGCCAAACAAGCGGCAGAAAATGCAGGCGCTTTAGGTTGGAATTTAAGTCAAGATGAAGTCAACCAATTGGAATTAATGACTCGTCCTTGGCGAGACTAAAGCAGAAACCGGGTTTTTTGGGGAAATATAGTTCAAAGTTTGAAATCTCAAAAAATCCGGTTTCTTTTGATGCGATATCGTATTCAATCATTTTTTTTTACCGCAGAGGGCGCAGAGGGCGCAGAGGGAGATCGGAGAGAGATAATAATTCTGATGCAAATGGATTCGATCGGACTTCTGTCTGCTTCGCCCCTTTATTTACTGAGAATTAGCCTGCAACCAAGCTATCAAATCTTCTACATTGGAAAAATCCAACAAAGCTTCTCCTAAATTATCTAATTGGTCGATCGACAATTCACTAATTCGGGTTTCAATATCGGGATTGAGTTGACCGCAACGCCGATTTAGCAAACGCAAAATTAACTTTATTTCTCCTTGTTTTTGTCCTTCTTCCCGTCCTTTTTCCCGTCCTTCTTCCCGTCCTAAAGCAACTGAACCTTGCTGGTCTTGAATAAAAAACTCTTGAGCCTGCAACGTGTTAAATTCCTCCTGCGTCAAACCAACTCGATTGGCAATTTCAAAAGCTCTCTGAATTTGCGGCACTGCGGCCATTTTTTCAGGTATTTCATTCAAGGTTCCAGTGCTTTTAACAAAGTAAATCCACTTGTCTGTAATATTTTCCAGATCCTCCAATTCTTTCTTAAATTTAGGCAATTCTACAAACACTAACTCTATCTGATTCTGAGGATAATCAAACAGTCGAGTTCTTTCTTTGAATACAAAATGTGAAATTACATCTTGATAACCGTCAAACATTTCAAAATCTGCGATCGTCAAAGCAATCACAGCCCGCAATTGTTGGTAAATTTCTCCAATTGTTAGCTGCAGTGCATAAGTTTTTGCAGCATTATATAAAACTCGTTTGCCAAATGCTTGCACGTTCAAAACTTGCATTTCGACAATTACAAATGTGCCGTCGTTAAGTATGGCTTTGACATCTAAAAAGCTGTCTTTAATTCCGACTATTGGAGGGGCAAGATAAGGATCGAGGATTTCTAAGCTTTCAATTATCTCTTCTCCTTCATAGAGGATAGCATTCAAGAAGCTCTTCAGAATGTCGGTACTTTGCCTGGAACCAAATATTTTTTTGAAGGCAAAATCTATTTTGGGATTGATAAATCTCATGTTATTTTTCTCCCTTTCGCTGCGTAGGTGCGTCGGGTGCGCGCTGTGCACCTTACTTTGTTATTATTTTACAATAAACTGAGTATGCTAGTTCGATCGTCCTCCCGGTTAACTAGCAGAATTAAAATCGATCGCGCATAATATTAAATGTCAACTGCAAGCTGTCAACTAAGCGGGCGGGCACGGGGGCACCGCCCCTACAACAGTCAACTATCAACGATCGACTTTTCCTTCATTATGAAAATACTAACAGACTGGGGCTTCACGCGCGAAGGCTGGCACAATAACAGCCGAGGCGAATATTTAGTTTTGCTGCAAGGATTGCTGCTTTTGGGATTTGCAATTTTGCCAGTTTATCAACCGCCGGGATTTACAATTGCATCAACTCAATTAATTTATCTGACCTGGATTCTAGCAAGCATTCTCGGTTTAGGTGCATTAATTTTAATCGCCAAAGGACTGATAGATTTGGGAAAAAACCTCACACCTTTACCCTATCCTAGAGAAGACGGAGAACTGATTAAAACAGGAATTTACGAAATAGTGCGGCATCCGCTGTACGGCGGTTTAATTTTAGCAGCTTTTGGTTGGACGATTTTTCAAATAAGCTTGTCGCACTTAATCGCCAGTGCAATTCTCCTAATATTTTTTGACATCAAAGCCCGTCGCGAAGAAACTTGGCTGAGTGAAAAATATCCCGAATATTCCGAATACCGCCAGCGAGTCAAGAAATTAATTCCGGGAATTTATTAATACAGATACCAAACAGCAGAGAACTGTTTAACGCAATCAGATTTAGATAGTTTCCGCACTAACATTTACAGCTTTTCCGATCGCCACTGTAGGTAAAATAGCTAGGACTTTCGATGCCAAAGGCTTCAAATCCGCCAGTCGATTAGAAGGTGCTTGCAAAACAATAACAGCAATGTTGAACTGTGGTAGATTTTGCTCAAACGAGAGATTCCGATCGACTGTAATGAAAACATCAAACTCCGCCTCTGCAAGAGCAAGAAGTTGACCGTTCTTAACTCCAGCCCACCCCATCTGAGGAACCGTTTTCACCTCGCAACCCGCAAACTCCCTTGCTAATTTGCGATCGATACACTCATCCAACAAAAGTTTCATGCTAAGCCACCATACTAACAAGTTGTTTTCCAGCCTCTTCCAGAAAGGCAATAACTTGTTCTCTTGTCACAGTCGGAAATCCATCCAAAAAATCGTCTATTGATTCTCCCGCTTTGAGATAGTCCAGAAGAGTTTGCACGGGAACCCTAGTTCCAGCAAAAACTGGCGTGCCACCCATAATCTCAGGGGATGCGCTAATAATTGAGAAGTTTTTAATCATAACTCTTCGACCCTCTAGTTTCATACTTAACAGTTTATCACTTTCCTCTACCCGACAATTTACAACTTACAAAGCGTTACAAAATCCTATTTCTTTTTCTCACCCGCAGAGAGATCGGTAGTTTATTATTTGAGTTGAGGGTAGAGTGTCAAGTATTGTCTTTAAGGTTTGTAGTAAGGACTTCAGTCCTTCTTTTTGAGGACTGAAGTCCTCACTATAAACCGTTTTTATTACTGGTAATCGATCGAACACGATATTACAGACCGTTACCAATTAGAATAAATGGTGCCCAGTAGTATGGATGATGCAAATGGCTGGCTACTGACGGTTTCAAACCGCTGCGAGTTTGAGCTAAAATTGATAAATTGGCCGATCGACCCAACACCGAATCATCACCTGTAATTAAGGCAATTTGTGCTTTTTGCAAAGCTTCTGCCTTGCTATTTCCTGACAGCAACGCCGTATAAAAAGCAACCATCAATGCTTGAGTACCGCCATCATCTACTCTCCATAAAGATGCGATCGCAGCTTTTGCCCCGGTTTCCTGTATCTGATAGCCAAAACCTAAAATTTCTTCTCCATTACCGAGTTTACCACCTATCCCTGTCTGACAAGCACTCAATACTACCAAATCTACATTCAGTAAACTTAAAGTTTGAATATCGGGCATGGTAATTACATCTGCATCACCGAGCAAAATAAACGAATCTTCCGGTTTTCCGGTGGTAAATATAGCATGAGTTGCCAAATGTATAATTGTGTAATCTGGCAAGCGTGGAATCATGGCGCGATTGAATTCCCGATCGATTAATTTAGTAGTTCCCGGCACCATCGCGGCTAAATTTTCCACTTCCAGCCCCGCAAATGGCAGCCCCGAAAACGCAAATCGAGTGGAACCCCGCTCGAAATTATAACGGCCCGTAGCAAAAGCACCAGCTAAAACACGAGGTTTAGCTGCCGTTTCTCCAGTGAATTTGGTGAGGCTCATCGCAGTAATATTATTAATAGCAAATCGCTGCCCCAACCATTGTTTGCCGTCGTATAAAGCTGCTAGGGGAATGTAGCGCAACTGTCCGTCAGGGGCATAAATAATACTTTGAGCTTGTGTTGCACTCAAATCATTTTCAAGCGGTTTTACCAGCATATCGTAAAGTTTTTTTGCGGGTGTTTTGACCTCGGATTTGGGATTTTCCAAAGCGATGCGGAATTCCAGAATCGATCGATTGAGGTCTTGCTTTTTAACTGTTACAGTGCGCCGGAATGGTGGAGACTCAGCAGTCGTTATTACTAATTCTAAACGGTCTTCTAAAATTAAAGGCTGAATCAATACTGCCTTTTTTTCCAAGGGCTGCAATATGTCCGATCGAATGTTAGTAAGTTGAGATAAATTAACAGTTTGTACTCTAGGGCTGAGTTGTTGAATAATGGCAACTATTTCAGGAGAATTAATAAATTCGTTGAATGTGCCGCGCATTTCCTGCTGTATTTGCCTGAGATTGGCAATTTCTTGTTGCTGCTGGGAGGTGCGGTTAGCTACAGAAATTTTTTCTAATTCAGCAAGTTTTCTGCCTAGTTGAATTTCTCGATTTAAAATTTCATTGTGTCTGTTTCGGATTTGCTGTTCTTGAGGAGTTAAGGGAATACCTTGTGCTGTTTGTGCGTTTCCCCGAACGGAACGGAGATAATCTTCTATTTCTTAAATTTTGAGTAAATCGAGGACTTGTTGTGCTTCTAAAACGCGGTCTTGTTGCAGTAATAAATCGGCGAGGTGGCGATAGGTATCGGCGACAGTTGTTGTGTACGATCGCTGTTGTTCGGTGGGGAGAGAGCGCAATTCGCTGCGAATTGATTCGGTGACGTTTACAGATAATTTATAAAAGACGATCGCCATTTCTGGTTGATTTTGTTTTGCTAAGACTTCACCAATGTTGCTAAGAATGAGGCGTTCTGTTTTGCGATCGCCAACTTCCTTAATAATTGCTAAAGCTTGCTGGTAAGAATCTAATGCTCGATCGAATTGATTTAAGCCTTTATAAGCATTGCCGATCGTGTAAAGAATATTACCAATCCAATACTTTTCTTCAAAATCTTGAGAGATAGATAATGCTTCTTTAAGGACTTCTAAGGCTTGAAGATACTGTCCTTGTTTGTAATACACAGAACCTATATGATTTAAAATACGGCCAATACTTGCACGTTCGCCGATATTTTTCCGAATCAATAACGATTTTTCATAAAAATTTAGAGCTGTTGAATATTCTTTTAATTCCTCATAAACCATGCCAATGTTCAGAAGCGTTATTGCTTCGCCGGAGCGATCGTTAACTTTTTGATGGGCAGCCAAAGCTTGCTGAAAAACTTCTAATGCTTGAGAATTTTGCCCTAGATAACTGTAAACTAACCCAATATTATTTAGCAGGCGATTAATACCCGATATATCGTTGTTTTCTTGACTTAGAGCAATGCTCCTCTGATAAAATTTAAGCGCCTGAGAATATTCAGCCAAACCTTCATATATTATCCCCATTCCATTGAGAGAGTTCGCGATATTTACTCGATCGCCAAGTTCTTCATGAATTACTAAAGCTCGTTGATAAAAGTCAAGAGCTTGGTAATATTGTCCTTGTCGGTAATAAGTTGTGGCTATTACAATAAGAATTTTGCCAACTTTTACTTTGTTATTTAATTCCTGATTGATAGCTAAAGATACTTGCAAAAATTCAATGGATCGAGAATATAAATTTAGGTTAATGTAAATTATTCCAATTGCATAGCTAGCTTTGCCAATACCTTGGCGATCGCCAATTTTTTGGTAAATTGCTAAAATTTGTTTGTAAATCTCTAAAGCTTCTTGATATTGATGTTGGTTATATTTTTGCATCCCTGTTTCAAAAAGCTTTTCAACTTCTATTTTGGCTTTCCCAGTTGTTGAATTTTGTGTAAAATAAAAAAAACCTGGTTGAAAATCGGAATTTATTATAACAGATGCCTCCGATTTAGTTACGAACGGTAAGCCTGACAATTGCCCGATTGATAAGTTGAGTGTCACTAATAAACAACTAACCTGACTTGAGTTGAATAACATAGAAAAGAGTTATATCTAGATTTTAAATAATACAAATCCTTCTCCTAAACTTGGCTAATTACAAAGATTTGAGTAACGAGCGCTTCATTATTACTAATTTTTTTCTCATTCATCTAATACCAAACCCGCTTTGAAGTTGCCTCATACTTCCCTAGCAGCAGAGTACCATCAAAACGGATTTGATATAACTTATTTTTTAATTTTTTATGGAGAAGGTGAGGGAGGTTCAAGTTCCCTTAACTCAATTACCAACTGAGAAAGACGAGAGAGTGGCCGTAGTGTTGGCGTTGGGGTTGGTGGTACGATTACCTCTCCTCTTACCTCTCTTCTTAGTATATCATCGATCTCAATTATCAAACGAGAAGGTCGTGGTGGTGGTCCGGGGTCAACTTCTCCTCTTTCTATTCTTATTCTCAACCTCTTTGTAGATATTTCAGGAGAAGGTGGCGACTCTATATTTGGTTCTAATAATAGAAAGTTTGACTCTCCAGAACGTGGTAAATTTGACTCTTCTAATTGTGGTAATAGTGACTCTAAGGATAGCCTACATAGATCGGTAATAGTAGCTAGTGTGTATGCTACACCTGTTCGATCGCCAATTTTTTGATAGATAGCCAATGCAGCTTGGCAAAGTTGTAAAGCAGCACTATAGTTTTTTGCTTCAACCTCCTTGTAAGCTTCCTGAAATAATTCATCAGCTACCTGACTGGCAGATTTTTCATCACTCATTTTCGTTCTTGCCTCTTACCTCATGATTTCCAATTTAATAGTCATTTTCAAAAACTGTTTTCCGGAAAAAATCAAAATTTTCTCTAAATTAATTCCCCAATACTCCGGAAAACTGTTGCGGTTTTGCCAAACTTGCCTTGAGTTTAGCAATCTGCGTTTCAAGTTCCTTGACTCTTTGCGTATTTCCTAAAGCTTTGTGACTGTTTATTGCTTGCACCAACCAGCGAACAGCTTCTTGCTTTTCCCCGATCGCCCCATACAAATCCCCCAAAGCCTCCTCTAACTGCGCCTGTTCCCCGATGTCTTTCGCTGCGCTGGCTAACTCATGTGCTTTTAAATAATTGCTTTCAGCCAGCAATGTCACTCCTTCTTCCCAGTATAAATCACCGAGCTTGCGATATGCAACTACTTCCTGAAAACCTGTTGCTACCAACGCTTCCAATGTCTCGATCGCCTCTGCTTTCAAACCGGCACCGATGTAAAAATAAGCGCGCTGCAAAGCTTTGGTTGTACCTGCAATTGGACGATCGTTAATTTGTTCGATCGCCCCGTTTACAAATTGTTTTTGTGCCGTTGGTAACACTCGGAAGCTGCGATCGGGCAGTTTTTCCTCCTCGGATGTCCTGCCATTTTCAGCTTTGACAACCAACACATACTCTATTCCCGGTTCCAGTTGCGGTGTGCCCGGATAGATTACTTCATTTCCATTAACTGTTGTTTCCCAAGTTGCCCGATCGCCCTTGACTAAACTAACTGTATAAGTATTAACACCGGGAACTTTATTCCAACGCAACTTCGGGCGATCGTTCAGCAATAACGTGCGCCTGGGACTGATAATATACGGAATTAAAATATCAAGAGGCCCGCGAGGATCGGCAGTATAATCGCCGCAGTCAGCTAACAGCATTCCTCCTTCGGAAATGTCTGATACTTGGGGATGAAATATATTAACTATTGGATAAACTTTTGAGGCTGTTGCTGCAAAAGTTAAAGGCGATAAAAACCCAGCCAACAAGTAGGTAAAAATTCTATGTTTTTGAAATATTTCACCAATTTCAGAAACCGGGTTTCTGGCAAATATTCTGCACAAAAACTTAGGTTGTTCGTCAGAAACCCGGCTTCTCGCTTGCTTGTTGATAATAGTGCAAGAGCTTCGCTCTTTCAAACTTATTAATGTAAACCTAGATGGAGGATTGTCTTTCATTGCTTATTACCTAATTCTTTAGAGCGGGAGTTAACTGTAAGTCGTCAAATTTTTTGCTAAAGCTTTGCAGCACCCATTTCTGTTCTTCAGGAAATTTAGACTGCAAATTATCCGAGCATTTTTTCCAATTAGATCGAGATTCTTGTTTGTTGCCTTGACGTTCTAAAAGAACAGCTTCCAAACAGTAAGCAGCAGAGCGATCGCTGGAAATATTAATCGCTTTCTTCAGATTGTTGTTAGCCTCTTCATATTGCCCTAATTCCAACTGCGCCCAACCTAGATTTTTGTGTATAGCATACTTTGTTTTAATATCTGTGGCAAGCGGTAAAGCTTGTTCTAACAGCGGCAGAGCTTTCGCATATTGTTTGTCTAAAATTTCTAACTGCGCTAAATTATTTAAAGCTCGATCGAATCCTGCATCTACAGCAATTTGATATGCAGCGCGAGCTTTTGTGTATTCTTGTTTGTCTTCATAAACCACACCTAAGTTATAGTTAATTTCTCGATCGTTCGGCTGTAATATTAGAGCTGCTTTATAATATAAATACGCAGCATCTAAATTTTGAGACTTGTAATTTGAAAGCCCGACTTTGTTAAGCTCAGATGCTACGATCGGTGATAGTGTCCAGAAGCTGCCCAGCGCGATCGAGCCAGCTAGAGCTAGTTTAGCGGCCCAATTAAAAGTCAGCCTATTTTTGATAGTGTTTGTTTGATTTAGCTCGATCGAATGTTTAATTTCAGGCAACAGTTGCACCGAGATTTCCAAGGGCGATCGAACTTCTCCCCGTTCCAAAATTTGCAATATTTCCTGACAATCTTGCGGTCTTTGTCCATAAAATATTGCTATCATTCGGTCAATTAAATCTGCCAGATGCGGTGCAACATCCGTTGCTTTATCTCGCCATATTAACTGACCGTTTTCAGGATTTTTAGGTAAGTTTAACGGCAATATTCCTGTCAGCAAATAAACAAACGTACGCCCCAAAGCAAAGAAGTCAGATTGCGGTACTGCATGACCCTCTAATTGTTCGCTGGGCGTATAGCCAGCAGAAATAATGACAGTACCCGTATCTTTTGCTTGTTGTTGTTCCAAGTAAGTATCTGTTACTTCTCGCACCGCACCAAAATCAACCAACACCAATTGCCCGTCCGGTTTTAACATGATATTTGATGGTTTAATATCTCGGTGAAAATACTTCTGTTGGTGGAGTAAATCGAGAATTTCTGCTAGTTGCTTTAACCAGTCGATCGCGCTTGCTGCCGTTATCGGTCGATCGCCTCTTTCTTGCATCCACTCTTGTAAATTTTTCCCCGGTATTTTCTCCATTACCAAACACGGTAACGCTGGGCTGCTACCTTCAGGCCAAGTAAAATATCCGTCTGTTTCCACGCGAGGAATCCCCGGATGTTTTTGCTTCATTAAAAACTCTGCTTCTCGTTGAAATAAAATGGTAGCCTTTCGTTTAGTATTTGGATCGTGAAAATTATCCAAATTCAAAACTTTTAATACTTCGATCGTGCCACCATCGTCTACTTCAAAAATATCGCCAAAGCCACCGCACATTCAGTCTCCCTGTAAAAAGGGAAGACTTTGAGTACATCCAGTCCCCCGATAAAAAGGGAAGACTTTAAGTACCTCCGGTCCCCCCCTTCTTAAGGGGGGCTAGGGGGGATCTGAATTTAATAGTCTTACAAACAATCTCTAACTACCTTGAAGCAACAAGCCTCGATGAATAACTGGAACCATAGAATCTCCTGAGAAATCGCGTTTTTACCTGAGTCTCGATCCCCCTAAATCCCCCTTAAGAAGGGGGACTTTGAGTGCATCCAGTCCACATTCAGTCTCCCTGTAAAAAGGGAAGACTTTGAGTACATCCAGTCCCCCGATAAAAAGGGAAGACTTTAAGTACCTCCGGTCCCCCCCTTCTTAAGGCTAGGGGGGATCTGAATTTAATAGTCTTACAAACAATCTCTAACTACCTTTTAAACTAAGTTAACACCAATGCACCAAAACTGAATTCTAAATGTTTGGTTCAAATCATTTAGACTCACTATATTTCAGCTTCTCCTAACACCTTGAGAAGATTTTTCTCCGCATATTGCAGCTTTGGGGAAGGACTGTCGCGGACTTTTGATAAAAGTGCTTGTAGCTGCATTCGATCGCTCTTTGTCCCCCTCAAATCCAAACGCTCTCGAACTTTGGTTAAGATAAGATTTGGCTGAGTAATTCGATCGTCCTCGATTTCTGGTTCTTGAGATAAATCGTGACTGCCGATTAACCCTAGCTTGTCAGTAGATTGCGATTGCATTGCAACTAAAAGATTTTCGCAGATTGCTTGGATAAACCTTTGGATGACATATTTCATCATTACAGGTTCGAGCGCAAACTTTGATTCGCCGGATGAGTAAGTTTCTTTCTCAATTAAGGAACGCCTCGCCAGCGATTCCAATATTTTCAAAAAGTCCGATCGAGAAACGCCCGCTGATAATTTGGTTTTCAATTGACTTAAAGAAATCGGCTGTTGTTCGATCGCCAGCCAGTACATCGCATCTTTTTCTAAATCGGATAACCGCTGAAAGTGTTGGTGAAGTAAATTGGCAAAAATATCGCCAATAACTAAGGAACTTTGATCGATAAATTGACTGATATTGCCATTAAATAACTCCTGAATTATGGTAGCAGTAATTTTCAGTGCCGCAGGATTGCCTCGATATAGCTGGATTAATTCGTCTAAGCCGTTTTCCGATCCAGAAAACCCTTTAACAAAGAAAATATTTTTGGCATCTGTTGGTTGCAAGCCTTTAACTGGGAAAGCACGCACGGGTAAGGTTTCACCTGCTAAAGATGCAACTTCTACGGGTTTTTCTCGCGATAGGAGTAACAAACAGCTTTGATGCGGTTGTTCTCCGATGCGTTGCAAGAGTTGACCGTACTCTTCATAACCTTCTCGGTAGTAGCCAGCGATATCTCCCGATCGCAAAATCGCTTCCCAATCATCTAGGATTAGCAAACAACGGCGATCGCGCAAACTTTTAAGCAAAAAAGAAATTTGCTCGCCTAAAGTAGTTGGAAGTTGCGTTTCTGGAGAACTGCTTGTAAATGCGTTCAACTCAGTCAAGATTGCCGGCAAGCGAGGCGCGTAGCGGAGACTGCGCCAAATCAGACATTCAAATTCACCCTGAATTGCTGCTCCTAGTTTAGCAGCTAAAGCGGTTTTTCCGATACCTCCCATACCCAAAAGTGCCACCAAGCGGCATCGATCGCGCAGTATCCATCGATCGAGTTTATTTAATTCTGCGTCGCGACCAAAAAATATTGAGACATCCGGCGCTTCGCCCCAGTCTAGGCGTACAGAATTCGTTGTAACTCCTGAAGAAATTGCAGGTGCAATTGGCTGGGCTGCTGTCTGCGACTGCAAGCGCGATCGTCTTTCAAATGCGGCTTTAAAGTCTGTTTTACTGACTTCTTCCCCTAAAGCTACCGAAAGCAACTTCCATAGCTTGGAACCCACATCTTGCATCAGGTATTCGGGAGTATATCTGGAAGCCTCTGCAATCTGATGATACTTTTGGCCTTCCCAAGCCCCCCTCAGAACAATTATTTCTACATCTCTTAAGTGTCTGTTTGTTTTGGCAAATACGGCTGCATCGGCAATTTTCAGCGCTTCTTCAAAATTCATAAGCTTAAAAACATTTTCCGGAATTTTTATTATAACCTGAAGTTCGCTGAAATTTCCTTAGGTTAACTGAGATTTAGTGAGAGTTTTTATTTTTATATTTAACTCGAACAGCTTAGTTTATCTTATACGCGCTCCAAGAACAACTCGCTACTGTATAAATATCAGCAAAAAACTTGGTTTAAGTCAAATCAACTGTCGATCGCGCGTGGCTTTTTGCGCTCGATTAACGCCAACTGACAAAAGCCGATCGCTTTTTCTCACGTGCAGGTCAATCAGGGTGGTTTATTCTTTGAATCAAGATAGAGAAAAAGTTGTTCTGACTGTTCAAAGTTAAACCTAATTCAAGATTTTGACACTAGAGGAAAAACATGAAACCTTCTAACGAATGCTTTGAACTCATCAAAAAGTGGGAAGGACTCTATAAAGAGCTTCCTGACGGACGGATTCAAGCATACCAAGACCCTGTTGGAATTTGGACAATTGGTTATGGTTCGATCGAGCATTTGGATCGCCACCGACCGATTTTAGAGGGTGATATTATCACCCGAGAAGCAGCAGAGCGGTGGTTGCAAATTGAAGTTGCAGAAAAAGCAGAAGATGTCGATCGCTTGTGCAAATTTAAACTCAAACAGTGCATGTTTGATGCCTTGGTTTCTTTCACTTACAACATCGGCATTGGCGCATTCGGCGAGTCAACTCTGTTGCGAGAATTAAACAAAGGCAATTATGAAGGAGCGGCCAAGCAATTCGATCGTTGGGTGCACGGTGAAGATAATGGCACAAGAAGAGCTTTGCCGGGATTGATCGACCGTCGAAACGACGAAGAAAAATTATTTCGGCGCGATGGTTTTCTAGGTTTAGACCTAACAATAGGCTTTGCGAAAAAGCTTCCAGAGTTGGTTCAACTGCCGAAGCAAACATTGCCCTACAAACCTGCTTCCGTACCGTTACCGTTCGATCGTACCCTAGAAAAAGGACTTGTTGGAGAAGATTGTTACATTCTCAACTGCGCTTTAGCGGGACTAAAATTTCTGCGTTTGGGTTCTCAACCTAACGAATTTACTGACATTACTGATAGCGCAGTCAAGCTTTTTCAAACCCGCGAAGTTCTCAGCCGAGTTGATGGCAAAGTAGGTCCAGAAACTTGGCGAGCTATAGAGAATGCTCTCAAGCGCGCGCGCGGAGAGATATCTGTCAATTCATCTGGAATAGATGGAGGTGTATACTGCCGCGTCACGCGCACGCGAAAAGAAGCCTACGCAGGGCTTGAATGGTGCAAACTCGACTTCGTAAATCCTCAAGGGAATGTAGTTGTTGATTCATTAAAAGTTATTTCTGGCGTACCGAGTGTTCAGAACTTTTTAATGTGGGACGATCCGGAAAGTCAACCGGGCAATCTGGCACCTATTCCACAAGACAATTACTACATTTCGGATATCGATTGGGCCGATGGCAAAGACAATTACCATGCTGCACACCCCATAAATGGAAATGGACTCGGACCTGTATGGGTAGCTCTTGTTAAATCGCAAGAGCGTTACGAAAGTTGTCGGCTCAAAAAGATTGGCTGTCGAGATGCCTTCGGCTTTCATGCAGATTGGAACTGGATTCAAAGTGGTATCAGTCCGGGCAGTGAAGGATGCGTGTGTGCTACTACAATTGATGATTTGAAAAAACTTGTGGAATTGCTCCGCAAGTACGATCCGCGCCTGTTAGTTGTGGACTGGGGGCTGTAAATATTGCTGGTTGGGGTAGAATTTTATCTACCATAATTCAGACACAAAATCTCACAAAATTGAGGTAAAAAATGCGATCGCCTGTAACCAATACCGCCGCGCGATCGCCCTTATTCCCTCCATCGGTTCGATCGCCCGCAATATGTCAATCGGGGCTAGTTTCTAAAAAATTAAGTTCCACTTTGTGTATTCATGAGGTCAAGAGAATGACAAATCCTACTAATATTCAAACTCAACCCAATCCTGCCGATCGCGGCAAAGAATTAGCTGAAATTTTTCAGGATGATGATAGAAAATACTCCACAATGCGTGCTATGAGTTTTATTGCACTGATTGCTGCGATCGTATTTGGAGGACTCGGAATGACTGACAAGGATTCTGATGCTAAATACTTTACAACTGTTTTTTTGGTTGCTGCTTTCGCACCAAAAGCTGTGCAAAAATTCGCAGAACGCATGTAATATCTGAAATCTTGCACCAATCTCAGAAACCTGGTTTCTGGCAAAGACTCTGCAACCAAGCCGATATTTGTCGTCAGAAATCTGGTTTTTTAATGCTGGTTGAGAATGGTGCGCGATCGCCCTTATTTCCTCCCTAAATTAAATCGCCCCTGAAAATCGCAAATTAACTGGTATGGTGCATCATCAAGGGGCGATCGCGAACAATTACAATCGATCGCACATTGATTTGTTGATAGTAAAAATCGACTCGCACCTTACTACAGACTCAACTTTAATACCAGCTAATGAAATCTCATCTCCTGTTATTAAATATTGAGTCACAGTCAAAGGACGAGCGGACTTTAGTCCGCACTACGAATTTATTTTCTATTCAAGCTGCGCCACCAATTTGAATGTCTTTTACTCGCACGGGCACGCAAGCATGAGTCATTTGTGCTACCTGCATCGGCTCGCCTTTGCCGCATATATCCGTACCGCATTGAACTCGCTCTGAAGCAGGTCCGATCGCATCTATTTTATTCCAAAAATCCGTTGTCATTGAATGATAAGTTACATCCTTCAACATTCCGACAACTTTACCTTTTTCCACCTTCCAGAAAGCATCGCCGCCGAATTGAAAATTGCGCCGCTGTTGGTCGATCGAAAAACTGCCAATTCCGTCAATTAAAATCCCCTCTTCCGTATCGGCAATCATCTCATCCAAAGTAGCAGTATGGCTGCCCCCATCCGGCCCCGGTTCCAATCCTAAATTGGGAATTCTTACCATCGGCACGCTCGACCAACTATCAGCACAAGCAGCACCGTTACTGCTGCCCCTTCCGAGGCGGTAAGCTGTTTCTCTATCGGTGAGGTAATCAACAAGAATTCCGTCTTTAACGACGTACCAATCTTGCGATTTAACGCCTTCATCATCGTAACCCATCGTACCGCGACCTGCAGGCTGAGTTCGATCGCACTTAAAGTTCACCCAAGGCGCGGCGTATTGCAGTTTATTTAACTTATCTGTAGTCGCAAAGCTAGTCCCCGCAAAATTAGATTCGTAGCCGTAAACGCGGTCTAATTCTGTGGGATGTCCGACGGATTCGTGAATCGTCAAAAACAAATTTGTCGGCTTGAGAATCAGCGATTTGCAAATGCCAGCGGGCGCTTTCGGAGCGTGAACTTTCTCAATTGCTTCGGCGGCAACTCGATCGACTTGACTCAGCAAATCTGCCGGGTTAATATGTTCGTAACCGATATTTAAGGGCGGTCGTTCGTAATTGCGAGTTTGGGCATCGCCGTTAGCAATTGCCATGCAGCCAAAACCTGGATAGCTGCGGTAAATAGTTTGTTCGATCAGCGAACCTTCGGTAGAAGCAAAAACCTTATCTTCGCGGTTGAATCGCAGGAAAGACATAGCTTTTTTGATGCCTTTATCGCCGTAGGATAACAGTTGTTCGTTGATATTTAACAGCAGTTCTGCTTTTTCAGCAACCGGGACGGAAAAAGGATCGATTTCGATCGGAGTAACGTAAGTATCGACATATTTTTCAACGGGAACCAAGCGCACAGGTTCCTTTTGAGTCAAGCGGCTGCCCTTAGCAATTTCTACAGCTAAAGCGACGATTCTTGCGACTTCTTCCGGCGTTTTATCGTGACTGGCGGCAAAACCCCAAGCGCCGTCTAAAAGTACGCGCACGCCAAAACCCGAACTTACATTATCCGAGAGATTGCTTAAGGATCGATCGCGCGCGTAAAGATTTTGGCTGCGGTAACTGCAAAAACGCACATCACCGTATTCGCATCCAGCTTTTTTAATTAAATCTACGGCTAAATTTGCCAACTCGTTGGCGGAAATTTTTGCGGTTAAAAGTACCATAGTTATCAGTCATTCGTTTATCAGCTATCAGTAATTATAACACTCAGATCCCCCCTAGCCCCCCTTAAAAAGGGGGGGACCGGAAGCGCTCTTAAAGTCCCCCTTCTTAAGGGGGATTTAGGGGGATCTAGATTCAGGCAACAGCGAGCTAAAAACAAGAAGGGAGAAGACTCGAAGCGCGCTCAAAGTCCCCCTTCTTAAGGGGGATTTAGGGGGATCTAGATTCAGGTAACAGCGAGATTTATCAAGGATTTTAATCTCAATCCAAATCCTGCAAAACACCCGTCAAAATTTCCACAATTTTATCGATATGTTCCTTCTCAATAATCAAAGGTGGCGACAAAGCAATAATATCGCCCGTAGTGCGAATCAGCAACCCATTTTCGTAGCACTTCACAAAACAATCGTAAGCCCGTTTTCCCGGTTTACCCGCGATCGATTCTAACTCAATTCCCGCCACAAGTCCCAAATTCCGCACGTCAATTACGTGACGCACTCCCTTGAAAGAATGCACCGCATTTTCCCAATAATCGGATATCTTATCAGCTCGATCGAACAGTTTTTCTTCCTCGTAAATATCCAGCGTTGCCAAAGCAGCAGCGCAAGCCACGGGATGCCCGGAATAAGTATAACCGTGGAACAGTTCGATCGAATTTTCGGGACAGTTCATAAAAGCATCGTAAATGCCTTCCCGCACGAATACCGCACCCATAGGAACCGTACCGTTAGTTATCCCTTTTGCCACCGTTACGATATCGGGAATTACGCCAAAATATTCCGTCGCAAAACTCGCGCCCAAACGCCCGAAACCAGTAATTACCTCATCAAAAATCAGCAGAATTCCGTACTTGTCGCAAATCGCCCTCAGTTTTTCTAAATAACCTTTTGGCGGAATCAAAACCCCCGTTGAACCTGCAACCGGTTCGACAATTAATGCGGCAATATTAGACGCATCGTGCAAAGCCACAATTCGTTCCAATTCATCTGCTAAATGCGATCCCCATTCCGGTTGCTTGTGGCTGAAAGCATTGTGTTCTAAATTATGAGTGTGGGGCAAATGATCGACTCCAGCCAGCAAACTGCCGAAAAACTTGCGGTTGATACCGATACCGCCGACAGAAATTCCCCCAAAATTAACGCCGTGATAACCGCGTTCCCTACCAATCAATCTTTGGCGAGTTCCTTCACCTTTTGCCCGGTGATAAGCAATGGCAATTTTCAACGCAGTTTCTACCGATTCCGAACCAGAATTAGTATAAAAAACGCGATCGAAATTTCCCGGAATCATCTTTACCAAACGTTCGGCTAATTCAAAAGCCGCCGGATGTCCCATTTGAAAAGCCGGAGAATAATCCAAACCCAAAACTTGCTGGCGAACGGCTTCAGCAATTGTCTCGCGGCCGTGTCCCGCATTCACGCACCACAGCCCCGCCGTTCCGTCAAGAATCTCTCGATTGTCATGACTTTTATAGTGCATATTTTTTGCCGCTACCAACAATCGCGGGTTGGCTTTAAACTGGCGGTTTGCTGTGAACGGCATCCAATAAGCGTCGAGATTTGTCACTGTTTTTTATCCTTTTATATTGATGCTTTTACTTTCAAAATATAACTTGACGGGAGGGGCGAGAGAGCGCTGCTTATTATAATTTTACAAAACGCGATCGAGGGATTTGATATTTGATATTTGATATTTGATATTTTTAGGCAGTTTAAAAAGTTTTGAATGTTGAGTTTTGAGTTGTGAGTTAAACTCTTCTTAATTCACAACTCAAAACTTAAAACTCATAACTCCCGAAACTTAAAACTCTCTTTCAACTCAAAACTCAAAACTCAAAACTCCCGAGAAACTCAAAACTCCCGAACAACTGTCAACTGTCAACTATTCTTTCACCTATGACTTCGATCGATCGGAATTTCAATCCAAAACTCAGCCCCATTACCAGGTTCAGAAAAACACTTCAAGCTACCTCCATGCTTTTCAACGACAATTTGATAGCAAATAGCAAGTCCCAAACCCGTCCCCTTACCCACTTCCTTCGTAGTAAAAAACGGATCGAACATCCGCTTTTTAACCGCATCGGATATACCAATACCATTATCCATAATTTTCACGATCGCCCTCGATTTATCCTCGCTCATTTTAGTAGCAATAACAATCGCAGGCTGCGGCCCGTCAATTTCTTTTAAAACCCGGTGTTTTTCAGCTTCTTGCAAAGCATCGATCGCATTGCCAAAAATATTGGCAAACACTTGATTTAGCTGCCCCGGATAGCATTCCACTTTCGGCAAATGACCGTACTCTTTAACGACACTAATTTCCCTCACTTGTGAATTGCTGTTATTCAAACGGTGCTGCAAAATCATCAGAGTGCTGTCAATTCCTTCATGAATGTCAACTTTTTTCATATCCGATTCATCAAGGCGGGCAAAATTTCGCAAATTCAAAACAATCTGGCGGATGCGTTCAGTTCCCAAAGACATCGAACTCAATATTTTTGGCAAATCTGCTGCGATAAATTCCAGATCGATCTCATTCGCCCAAGATCGAATGTGAGGCGGAGGTACAGGGTATTCCCGCTGGTAAAGCTTCATTAAACTGATAATATCCTTACTGTATTGACTGGCATAAGAAAGATTGCCGTGAATAAAATTGACGGGATTGTTAATTTCATGGGCTACCCCAGCCACCATTTGCCCCAAACCCGACATTTTTTCCGTTTGAATGAGTTGAGATTGAGTTTTTTTGAGTTCTCGCAAAGTTCGCTCCAATTCCTCCGCTTTGTGTTCCGAAATTCGCATCAAATACACTCCTACAGCTAGCATTCCCGCCGCCGCCAATCCCACTCCTACAATCGCTAAAGCTAGTTGATTTGCTGGTGCAAAAGCCTCGTCCTGGTGCATCTCCGCCAACAAAGATAAATTGCGCTTGTCCAGCCAGCGATATACTCCAATTACAGGTATTTTCTCATAATTCAAGTAAAGTCCAGAGCCGTCTTGACCCCTCGCGGCTTTGTCGATTCCCTCGCTGCGAACCTCCGCGGATGATTCTCGTTCTCCGGCATTTGTTCCTGATATCAACGCATACTTGCCTGCGAAATTTCCTACTAAATAAGTTTTACCAGTTTTATCTAAACCAGTGCGTTCCCGAATAATGCTATCTATTCTCTCTAAACTCAAATTAGTTGCCAATAATCCGATCGCATTATTATTTCGATCGAACACCGGCACAGTCAAAGTACTTGTCGGATTTCCCGTTAGGGTTGAGGTATAAAAAGTCGGGACAAATTCACTGTTGTTGCCCAACTGCGTAAAATTTGATGTTGTTTCATAACTGCCTTCGCGCAATTTCTTAGTAGAAACAATAATTTGACCGCTATTATTAAGTAGAAAAATTTCTTGCAAGTTTGGCTGAAGTTCTGCTGCTTGCTGCAAATATTCGTCCAGAAGCATGTAGGCTGTTTTATATTCCCGTTTGGACGGTGGCTGGGTTAGCAGTTTCTGTGCGGAAGTTTGAAATTCTGGCGAGTTATTAATCAGCAGAAAAACCCGCCTTTGGTCGTCAAACCAGCGATCTAGTTCGCCTTCTTTGAGAGAAGCAGCAATGCTTAGCTGATTGAATGCCAGCCGCTTTAATTCATTTTTAGTTCTAGCCCAGGCAAAATACCCCACAACAGTTACAGTCGCTAGCGACATCAACAAAAAAACCGTAGAAAGCTTAACGGTTAGGCTTGCGCGCTTAAATTTCATGCCTCGGCATCCAATTTAAAATAGTCGATCGTTGATAGTTGATAGTTGACAGCTAGCCCTGAGCTTGCCGAAGGTTTGACAGTTGACAATCTAAAATATTCAATCTTCGACTCAAAAATCGAAAATCGATCGATCGTTGTAAGGTGCGCATTGCGCACCCTAATGTGCACCCTACATTTAGATAACCACCGTTACCATCCTCCGATTAACTGACAGTGGAAATTGCAAGTTCTGGCTGCAACAAACCAGACAGCATTTTAACTGGTCGATCGCCGTAAGGCCAGGCAAAAGCGTGGCGGAAAGCTGCTTCCTGACAAGCTTGCAACTGTCGGAAATCAATAATATCTAAGGTCAATAAATTTTCGTACTCGAAGGGCAGCCGCACGTTGTGCAATCCCGCATTATCAGTGCAAATCGCAATATCTACACCTGCCTCAAAACACCGATCGAACACTGTTTTCAAATCGCGCATATCCTCCAAAGTTCCCGTTTTCAGATATGTAGTCGGGCAAACTTCCAAGCATTGCCCCCTGCGAGCAACCTCAGGCAGCAACTCTGGATATTTTAACGGAATTTGAATCCCGTGACCGATGCGCATCAGATAAGGCAGCAGTTCCCGATAGCAACCAGAATTAGTTTCGTAAAGGTGGCCGGTGGTTTTGATCCCGATCGACCTTGCATACTCGTACAATCCTACAAATTCATCCAGCCGATCGCCAATACAAGCATCGCCCCCGGCCAGATCGATCGCGCAGATATATTCTCGCATCTCGGCCGCTAAATCCACGATCGCCCGGTTTACTTCATAGGGCAAACGCGAGTGCATGCACAAAATTTGACTGGTCACAATCGGACAATCGCTAGTCCGGCTTGCCTTGCCCACAACCTCCACAATTTCTGACATCAAATCGATGCGATCGGACTGCGGCAAATGTTCGGGAGTGCGCAAATAAGGCGTGTAACGCAATTCTAAATAAGCCAAATTTTCAAATACATAAGCACCCCGGATCAACCGATAGATAAAATAAGGCAAAGTATCAACAGTTTGCACGCTTTCTACCAGAGTGTGCAGTTCCAAATACTCCTCAAGAGTATTGCGCGGGCGAGTGTAAAAATCCTCAAAATCCGAGTAATCCTGAAACCGATTAGCTATCTCAGCATTGTGGCGATCGAAATAGCGCCACAAAACCCGAGGAACCACAGAACCGCCCAAGTGGCGGTGCAACTCAGCGTGTAAACTCATATTTTTCCCTTTAAGGAGAGTGGGGATGAGGAGAGGGGGAGAGGGGGAGATGGGGGGAGAGGGGAGATGGGGAGAGAGGGAGAGGGGGAGAGTGGGAGAGGGGAGAGAGAGGCGAGGGGGGGGATGGGAGAATATTTAGTTCTTCCTTCTTCCTTCTTCCCTCTTCCTTCTTCCTTCTTCCTTCTTCCTTCTTCCTTCTTCCGTCTTCCTTCTTCCTTCTTCCTTCAATAATATTAACAAAAATTAATTTGACAGTCGCGCAAACTCCGTAGATAATCGAAGTTTGTGTCAACCCGAGCGTACCCTGAAAAATCCTTGGCTAACGTAGTAGTAATCGGCGCCCAGTGGGGCGATGAAGGAAAAGGCAAAATTACCGATTTGCTCAGCAAATCAGCAGATCTCGTCGTGCGTTACCAAGGTGGCGTCAACGCAGGCCACACAGTAGTAGTCAGCGGTCAAACCTTCAAGCTGCACCTGATTCCGTCGGGGATTCTTTACCCTGATACAGAGTGTATCATCGGCTGCGGCACGGTTATCGACCCCAAAGTTTTAATTGAAGAACTCGACCAGCTAGAGACACTAAATATTTCCGCTGCAAATTTAATTATTTCCGAAACGGCCCACGTGACCATGCCCTACCACAGATTAATTGATGTGGCATCGGAACAGGAACGGGGCAGTTACAAAATCGGGACGACGGGGCGCGGTATCGGTCCTACCTACGCCGATAAATCCGATCGCACGGGAATTCGGATGCTGGATTTGATGGACCTCGAAGGGCTGCGAGAACAGCTAGAATGGACGATCGCCCAGAAAAATACAATTCTGGAAAAACTCTACAATCTGCCGCCTCTGAATCCGCAAGAGGTAATTGATGAATACGCGGTTTATGCAGAACGTTTGCGGCCTTACGTAGCAGACAGTTCGCTGAAAATTTACGACGCAATTCAAAAGCGAAAAAACATTCTGTTTGAAGGCGCGCAAGGAACTTTATTAGACTTAGATCACGGCACCTATCCTTACGTTACTTCCAGCAATCCGATCGCGGGCGGCGCTTGCGTGGGAACCGGAGTCGGACCGACAGCGATCGATCGCGTAATCGGCGTGGCAAAAGCTTATACAACCCGCGTCGGAGAAGGACCTTTCCCCACAGAAATGGTGGATGGAGTTGGCGCAATTTTAGGCGAGAGGGGCGCGGAATTCGGCACGACAACCGGCCGGAAACGCCGCTGCGGTTGGTTCGACGCAGTAATCGGCCGCTACGCAGTCCGCACCAACGGCCTCGATTGTTTGGCAATTACCAAATTGGATGTATTGGATGAATTGGACGAAATTAAAGTCTGCGTTGCCTACGAAATAGACGGCAAACGCTGCGAAGATTTCCCCAAAAGTTCCCGGATATTTGCGCGCTGCAAACCGATTTACGAAACAGTTCCCGGTTGGAAACAGTCAACGGAAGATTGCCGCAATTTAGAAGATTTGCCCGAAAAAGCACTGAATTATTTAAAGTTTTTGGCAGAATTGATGGCAGTGCCGATCGCGATCGTTTCTCTCGGTGCCAGTCGCGACCAAACTATCATTGTCGAAGACCCGATTCACGGCCCGAAACGAGCTTTGTTATCGGCTGACGGCACGCCTGTAGTTGCTGCTGTCTAGTGCATCCTGAAACTTTTTGCATGAATTTTTGATAGAGAAGGCAACCGCAGATTTATGCAAATAAACGCAGATAAACGCAGATGATTTTAAGATGATTCGCGAGTTTTGTGGGAGGAAATATCGTGTTAGATATTGTTTTTTATACATTGAAAACCGATCTGCCGCACTATTATGTCGAAATGTCTGAAGATTTTTACGAATGGTTGGCGAAATCGGAATTTTCCAAAATCGGCAAATCTGTTACCAGAAGTATTTCGATCGATGGTGAAGATGAAAAGTTGCCTGTAGTGGAGTTAGATCGAGATATTCGCCAGCAGTTCAGAAATTTTTTTCGTGATGTAATTATCTGGGAAAGCGATAGCGTCCTTGCCAAACTAGGGGATTCTCCGTTGAAAGAACAATATCAAGCTGGAACTTACCGTTTGAGAAAATTGCTAGATTTGCTCAAGTGCGTGGAAAACGAAAACTATCAATACCTTCAGCGGGTGATTTGAGCGAGAATGCTTAACAGCAGGAGTAATCCCAATGTTTGACATTAGTTTTTATTCAGCCAACGGCGAACCGTCAAATAGTGTAAGAATAACAGCAGCTACTTACGAGTGGTTAGCTAAATTAGATTTTGCAAAAATAGGTGGAGAATCGATCGACACTGAAATTTACATAGATGAAGAAAATGTAATTCTGCCTTTAGTTGAATTAAATCGAGATATTCGCCAGCAGTTTAAGAAATTTTTCAGCGAATCGATCGTCAGTGAAAGCGATGCAGTTCTTACTAAATTGGGTGATTATCCTAGCAAAGAACAGTATCAAGAGGAAACATACCGTTTGAGGAAATTGCTGGAATTGCTGAAGTGCGTGGAAAATGAAAATTATCACTACCTCCAGCGAATTTAATTGAGTTCGATCGGGCAACCGCAGATTTATCAGAAAAATGGGTTGAAAACCCCTTCTTCAGTGGCCGGCTTTTCTTGTTCTTTAATGAATTAACAAGTCTGTAACAGAATGCCTTTCTTTACGGAATCTAGTTGACATTGCCTGTAGACCAATCTAAGATAGAACAGACCAATAGTAACACACTCCATGAAAGCAAGGTACAGATACCGATTTTATCCAACAGACCAACAAAAGCTAGGCTTAGCCCGATTGTTTGGTTGCGTCCGGGTAGCATGGAATGATGCTCTAGCTTGCTGCAAGCAATCTAAAAAGTTGCCGAATGAAGTGTCAAGAATCCCCGCGCCTTTTAGGCCGGGGAGTATATCAAACAGATAAAGGCTGATAAACGTTGATTAGAAATCGCGTGCGGATGCTTGGCAATCGATTTTTGTTAAAAAAATTAGTTGTTACCCCGCAATTTATGGCTCCATTTATGCTGTAACCATTTCGGGTTTAATCTCTGGTGATGCAGGCTCAAAGTACAACACCATGATTTGCTCTGGATACAATCCGACAGACTCATAAGTGCGCCCGTTGCGATCGCTAAATTCAACTTCAAACGCTGTACCATCAGCTAACAGTTCAACCACTGTCCCCACTTGTCCGCGCCACAGGTTGTATTCAGACAGATCGACAGTCAAGGCAACGACATCTAGTAATTTAATTATATTCTTTGCCACTTTTATTACCTCCAAGCACTACAAAGGATAGCAGGTTGTTAATTTGGGAATCTCCGAATCATGCTCAATAATCCAGCCACTCCGAAGAGTTGTACTTCTATTTTGCTATTCAATCGTGAAATCTAGGGTGTAGCGTTGCCCGAATCTATCTCGCCTCCCTAACAGAGCTTCGTGAGTTTGAATGACTTCAAGCAAAATTTGGCGCAATTCTTCAGCATTGTCAGGGGTTATCCCAAGAATTGATGAAAAAAGTCGCGCTTTATGTTTGCCATCGTCGTGTTCTGAATTGAGGCAGTAGTCACGAAGTTTACGAATATCAACAACAGCATTCTGTGCGTTTGGAATAAGCATAGAAAAGTCGATCTGAACAAGCAGCCCTCAGTTTATCTCAAAATTTATGATGCAGGCTAACTTCTCCATCTATTCGCTACCAGGCACGGCCCGTCTTTGTCAAACTTGGTGATGCTCCTTCTACAATCTACAATCTACAATCTACAATCGCTCGATCGCCCGCTTGCCTGAGAATCTACAATCTATTGAAAATCTAAAATCTAAAATCTAAAATCTAAAATCTAAAATCCCTCGATCGCCCGTTCGCACTTCTGATAAAATGTGAAAGCAATAAACCGAACATCAGACAATGGAACTCGCAGTAGAATGTCAAAAGCGGGCTGAAGGCAGCAAACCCAATGCCCTCCGCCGCTCCGGATTGATTCCCGCCGTGCTTTACGGGCACAAAGGCGCTGAATCAGTTGCTCTCACCGTCAAAGCCAAAACGGTGGAAACTCTCCTCAAAAAGCACGTCGTCAACAACACCCTAATTGACCTCAGCATACCCGACCTTTCTTGGAGCGGCAAAACCCTCCTTCGGGAAGTTCAAGTTCATCCCTGGAAAGGACATCCCTACCACCTCAGCTTTTTTGCTGTGGGATCTCAAGATAGTATTGAGGTTGAAGTGCCGCTGAATTTTGCAGGTGAAGCAGCAGGCGTTAAGTTAGAAGGCGGTATCTTAGATACGGTGATGACGCAGCTAGCAGTTAAATGCAAACCCAACAGCATTCCAGAAGCAATTGAAGTAGATATTTCTAATTTAAATGTAGGCGATGCGCTGCACATTCACGAACTTGTATTGCCCGCTGGAGTAGTAGCTGTCGGCGAACCGAATCAAGTAGTGGTAAGCGTGCTCGGAGCTAGTTCCGGTGCTGGAGAAGAAGCAGAAGCAGCAGCAGCAGAATAGTCTCGGTGACATCATCCCCGGCGCGATACCGTCCGGGGATTCTCAGCTTTTTATGAGTTCAAAAAATCTAAAATTGCTATCTAAAATTGCTATCTAAAATTGCATCCAATCTACTGTAAATATTCTATCTCGATCGCTCGTTATTTACATTCCTAAACTAATCTATAGCAGTCATAAATCATTTGTAAATTTTTTGACCCCACCCCAACCCTCCCCTTAATAAGGGGAGAGAGCAAGATATTTACAAATTATTTGCGATCGCTATATACAGCAGATTGCAGGTTTATGAGGTACACACCTCCAAACCCAGTAACTTCGGCGAAACCGGGTTTCTCTGTACTTCACATACCTGAAAAATGCTGTATCTCTACGATTTTTTACTTAAACTTTTTTAAGCTGATTTAACATTGGATTTAAAATAGTAGTATTTGTTTTGCGCCCGCCGAACGAAGCAAAATTAGGTTTTTAGAAACGGAAGAATCTACCTTGTTTGATGCGGTAGTTTAACATATTTCTAAAAGGAATGAAATTTTTTTATATTTTATTTACGCAAGCTAAGTTAATTTACCAGGAATTTTGCAGGTAAGTCCAATCGGGATGCAGGCAAAAAACCCAATTATCCGAAAAATCGTTGCTCTGTCCGGAAGGTAACACCAGAAGTGTCAAGCAAGCAGCCCAGACAGGAGGTATCGATCGACTATAGGGCTGTTGGAGGGCGATCGCCCGCAGTGCACAACCCAAAAATTATTAGATCGTCTAAAATTTAAAATCGAGACTCGGTATCAGTCAGGGAGCCAAACAGGACGATCGCAATTCACTCCGCAACGATGAACAATGCCCCTCGTCCCAAACCAAAAATCTAAAATCTAACATCTAAAATCTAAAATTCTATGGTGGTTTGAATGCTCAACCAGCCAAACAAAAACTACAAAAATAAGAGACCAACTCTCAAAAAATGGCTCGATCGAGAACGCCAAGTATTGATTACTGCGATCGTTGTTGCCAGCACAGTTATTTTACTGCGCTGCTTCGGATTTTTGCAGTTTTGGGAATGGGCAGCTTTCGATCGATTCGTGCGCTGGCGGCCGCCCGAAGCAATTGACTCGCGCATCGCAATTGTAGAAATTAATGAAGCGGATTTGCAAAAATACGGCTACCCAATTTCTGATGCTACATTGGCCGAGTTGCTGCAGAAAATCAATGCTGCCCAACCGCGAGCAATTGGTCTCGACATCTACCGCGATTTGCCAACTCCACCGGGAAATAGCGAATTGCTAACAGCGTTTAAAACTATTCCTAATTTAGTAGGAATTGAGTTGATGCCTGACGAAACCAGGATCGGAGTTCGGCCGCCTCCAGTACTCGACAAGCTCGATCGCATCGGGTTCAATAATGTTGTGGTAGACGCTGACGGTAAAGTCCGCCGAACTTTGCTTTACTCTTGGCCGGGAGATGGTAAAACCCATAAAAGTTTTGCCTTGCAACTAGCTTTACTTTATCTGGAAAACGAAGGTATTATCCCTGAAGCTGCGAAAGTCAATCCTAAATACTTGCAGTTGGGTAAGGGGGTGTTTCGGCAGTTTCAAGCTAACGACGGCGCTTACGTTCGATCGGACAGCCGCGGCTATCAAATTTTGGCTTACTTGCGCGGTCCGGCTGGCAGTTTTCGCACTGTTTCTATGAGCGATTTACTCTCGAACAGAGTGCCAGTCGATGTTTTGCGATCGCGCTTGGTGTTAATCGGTTCGACTGCAACTAGCCTCAAAGATTTTCATCAAACTGCTTACAGTCGCAGTTTGTTCGGTCCTCCCCGGCAAATATCTGGAGTCGAACTTCAGGCTCATTTCTTAAGCCAAATTGTGAGTGCTGCCCTTGATGGGCGCGGGGGTATTCATGTCTGGCCTGAGGCTGCTGAGTGGTTGTGGATTTTACTTTGGTCTTGGGCGGGCGCAAGTGTTAGCTGGAAGCTGCGATCGATCGGTCGATCGACCTGTTGTTTGGTGAGCGTTTCCCTGGTTTTAAGTGTATTTTTATACTTGGCTTTGTTACTTGGTTGGTGGTTGCCTTTAATTCCACCGATCCTCAGTTTGTTGGGTTCTGGCTGCGCTGTTGTCGGTTATCTGGCTCACTTGCAAGAAGAATTAAAAAAATCTAAGGAATTTTTACAATCGCTAATCGATACAATTCCTGACCCGATTTTTGTGAAAGATAAACACCACCGCCACGTAGTTTTAAATCAGGCATTCTGTCGGTTTATCGGCTACCCTTTAGATATTTTAACTTCCCGGACGGATTACGATTTATTTCCCCAGGAGGAAGCTGAGGTATTTTGGCAGCTCGATGAATTAGTATTGCAAACCAACAAACAGTTAGAAAACGAAGAAAATTTTACTGACGCTCACGGAGTTACGCATCTAATTGCCACTAAAAGATCGCTCCACAAAGATGCTGCTGGCAACTTATTTTTAGTCGGAGTTATCAGAGATATTACCGAGCGCAAGCGCTTGGAAGAAGCGCTCAAACAAAAGAATGCCGAACTCAGCCACCAAGCTTATCACGATGCTCTTACGGGTTTGCCCAACCGCCAAATGTTCTACGAGCGTTTAAATCAGTCTTTAGAAAAAGCATCTCAGAACGATGAGTTAGTAGCTTTATTGTTTTTAGATTTAGATGGGTTTAAGTTAATTAACGATACTCTCGGACACAATACAGGCGATTTACTGCTTAAGGCAGTTGCCGATCGGCTCAAAGGATGCTTGCGGTTGAGCGACACAATTTCGCGTTTGGGCGGCGACGAATTCACCGTCATTTTGCCCGGAATCCCCGGAAAATCGGACGCTGCAAAGGTTGCTGAAAAAATTAGAGACGCGATCGTCCAGCCTTTTCTCTTGGAAGAACATGTGGTTTCTGTAACTACAAGTATCGGTATTAGTTTGTATCCAATTGATGCTGCACAACCAGATGTTTTGATTAAAAATGCCGATTCCGCTATGTATCGCGCTAAAGAATTAGGTAAAAACCAATATCATTTTTATTGATATTTGTCAATAATCGATCCTCCTATCATGTCCGGTCTATTGACCGCAATCAAAACAGTTAGTAGTGCAGACTTAAGTCCGCACTACTAACTTTTAATGCTTGCTTCTACCTTGAAGGGTGGCAATGCTTAAGTATTTTACCCCATCTGGTTGTATTGCACCCTGTAGGGTTGTTCCCAACTGCGGGAAACATATCTATATAAATTAGATCCTCACAGTTCAACAATATTCCGCTCCCTAAAAGTAAAACCAAAAACAGGATCTCAATCGCTAGAAAGCTTATATTTAAAGAGTTTACGAAAATTTACGAAAATTTATTAAAGCAAATGTAAAGATATCAGTGTATCTACGGAATTTCACAGATATAATGGGTTGTAAGTAAGGAGCATCTATTGCGGTGACTAATGAAGGCTATGAAAACCCTGCGTACTTTGGTTCAGCTCACAACAACAGCAACGCTGGCTGCTAGCTTGCTAAATACCGGTGGCGCATTTGCTGCGAGAATTGCGAGCAACTCGACAACGAACGGCTACTCAACCGACAACTCCCAAAATTCAACACAAAGCCGAGTAGCGCGGCAAACTTCGGCAGATTCTAAAGTTGAGAATCGCGCCAAAAAATACGAACCCACTCCCAACGGCAACCCTGCAACAAATGACGGTACGGGCACGCGCTGAGCTATGAGCTCGGAAAGATTTGATGTGATGTGTGAGCGAAAAAGGGGGAGAAAATTTGATGATTTTTGATGGGGAACGAGCAATATACAACTGAGAGGCAAAATAGCTGAATGCCCGTTGCCTTAATGCCAACTTTTTCAACGCTCGATCGCCCTGGCACTCCTAACAGTTGCAGGCAGATTTGTACCAACGATCGTTCTGAATTAAAGTGTGCCTGCACCAATCGGGTTCGGTGAGGGGATAGTCAAGTCGGTAGTGACCACCTCGACTTTCGGTGCGAAAGGCAGCACTTTTGAGAATTAAGTAGCCAATATCTAATAAATTGCCAACTTCGCCCCAATTGCGCAACATCATGCTGGTGTACTTATCGGCAGGTGAGAAATCAAGAGTTTTTTCGGGTTGTAAATTTAGTAAAGTCTGACTCAAGGGTAAGGAGGCAAATTCTCGCCGCCAAATTTCAACTCGATCGATCGCGCTTGCCAATAGTGCCTCTCCGCGACAAATTCCCGCACTTTGCCACACCAAATTAGGCAGTTGTTCCCGCAACTTTTCGATTGCCACGATTTCCCAAACACCGATCGATTTGGTTGCTCTTTCCGCAACTCTTTCCTCTGTTACTGCTGCTGAAAGCTGTCCCTCTGCTACCTGCAACAGCCCCATTTGCGCCCCAAAAACCAAACATTCCAGCAGGGAATTGCTCGCCAAACGGTTGGCCCCGTGAACTCCCGTACTCGCCGTTTCTCCCACCGCATACAAACCCGGAATGGAAGTTTGGTTGAACTTGTCAGCGACAATCCCTCCCATCCAGTAATGGGCTGCGGGCGTCACCGGTATCGGTGCGGAAAAAACATCGATACCCCAATCCGCGCATACTTGAATGATATTCGGAAATCTGTGGCGCAGGCGATCGGGCGCGATCGGGCGCAAATCCAGCCACACGTTAGGTTCCCCAGTCTTCTGCAAGTGCCGGAAAATTGCGCGGCTGACAACATCTCGGGGGGCAAGTTCCCCGTTTGGGTGATAGTCAAAAGCAAACCGATATCCCTTGGCGTCTACCAAGTGAGCGCCTTCTCCCCTCACCGCTTCGCTGATCAAAAACCGAGGTGCCCCTGTTTGACTCAAAGCTGTAGGGTGAAACTGCACGAATTCCAAATCCCGCAGCAGCGCCCCGGCGCGCCACCCAATCGCCACTCCGTCGCCGGTACTCACTGGCGGGTTGGTTGTTTGAGCAAATACCTGTCCGCCGCCGCCTGTCGCCAGCACTACCGCTGATGCTTTCAACCACTTGACAGTCGAGCCGCAAATCGCGCTAATCCCCTGACAGCAACCTGTTTCGGGATTTAGCCACAAACTTAGGGCAAAAGCGGGGGAGATGATTTGAATATTTTGCCGGCTCAATACTTTTGCCGTCAGCGTGCTCACAACTGCTTTGCCCGTAGTGTCGGCGGAGTGGAGCACCCGGCGGCGGGAATGCGCGGCTTCGAGGGTGAGGGCCAAATCTGCGCCCGCGCGATCGAACGCAACTCCCATTTTTACCAAGGAGTCAATGCAAGCAGGGGCTTGTTCGACCAAAAATTTCACGGCATCAACATCGCACAAACCGGCACCTGCCGCTAGCGTATCTTGAAAGTGCAGCGCTGCGGAGTCTTCAGGGGCGATCGCGGCTGCAATCCCCCCTTGAGCCCAATCGCTAGCAGAAACAGGCAGGGTATTTTTATTGATCGAGCCCACCCGCAAGTGTTCTGGAAGGCAAAGTGCGGTGTACAAACCGGCCGCGCCAGCACCTACAACTAATACGTCAAATCGATCGGTCATTAGCCCGCTAAAAAGGTGGTTTTAATATTATCTTATCAGAGAACTGGATTGAAAATCCCGTCCTTACAGGACGGCCTTAATTCTCAAGTATAGCGTCAGTTTTTTGCCCGCTTTGCACAGCTCGATCTGGTAGACTCAAAGTACGAAAAGTAGCGATGAACTTAAGCTCAGACAAAAAGCAGAATCGGTAGGCGGTGTTTGACCATCGCGAAAAGAATTAGACTCCGATGCACCATCCCTAATTTTCACTCAAAAAATCCCCGTGCATTTATGCCGGGGAGTTATATCTTGTCCGGTCGATCGACCGCAATAAGATTTGTTCGTAGTGACGATAATTTCAAAGCGAACTTGTTGAAATAAAAAACAGAAGTCGCTGGCTGCAATCTAGAACAATTTTCTGCTTTTTGCCGCCTGACTTCTGCTTTCAAAATACGCTGATTTTATAGAAAGAAAAAGCTTGAAATTTAAAGCAACAAGGAATTCTTCTTCCTTCTTCCTTCTTACTTCTTCCTTCTTCCTTCTCGATCTAGTCGTACAAACCGTTGTTTAATCTGTTGTCTCCCTCAATAAAAACTGATTCAACATCCGTCACTGTGAAGTTGTCCAAGTTAGCTTGCAGCAACTTTTTCTGAGCCTCAGTCAGGCCGGGAATTTTAAGTACGTCCTCAACTTTTTCGTAAGGAGCATTCTTAATGATTGTTGCAGCTAGAGTGGGATACATCCCTCGATACACTCGGAAGTCGCGAACAGCGCTGTTGTTGAGATCGAGTTTTTTGCCGAATTCGGTGGCCAGCTTTTCGTCGGCCCGATTGGTTCTAGATGAGGCATCAACGGCGGCTACGAGCGAGGATGAGGGCAATGTCAGACTGCTAAGGTTTGCAGCGATCGCGCTTTGGCCACCGCCCCATGCCAAGCAGCCCAGCACTAAGGTTAATACTGCCAACAGACGACCCAATCGTTTCATGAAGTTTTGTCTCCCAAATTTAATACACAGCATTCATTTAGAGACTACCATTTCAGCTATGCACTCGATCGGGGAAATCGCTAACGAACTTTGGACTGTGAAATTTTCCGGAACTTAGATATTGACAATAACAGCACAATGTGTTTTAGGTAAAAAATATGGTGGCACGGGACTTAGAGCTGAACTCAAACCCCCATCCTTAGTTAAAGTGAGTAGGTGTTTGGTTTCAGGCTTAGTCTGTTCCAGCTCATACCTACCACCTACCACCTAACACCCCATCAACTCTCGCTGTCGGTTTTAAGAAAAGTTTCTAGTTCGGGAAAGCTAGTGCCGTAGGTGACACTGGGAGTGTCGTAACCTTTCAAAGCAACGGTGTACTCCTCGAAGGCATCCTCAGCTCCCAATTCCTTAAGGTATTTGTAGGTTGTTTCTCCCACGGCGATGTCTTTGCCTAGTTGTTTGGTGCAGGACTCCAGCCGAAAAGCTGCGTTGACGGTATCTCCCAAGGCAGTATAGTCCGATCGGTCGCTGCTGCCGGAATTGCCCACCATCGCATAGCCCGTATTAATTCCCGCACCGACTCGCAGCGGAAAAGGCAGGGGATAGCGCTTGCTGAGTTCGTCTGTTGCTTTGTGCAGTTGGCTCAAAGCTTTACAAATCCGCCTCATTTCTTCTTGACTGACACCAGTAGGTTTGTGAAACCACACAGCCATGATTGCATCGCCAATATACTTGTCCACCCAGCTACCGTGTTCTCGAATAATGTTTCCTGCCCTGCGGAACCAACTGCCGATCACTTCTGACAGGACAGTTTCGTCTAGCTGCCGGGTCAAAACTGTAAAGTCTCGGATGTCCATTACCATCACGCTGATCAGGCTGCGAACCGTCAAAGTTGCTGTAAAATCTTCCGAGTTTGTATCGTGGGTCCGTTCGAGCCGCCGGCTGGCGGATGGGTGGTAGAATTCTAACTCTGTTTGACCGAAAATCAGCCGATCGCCGTTTCTCAGCGTGACAGGAATGCTTACCCGCCGTCCGTTGACAAAAGAACCATTGCGGCTTCCCAAATCGATCAGGTAGAACTCTCCTGTCTCCATTTGCTGCAACATCGCGTGGTTGCGGGAAATCCAGCGATCGGTAAGCACAAAACTATTGTCATCGTTCCGTCCTACTGTCCAGCAATTGCTGCCTATCAGCGGCAAATAGCGATTGCCGCCTTCTGTGCGAAGTATTAAATGTGGATTGGGTTGCAACGTCACCGCAGTCCTT